>NZ_CP011272.1:2178045-2489194 GCF_001610875.1 Pirellula sp. SH-Sr6A | reverse complement strand
TAGACTCACAGGTGTCGGTCGCCAACCATCGGCGGTCTTCAGCGCGTGGATCTGCACACTCCAGCCCGCACTCTCCCGGTGACCCGTGTGATAAAATGGAGCGGACCATGCCCTCGATTTGGTCTCTCTTTGTCTCCCTCCATCTCGCATCTGTAGGATCGCTCCATGAAACGCGCGCAGTTTGTACGCCGGGTCTCTCTCGCTGTTCCCTTGCTCTTCAGCTCTTGCCTCTTCCTTGCGGGAAAGGTTGCAGGAGCGGAACCGATTGCAAAAGAAAGCACGCCAACCGCGATCCCGCTTTGGGACAAAGGAGCCCCTGGTTTCGAGGCGAGGGCCAAGGAACCGGAACGTGAGGACATCGGTCCAGGCAAGTGCAATGTGACCAACATTCACAATCCATCGATCGTCCCTTATCTACCAGACAAGGGAAAGGGAACGGGGACCGCTGTTCTGATCGCGCCGGGTGGCGGACATCGCATGCTTTGCATGGGGCACGAAGGATACTCGCTCGGGGAATGGTTTGCTTCGCAAGGCATCGCCGCTTTCGTATTGAAGTACCGATTAGCGCGCGAAGAAGGCTCTACTTACACGATCGATGATCATGCGATGGCTGACACGCGGCGCGCTCTCCAGATGATCCGTGCCAAGGCGAAGGAGTGGGAGATTCGGACCGATCGCATCGGAGTGCTCGGCTTCTCTGCGGGAGGGGAATTAGCCGCTCTAGCAGCGATGCAACCTGTCGAAGGAGCCGCCTCATCCGCCGACCCCATTGAGCGTGTTTCGAGCCGGCCCGACTTCCAAGCCCTCATCTATCCAGGGAGTTCAAAACGCTTCACCGTGGAAAAGGAAATGCCTCCCGTCTTCATTGCGTTGGGCTATAAAGACCGGGATGATATCGCGATCGGGATGGCTGAGGTCTATCTCAAATACAAAAAGCTTGGCGTTCCCGCCGAGCTTCATATTTATTCGAATGCAGGACATGGCTTTGGCTACCGCCCCGAGGCCAAGGCTGCTTATGGAGCGTGGCCCGTCCGCTTCGCGGAATGGCTCACCGATTGCGGACTTCTGTCCCGTCCGTAACGCGCGACCAAGATAGCTTGGCCGACTCAATATTCTTTTACTCGATTGCGGGCTTGGCCTTCTCGCCACCCGCTTTGGATGCTTCGGCAGGTGAGGCCTCTTCCGTAGGCTTGTCGATCGATCCAGCTGACTCGGATGCTCCCTCTTCGTCCGGCGTTGCCGTGATCACCTTGGGTAGCTCCTTCCCTTTGGGCACGAACAGCATCGAGACGCTATTGACGCAGTGACGCGTATTTTTGGCGGTCATGCGTTCCCCTTCGAAGACGTGGCCCAGGTGGCCGCCGCAGTTCTTGCAAAGGATCTCGACTCGATAGCCATCTGCGTCGATCACGCGTTTTACCGAGCCCTTGATTTCGTCGTCAAAGCTAGGCCATCCGCAACCGCTGTGAAACTTGTCTTTGGAATTGTAAAGGGGTGCGTTGCAGCGTCGGCAGATGTAAGTCCCGTCCGCTTTGTAATCGGTGTACTTGCCGGTGAATGCTCGCTCGGTCCCTTTATAGAGAATGACGCGCTCTTCTTCTGATGAGAGTCGGTTGAACATGGGGAGTCCTGTCTTCTTATTGATCTTCCCGGTTGCCTTCTTCGTGGTCTTCTCGTCCGAAGACTTTTCAGCCGTTACGCTGTCTTTGGTCGCAACGGAATCCTTGGGGTCCGCTTTTGGGGGATCCGCAGCGATCATCCAACCGCAGCCTGCCGCTACAAATAAACCTGGTGCCAACCATTGCATCTTAAGCATCCTCGACCTCCTAATGGGATTAAGGACTTTTGGAAAGTTATTCTGTCTGACTCTAGTATAGGCGCGCGTCCAGCCATTTCCAATGTCGATGCGGCTTGACCAAACCGTTCTTCCCGGCTAATCTCCTACCAAATCGGGGGTTGCCTGCCCGATTTCTTGCGGATGTGGCGGAATTGGCAGACGCGCTAGACTCAGGATCTAGTGGCCTAATACATACGGCCGTGGAGGTTCGATTCCTCTCATCCGCACTGTCCTCCCATCTGCACAGTACTGGGTAGTACTGAGCTGAGCTGTCCTGAACGGATCTTAACCCTACGGATCTGCTCTGAGCGGAGTTGCACCGCTCATGGCATCGCGACGCAACCCTGGGACGCCAGTCTTTTGGCCATAGCCAAATCTTTGGTCTGCTGCCCCGCTTCGAGCCACTGCTTGCTCTACCCATTCTCTTCTCGAAACATTGCCCTCTCTAAACAATGTCTCGCAATCTGAGGATGTCTTGGGCGTGCAGGCGCCCTCGGCGAGAATCCATTCCGTTGCGATGAGGGCCATTGCGATCAGGGGTTCTTTCGTCGGAAGTAGGGGGATCGGCTGGGGCTGCTTTTTGGGTTTCCGCGTAGCACGTCGGAATGTTCCGGTAGAGATCTGCTCGAATGCGGCTTGCTGGTTCGTCCACCCGTTGAAACAATGACCTGTTTCCCAATTCCTCGCGACTTTTCACGCGTTTGCCTTTGAAGCCTTTATGCCAAAAGATTTCCTTGCTGGTGTTTTGCCCGAGTACGATGTCGTAGTGATCGGGAGCGGTTTGGCAGGCATGACCGCGGCCAATATTTTGGGACGCGCCGGGCATCGTGTCCTGTTGCTGGAACAGCACTACAAACTCGGTGGCTTGGCAACATGGTTCAAGCGTCCAGGAAGCCACACATTCGATATCTCTCTCCACGGCTTCCCCTACGGCATGATCAAAAGCTGCCGTCGTTACTGGAGCGAAGAGATCGCGAGCAAAATCGTTCAGTTAAAGAATATTCGGTTCGATAACCCCATGTTCTCGCTCACGACTACCTTCAATCGCGAGGACTTCACGCGACTCCTGGTCGAGCGATTCGGTATCGAAGAGCGTGTCGTGACGCAATTTTTCGACACCGCGCGAGGGATGAACTTCTACGACGATCAGCGGATGACGACTGGTGAGTTGTTCGAAAAGTTCTTTCCTGGACGCGAGGATGTTGTTCGACTCTTGATGGAGCCGATCACCTACGCCAACGGATCGACCTTGGAAGACCCAGCGATCACCTACGGCATTGTCTTCTCGAATTTCATGGCCAAAGGGGTCTACATTTATGAGGGGGGCACGGATGATCTCGTGTCCAAAATGCAAACGGAATTGACCAAGAACGGAGTCGACACGCGAATCCGATGCGAAGTCTCGAGCATTTTGGTTGGCCCCGACGGAGTCCGTGGTGTGGTGGCGAACGGTCGCGAGATCAAGTGTCGGGCTGTCGTGAGCAATTCCAATTTGCGATCGACAATCTTCAATATGGTGGGGGAGGACAAATTCGATCCACAGTTTGTCCAGGAAGCAAAAGCCGTACGCCTCAACAACAGCAGCACACAAGTCTACATGGCGTTGAAGCCAGGCTGTACGGTGGAGGAATCGACAGGGGATTTGCTTTTCTGCTCCACTGCGAATTTATTCCGAACCGATTTGCTTTTGGACAGGAATATCACCTCTCGCACGTTCAGCTTCTACTACCCGAGAACTCGGCCTCATGCTAAGGAACGGTATGCGATTGTCAGCAGTACCAACGCCAATTGGAGCGACTGGGCGAATCTCAGCGACGCCGAATACGAAGCCAGCAAAGCCGACTTGATCGAGTCCACTCTCCGTTCACTGGAGAAGTATGTGCCGGGATGTCGCGATATGATTGATCACGTCGAAGCTGCGACGCCCAGGACGTTCCAGCACTACACCAAGCATCAGCTCGGAGCGAGCTTTGGCACCAAGTTCGAGGGGCTTGCGGTCTCCCGCGGGCTACCGCAACAAATCCGAGGGCTTTATCACGCGGGAAGCGTCGGCATCATCATGTCGGGGTGGCTCGGTGCGATCAATTATGGAGTCATCGTTTCAAATGAAGTCGATCAAATGTTGACCAAATCCAGCTTGACGATCTCCCCCTCCCATTGAATGATGTAGGGACTGCGAAAAATCCCTCCCTGACTCTGATCTTTCCCAATTTCAAATATGACAACACGTCGACGTGCCCGTGAGGTTGCCCTTCAAGTTCTCTACGAAGAAGACATCAATCCCCTTCGGGAATTCAGTGTTGCAGATCAGTTTGTTCAAAAACGCATGCTGCAAAACAAGCCCTTGGTGACGTTCGCTTTGGAACTTCTCTACGGCGTTCGAAACCATCGGACCGACATCGATCAAGTTCTTTCGAAGCATGCGGCCAATTGGTCCTTGAAGCGAATGACGACCATCGATCGGAACATCCTGCGAATCTCGGCTTACGAGATCCTCTTTGGAGATGTTCCGGGCAGGGTTTCGATCAATGAAGCGATCGAGCTTGCAAAGCGATACGGAAGCCGCAATTCCGGCCAATTCGTCAATGGAATCTTGGACCGGATCCTCAAGGAGCATCAGAAACCTGCCGAGCCAACTGCTGAGCCGCCCGCAGAATCCGAGGAAGCGTCCCCGCAGTTGGCCAACTAGCGATTACGGTCGCCCGCCCGTTCGTGCAACTCTCGCATCATTTCGCGGAGCCGCTGATTTTCCTCGCGAAGTTCTTGGAGACTTCGCCGAATCCATTCTTGTTCCTCGCGTCCATCCGGTCTGTCGCGAGGTGGGACGCGGTCTAGATTCTCGGTGCGGTACTCCTGCTGGGGCTGCGTTTTCTGCTCGTGGACCGGGCGCAGACGCGCCTGGATTTCCTCAATCTGTCGGTGCATCTGCTCTGCTGGTTCTGTCATGCCCGATTCCAGCAAATGGTGTTCGGCCATTCGCATATGCTCTAGGGCCATATCCAGATGAGAGCCGTGATGGCGAGCGTGTGGAGGCCGGGGAGGACCTGGCATACGATCTCGTGGGCCTTGGTAGCGGCGCGCGGACTCTGGCTGATACGGCGGCTCTGCGGGACGGTCACGGCGTTCCAAGGGAGGGCGGGAAAAGGGAGCGGATTCTTTCCGTTGCTCGTCCAACATTTCAGCTATCTTGGTGCGAATCCGATATGCCTCCTCGTCATCTCCGAGTTTGGCAAGCTCCTGGGCCTCCTGCATCAACATGCGAATCTTTTCACGATTGCTCGTGACGTCTTGAGCTGTTGCCAGATTCGCGCATCCATAGACTGCACAGATCCATAACGCACCACAAAATATTCGTTTCATTTCCAAGCTCCTGTTGAGTCGCATATATGGAGAACCGCCCATACCTTTCGGTATGCTCAGTCTAGCAAATAAAAAAAGACGCCATCCTGGAGGCAAGATGGCGTCTCGAACAAATCAAAACGGTCTGAGCTGTAAACATCAGCCATTGAGAGCAGATGCTAAGCCATCAAAGAGATCTTCCTCATCGGAATCTTGGTTCTCCAGGTAAGCGGCTAAGCTCAACAGCTCTTCCTCGTCCTCTTCGACTTCTTCCATCATCGGACCGTAAAGGGTTGCGACAGCCGCATCGAGGAGTTTGTTGGACTGGAAGGGAACTTCGACGAACTCATTGGTTGGTGCGTTGGCTTCCACCAATGGTGCGCTGCTAGAGTCTTCCCCTTCACCGCCCGATGCCGAGCGAGAGTTCAACACGTTGATCACAGCCAAAACGTCGAGCGGGCTCAGATAGGTATCCGCGTTCACGTCGAAGTAATAATGCTCGGTCGATTCTCCGGATGCGCCAGGATCGGTGTTGTTCGACAACGCCCCGCCACCGCCCGCATTCAACGAGTTGACCAAGATCAGTACGTCGATCGGAGAAACGAATCCATCGTCGTTCACGTCGAACGCGTTACGGAGATTGGTGAAGCCTTCACCGCCACCTCCGCCCGTTCCACCGGTCCCGCCACTGCCCACGATCACCAGGGAATCCGATAGATATCGAATCTGATTGGTGGCAAGTGGGCTGGTTGGGTTAAACAGAAGGGTGTCATTGAACGGCTTGATGTCAGCCGGATCTCCGACGAAGGATGCTACCCCTGCCGCGTTCGCAGTCATGGTGATTACGAATTGCAATCGCTCGGAAGTCCCGAGGGGGGCACCGCTCGTTTGTGCTGAACCAACTTCATTGATCAATCCAGCGATGCGAACATCTCCCGAGGTCGCATTGACATAGTCAGGACCATAGGTGATTTGGAAGAATGGTGCATTCGCTTGAGTGTCGACCGAAACCAAATTCGAACTGTAAAGGATGTCTTGGTAGGCCGCAAAAACCCCTGCTGCAACTGGATTGTTGCGAAGGTCTTGGACGAATCCTCGCAGTTGGAACTTCGAACCAGCGGTGACCTGCGTAATCTCTTGACCCGCCAAATCGGTGATCGAGAGCCGAAGTTGAACCAAGTCATCCGCTTGGACCTGTGCCTCGGTTCCCACTTGAACCGTCACCGTTGCCGTCGAGGTGAAGCCTCGTTGATCGGTGATCGTGTACTTGAAGGAATCGGTACCTGTGAAGTTCGTATTCGGAGTGTAGATGATCCGATCGTCGGAGAAGTTGGTCGGAGTTCCACTATCCGAGATCTGAACTTGACCTCCCGCAGGTTGCGTGGTGGACGAGATTCGGATCGGTGGCTGAGTTCCTTGAATGTCATTCGCCAGCACATCGATGGTCGACGACTGACCCGCTGGCAATCGAGCCGGCGAATCATCCTTGGCATAAGGGAAGTTCACTCCGCTGGGTACCACTTCGAGGGTCGAGCGACCGTACCGAATTTCTTCGATGGGAACCCCGGATCGTGTGGTATTGTAGAAAACAACATCGCTTTGCGGCGATCGATCGGCAGGATCGCCGACAAATTCAGCGAGACCGGGATTTGTTGCCGTGAAGACAATGTTGGCCAAAGGAACACGATTGGGGAAATTCATCGAAGGTACGGAACCTGCGAATGCACCAAACTCGTCGATGATTCCAGGGATGGCCGCTGATCCGTCACGCCCTGATTGATAGGGTGGGAAGAACGCGGTCTCAAAGTCCAAACCATTGTTCGTAGTTGGGGACGCAGGTGCCACCAATCCGGAACTGTAAAGGATGTCCAAGTAAGCAGCGTAAACGCCGGGATCCGTTACAAACAGAGGAGGAACTTGGGCAGCTCCACGCTCCGGACGTAGATCGTCGACAAAAACGCGAGTGATGAACTGCTCACCTTGACGAATTTCAGTGATCGGCTCGCCAGCGAGGTTGTAGAAGCCGAAGCTGAATTCAACCAAATCATCGGCGCGGTCTCCTGCGATGGTGTGCACTGTAATCTTGGCTGTCGTGGACTTGCCCGTCGCATCGGTTGCAGTGTAAGAGAACGTTTCCGTTCCACCAAAATCGCGGCGAGGCGTGTAGCGAATGCTTTGTCCTCCCGAACCAATGGTAACCGAACCACCCTTATCTGGAGTCGTTACGTTCGTAACCACCAATGCTCCGCCAGCACCTTCAACATCGTTCGCAAGAACGTTGAGCGGGAAGCCGATCGAGTTGGTTGGAACGTCGAACGAATCATCGACCGCGACCGGATCCAAGAACTGTGCGACGACGTTGACCGTAACGCGAGCCGTCTCGGAACGCCCCGTTGCCGTCACGGCAGTGTAGGTGAACTCATCGACTCCGATGAAGCTCAAGGCAGGGGTATAGAGAACGCGATTATTGACTGTGTCGATTGTGACCCGACCGCCTCGGGAACCAGAGCTCACACCGGTAATTCGCCAGCTTTCCCCTGGAAGTGCAAAGTCGTTGGCGATCACATCGATCACGTTGCTTTGGCTATTGCGAGCCACGGTAGCCGTATCGGGCTGCAACAGAGTCCGGGGACCGTTAACGATGTCAAACACGTAATCTTCGACTTCGCCAGTACCCGCTCGTCCGGCCGGACCAAGATTCTGCGTCTGGGAAAGTCGGAAACGAGCGTAGGTTCGATTCACGGCATTGGCAGGTGCCGAGAAGGTTACATTTTGCAATCCGCTCGCCGAAACCATGAGATTGGTAACGATCTGCTCGCCGGTATCGCTCCAATCGCCGTCACCATTGAAATCGACCCAACCTTGCAGATAAGCAGGGCTCCCGGTCGTGTTGGTGATGTTGAATTGGAGAATGTTCGAATTGTCTCCGCGAACGATCGGTGCCAGCAGACTTACTCCATCTTCATCGTCCAAGATTCCGTTGACATCGTCACCGGTAGCTGTGGTCGATGGTTGACCGTCTTGCTCGGCGTCCCAGTTCACTCCCAAACGAAGACCACTGAGCTGACCATGGTACGCTCCGTTCTGCGAACGATTGGTTGGATACGGAGATGGTGCATCCCCCCAGTCAGCCGACTCGGTATTGCCGAAATCATAGCCACGCAATGGCGTGATCCCGTCGAAGGACACAATGTGTTCTCCGGATGCGGGGAAGGTTTGTCGGTAGCCAGCATCGACCACTTCTCGAATTGTAAAGACACCAGCCGATGGTGGTGTGAGGGAGTACG
The DNA here is from genome assembly GCF_001610875.1 of Pirellula sp. SH-Sr6A. Lineage (NCBI taxonomy): Bacteria > Pseudomonadati > Planctomycetota > Planctomycetia > Pirellulales > Pirellulaceae > Pirellula > Pirellula sp. SH-Sr6A. Next base: position 2,480,731 of record NZ_CP011272.1, on the reverse strand, counting down.
ATCCATCCGCCTTGGTAATGGATGCGGGTTCCCCTACGTCCGGTCGGTCGTCGCCATCCAGGTCCAAGTAAATGTAGACGCCAGCCAGTCCCGGTTCATTCGAATCCTTGATACCGTCGCCATTGATATCCAACCACTTGAAACCCGTAGCCAGGTTGGAGGGAAGCGAAGAACCAAAGTTTGCGGTCGCTCCGGCGGTGGTCACAGTAACGGACTTCACGACCTCTGCGTTGGTCGACGCAACCCAGCCTGCAGGTCGAGTGACGCGAACGTTGTAAGTGCCTGCAGCGACGAACAAGGTGTACGAACCATTTGCCGCCGTCGTGGCTCGCGGTTCGCCTAGCTCGCGAGAGCCGTTGTTATTGAGGTCGACGTAGACTTCCCAGCCGCCAATGCCCGCTTCCCCCGCGTCTTGGCGAGCGTTGCGATTGATATCGTTGTAAACGAGACCGGAGATGGTCGAGCCAACCTTGCCCGTCGCCGCCGCCCAAGCCACGACTTGCGCTGTGTTGTTGACACCGCCACCTGCAGTCGTCTCACCCAGTTCGTATTCGTCGTTTTTGAAGGTCAGCAATTGGTCGTCCGGCGTTCCAAACAAACCATCCTGCCCGATTTGATCGATCAAGAAACCGTCCATGATCGTGATCACATTATTGGTAAAGCTGGTGTGGGCAACACCGAGCAAGTGACCCATTTCGTGAACGATCGTGTCCGCAATACTCTGAGCAAAGGAGTCAGCCAGAGGAACGTTTCCTGCTCGCGGCGTGGTTTGGGCTTCGAAAATAGCCGCGTCCAGGAATGTAACTGCAGTGTCCTCACGGTTGAAGTTACCGATGTCGACCCATTCGGCGATACCATATAATCCCGCTGGGAAGCCATACTGGGGCGCATTACCACCGACGATCATGCGGGCCACATTGGGTTGTCCCCAAACGTCTGGATGTTCCAGACTGTTCAAGATTTCGATATCAAAGTCGCCAGGGTTACCGGTTTGGGAATACCATCCGTTCAAACTATCCTGTGCGAGCTGCAATCGAAGCTTTTGTTCGACCCGATTCATAATGTTGCGGATCAAAGCAGGCTCGTCCGCATCGGTAAGTCCCAACTGCGGAAGGGCTTGAGAAAGTCCCGGAATACGGACAGTGGAGGGAACCGCCGTCGGATTCAATCCCACGACATCCGAACGGAGAAACGCACCGTCGAAATCGACAAACAATTTTTGCTTGGTACCAATCGGCTCTTGCTCGATCGTCGGGCGATAGGCCCGCATATTGATGGAGTAGTTCAAGCTGGCATCATTGATGCTCAAGAAGTAACGACCATCGGTGTCGATCACGTAAGTGAGCGTGGAACCTCCCGTTGTGAAACGCGGAGACTTGTCGGGAATCGGTCGACCAACTGCGGGCGGATAAAAGGGCTGCTTGCTGTGGAGCAACTCTCGTCCAGCGGAATTGAACAAGGTGAGTCCCGGCTGAACGACACCAAGAGCATTGGCCCGGATGTCGATGATGTCCCCCTTCTTCAGATCGAAGGCAAAGTAGTCTTCGTCCCAGTTGTTGTTCATCTGACCGTTGACATTCACCACCGAGTTCTTGCCAGGGCCAATCCCGAATGGCAAAAAGTTGGCTTGGGAACGGACGGAGTTCGGTTCCGCTTCCGAGGTGGTGAACGGAGCGCCGCTTTCTCCGGAAAGCCCTCCCGTACCCGACGAGGTCGAGCTACCGCCGCCATATCGTGCGGTGAGCATGTTTCCGATTTGGACTCGGATGGCAGGGTCCGCGATACGCATTGTCGCTAACGCCGACTCGACACCAGGAGAAAAATCAGCAGCCATCAGTTCCCGCTTTTCGAGAGACTCAAGCTGAATTCCTCGTTTAGCTTGACGCTTCTTGGCTTTCTGCCATCGTTGAAGGAACTTCTTACCGGCAGCGAACTTACGTGGACTCAACATGAGATCCCCAAGGTGATAAACGGTTGGAAAAGAAACGCGGTTTACTTGGATCTAGCGAGGGACTTCATCCCACCAATTCGGGATGTCTGCCAATACAAGCGAATTTCCATCGTAGTTGGACGACTATGCGTGTCAACAAAACGAACCTGGTGTACGATGCGGGTTTTCCCCTCAAAGTTCCTCGGAATTCCTATTTTTGGTAGCTCCGGCTTAATCGTTTCAACCGGACCAGCTTCCCTCGTGAGATCCCTGCGACCGCGCATACCCTCTGGCGGCACCTTTTCCAAGATCCAGGGTGTTGGATCCCGTTAACCCTTCAAAAGACACCAAAGCAGCCGGAATGGAACCTGTTTTTTGTGCTAGGATTGGGGCTGAACTGATTGGCCTCGTTGAAGGAAACACGCTGCGTTCTGCAGGAAAAACTTGATGGATAGCAAAGAGAATTCTTCCCAGAGCATCTTGCTCGTCGACGACAGCTACGTCCTTCGTGACCGTTTGGCAGAAGCGTTCCAAGAACGTGGCTTCCGGGTCGAAGTGGCGGGAAACTGCGAGGAAGGAGTCGAGGTATTTCGTCGCAATCCCACCGATTTGGCCGTCGTCGATCTGCGTATGCCCGGTCGAACAGGCTTGACGGTCATCGCGGACCTCAAAGCGATCAAGCCTGAGGTCCAAGTCCTCATCCTTTCGGGGTTCGGAAGCATTGCCACCGCGATCGATGCGATCAAGCTCGGGGCCGCAAACTTCCTTCCTAAACCCGCTGACGCCGACGATATTCTCAGCGCTTTCAAGCGAGGAGGTTCGGAGGTGGAGGTCACGGAATCGAACGAAGAAATCCCGGTCCCGACTCTGGCTCAAGCCGAATGGGAACACATCCATCGTGTCCTCGCTGATTGCGATCAAAACATTTCGGAAGCAGCCCGACGCCTCGGGATCCATCGCCGATCCCTGCAGCGTAAACTTCGAAAGCGGGCACCATAACACGAGGATGTGGCCGTTTGAAGATTGGGCTAATCGGCTTCGACTTGCTCCTGCAACTCCGCCCAACGCATTTCGGCCGTCTCCAGCTCGGTACTCACTTTTTCCAGCTCCTCGTGAAGCCTCATCGCCTCCATGGGGTCGGTCGCTTTCATCAACTGCTCGTGCAGCGTTTTTCGCTGCCCATCCAGCTTCAAAATCGACTTCTCTAAGTTGGCGATCTCTTTCCGTATAAGCCTCTGGTCGTTGGATACGCCATCGCTAGGGTGCTTCTTTTTGTTCTGACTTCGCTCCTTGTCGGACTCCTTCGATTTCGCCGGTACACTGGTCGCACTGCGACGACCCGTTCTGGCGAACTCGGCATCGTCGATTTCCTGATTGACCATGTAGAGATAGGATTCGTAATTGCCGTGATAGTTCACCACAGTCCCGTCTTTCACCTCGATAATGCTCGTGGCGACACGGTTCATAAAGTGGCGATCGTGCGACGTGAAAATCACCGTTCCTTTGAATTCCAACAGTGCATTCGCCAGGGCGTCGACTGTCTCGACGTCCAAGTGGTTACCGGGCTCGTCGAGGACGAGTATGTTGTAATTTCCCAGTAGAATGGCGGCCATGCAGAGCCGGGCTCGCTCTCCTCCGCTGAGAACGGATACTTTTTTATTCACCGCTTCGCCGCGGAAAAGCATGGCGCCGGCTGTGTCCAAAATCGTCTGGGCTTTTGTCCCGGGAATGGCCTCATATTCCAGGTATTCCAGGACCGTTTTTTTCTCCGGTAGACTCGTGTAGACGTGCTGCGCATAGGTACCAATATTGCAACCGTGCCCCCATCGTACGTCCCCCGCTACCGGTTCGAGAGAGCGAACGATGGTGCGCAGCAAGGTCGTTTTTCCTTGGCCGTTGTCCCCTACAATCGCGGAACGCGATCCATGCTCGATCTCTATGTTGATGTCCTTCGCCACCGCCTTCCCTTCGTAGCCGATACTCAGCCCGATACACCGAACGGCAGGACCTCGCCTGGGTTCGACTTGCGGGGCGCGGATCACCGCCTTGGCCTGCTCGGACTGGATCTCAATGAACTCCAGCTTATCGAGCATCTTGCTCTTCGACTTTGCCCGAGTTGCAGTGCTGGCCCTCGCGCGATTCTTGTCGACAAACTCCTGAAGCTGCTTCCGCTTGCTCTCTGTCGCCGCGTTGACACGTTGATCGTGCTCGATCCTCTCTTGCTGATAGACGAGAAACTCCTCGATCTTGCCAGGGTACATCGTGAGCTTTCCGAGAGACAGGTCGAGCGTCGAGTCGCAAGTCGCCCCGAGGAAGGCTCGGTCGTGCGAGACGATCAAACAAGCCTCTCGAAAGTCCTTCAGAAAGTGCTCTAGCAGAATCTGGGTACGCAAATCGAGGAAGTTCGTCGGCTCGTCTAGCAAAAGCAAATTCGGTTCGTGCAGCAAAAGAGCGGCCAGCTTGACCCGGGTCTGCCAACCCCCAGACAACTCGCCCACCGGCCCTTCGAGATATCGCCCTTTAAGCTCGAATTGGCCGGCGACTTCGCCACACTTCCAATCGGGTTGACCGCTGTCCCGCATCAAAAACTGCAGCGAGGTCTCGCCGGGGAGAAAAGGATCGTGCTGGCGGAGATATCCGATCCGCAATTTCGGGTGCTTGACGATCTGCCCAGAATCCAATTCCTCGTCGCCTAGCAGGCACCGGAGCAACGTTGATTTTCCCGCTCCGTTTCGACCGACAAAACCCACCTTGGTGTCGCTCGTGATGGTGCACTCGGCGTTATCAAGCAGGATTTGATCACCATAACGCTTTGACGCTTGACGGATTTGCAACAACACACTCATCGATTTGGGGTGCTTTCTGGAAGCGGTTCAAAACGGGTTCGGCTCGCGGTTTCACTCTCGTTTGGTATGTTAACATCGCTCCTCGGAAGGACCAAGGAGCTCTTGGGAAGGTAGGCACACGAGAGCAGGATACGAGGCTATGACGGAGATTTCGCAGTCGGTCACGGAATTGATTGATCAACTGAGCAAATTGCCCGGAATCGGTCGGAAAACAGCGGAACGTCTCGCCTACCACCTGCTGCGAGTGCACGAGTCGGAAGCGTTCGCACTCTCCGATGCGATCCGGAGTGTCCGAGAAAACGTTCGCTACTGCTCCGTCTGTTTCAATCTCGCTGAAGGAGACTTGTGCACCATCTGTACCGACACTCGTCGCGATGCGTCCATTCTCTGTATCGTTGAGCAGCCGAGAGACTTGATTGCACTGGAACAGTCCGGGGTCTTCCAAGGCCATTATCACGTTCTTCTGGGGCGGATCGCGCCCCTCGATGGCATCGGCCCGGATCACTTGACGATCGAAGCCCTGGTCGATCGCGTCCGAACAGGTAATTACACCGAAGTCATCATGGCGACCAATCCCAATGTGGAAGGAGACGGTACGGCCCTGTTTATCTCCAATCAGCTCGCTGAGTACCCCGTCCGACTGACTCGACTCGCTCGGGGTGTCACGACGGGGAGTGTACTCGAGTTCACCAACAAAGAAATTCTCGCCGATGCCCTCAATGGACGCCAAAAACTGTGACATCGCAGGCGCTTGATAATTGCAATGTCCGATCTGCTAGCTTCGGTGAATCTATTTGCAATGCAACCTCGAGTTTTCACTTGGCGATTCAGATTTTTTGAAAGTTTCTAAGGCTTGCGAAACGCCCCTATGATTAGCGCAAAGGCTTAGTCGTGATCTCTGTATAGCAGTTCCATTGGACAGGGTGAATCGTCGTTGATTCATGGTTGAACTTTTTGTTGTGCTTCCCGCAACAAGACGCTACGATCGACCGAACTCTCCTACCAAATGGGATCCAGACGCCGACGAAGCCCCATTCGACGGCAAGCATCACCATTCTGCCTGACTGCTTCATTTATTCTTCCTACCGCGAGGTTATGTCATGGTCGTCAAACGTAGAGGCTTTACGCTCGTTGAGCTGTTGGTTGTCATCGCCATCATCGGGATCTTGGTTGGACTGCTGTTGCCTGCTGTCCAGGCCGCGCGGGAAGCGGCTCGCCGTATGAGTTGTTCGAACAACGTCAAACAAATCGGTTTGGCGATGCACAATTACCACGACACGCACCGCTCATTCCCCTATGGATCCTTCAATTTGCGAGAGGCATGGCCGGCTAACGGTTCCAATTGGCGAGCCTTGCTGTTGCCATTCATCGAGCAAGGCAATGTGTACAACCAACTCTCGTTCACCTTCACTTCCAACTTCATGTCGGGTGGAGCGGCAGGTGCTAATGCCTATTCGGGCAATGAAGTACTTATCAATCTGCTCGTCCCAACATATCGCTGTCCGTCGACGGCCTTCGAGCCTTTCCATATCGCTCCCGTGTCCAATAACGACGGGCGAGCCATGAATATCAGCTACGTAGGTATCCAAGGTGCTGCGCGCCCTGTTCCAGGAGGTGACCCCAACGTAGGAACCTTCGATTGTGGACACGGTTGGTCTTGTGAGAATGGAGTCCTATTTCCAAACGGTACGACCAAAATGTCGAGCATCACCGACGGAACATCAAACGTCATCTTCGTCTCCGACCAATCGGGGCTCGTTAATCGCGTGAACCGAACCTCGAACTACTACGGCGGATGGTTCGGATCCCGCCACCCTCGTCGCATCAATCAGGGCTGCGGAGATCTCTGGCAAACCGGTACGACCTGCGTCCGCTTTGCGCCAAACTCCAATATTGTTCAAACAGGTGCAACCGAAGCCATGTATCGAAATAACACGGTCATCAACTCCATGCACACCGGAGGTATCGAAGTTGGATTGGCGGACGGTTCCGTGCACTTTATCCCCAACTCCATCGACTTTCTCACGCTCAAACGTCTTTGCTGCCGACTCGATGGTGAAGTCACATCGATTGAACAATAGACTGCACCTGGAAGCTTCACCATTTCACATTCGATTGAAAGTACGATATGAACCGCCTATTTACTTGGATAGCTTTGTTTTGTTTTGGGATGAGTGCCGTTGGATGTTCGAACCCCAACCCTGTCGGAACCGTCAAAGGAACCGCTACGGTCAAAGGGAAGCCTTACAACAAAGCGGCTGTTATGTTTGTCAGCTTGGAGACCGGACATGGCGCTAGCGGAGACCTAGACGATCAAGGAAACTATCAGCTTTCCGATCCCATCCCGGTAGGTCAGTACACGGTCTATTTCGCTCCGAAGTCGATTGCACCTGAGGATGCCACCGCAGCGCCTCTTCCGATGCACATGGACAAAGCCGTCCCGGACAAGTATTGGAGCGAGTCGAGCTCCGACATCAAAGTCGATGTCAAAGAAGGTTCCAACGATATTCCGGTTGAAATCAAATGACCGAGTGATCTCTTCGAGGAACTCCTAAACTGAAACGACCTGGTTGGGACACCAACTAGGTCGTTGTTGTTATCGGGGACCTGTTCGGGGCTTCCCACGCTTCGGTCGAAACCGGGAACGGCGCCGCGAAGGTGTCGCGGACGGATCTTCCGACGGATGCACCATGAAGTTGGGTAAAGGTAGCCCGCTCGCGATGGCAGCGACCTGTTCGTGCGAAAGCGTTTTCCGGCGAGTTCCAAAGCCTCGGAACACAGGCAACTGCTGATCGGCAGAAATCATCTCCCGCCGGGAACGGATGAAGGGCTCATCACCCCATCCGCTGGGCATTTCTTGCCAATCCATCAATTGACTCGCGCAGTCAACCATGTAGTCCCAATAAGGACGGCGGTCTGTTTGCAAAAAGAGCTTGCCATCTGGCTTCAATCGCTCGATCAATAGCATGAAGAAGGCTGGGGAAAGCAGTCGACGCTCCGCTTGATCGGGATCGGAATACGGCTGCGGATGATAGATATGAAATTCGTCGACGGATTCAGGCCTGAGGTAATTCTCTAAAAATCGCCATCCATCGCAGACCAGAAACCGGACATTGCTCAAACCTCGTTGATTGCCCCGGCGCGTCGCATACCGAATCACCGTTGGAAGCAAGTCAATGGCGAGATGATCCCAACCCGGCCTTGCTAACGCCGAACCGATTGCAAAACGACCATTGCCACAGCCGATATCCACGGCAACGGGTGCTTCGCGTCCAAAGATCGAACCCAAGGCCAGTGGTCCCGCTTCAGGCAACTTCTTGATTCCGGTTTGCGTCCAACGCTCTTTCGGTTGGATGATGCCTGGAATGGGAACACCCATCTCAAGCTCTTGATCGCCCGGTTGCAATTCGACAGGCTTAGAACTTTGGTCACGACGTCGGTTCATCGACTTGTTTTTCCAGAAGCAAGGGATGCTCTATAAGCATGGGATGTTTCGACGTAGTGCTGCCAACCTCGCTCGATCAAGACCCGGTCGTCGGGCCCCACCTGGCGAACCACCTTCCCCGGCATCCCCATGACCAGGGAGTGCGGGGGAATGACCTTCCCCTCCGGAATGAGCGCGCCTGCGGCAATGATAGACCCAGTTCCGATCACCGACCCGTTCAGTAGTACCGCTCGAATGCCGATCAAGCATTCGTCTTCTACTGTTGCACCGTGTACGATTGCCCCATGTCCTACTGTAACGCGCTTCCCGACAACACACGGAAAGCCAGGATCGGCATGGAGGCAGCAATGATCTTGAATGTTGGTCTGGGCGCCGATGGAAATAGGTTCGCAATCGCCACGCAGTACCGCGCCAAACAAGATGCACGCTTCATTCCCCACCAACACTTCCCCGAGCAAGGTTGCGTTGGGGGCTACAAATGCGTCGGACGCAATCAACTCCGGTCGAAAGATCGTACGATTCAAGGGTACGGTCATGCGGCGCTCAGGTTTCTACGGCATGCGGGGCACGGAAATGCTCGGGCGCAATCGCTTTGAAATGCTCTGCGCATTTGTCGACCGCATAAAGAATCTGTTGGTTTGTGTGCGTCGAGTTGATAAAGAACCGCAGTCGTGCAGCGGATTCTTCTACTGCGGGGTACAAAATCGGCTGCACATTCACACCGGACTCGTTCATGCGACGCGACAGTAGCAGGGCGTGCAAGGAGTTTCCGGTGATGACAGGGACGACCGGCGTGTTTGCGCTCTTTCCAGTGTTCAATCCATGTTTGCGAGCCTCGTTCAAGAACAACGCGGACGCCTCATGCAACCTGTCAACCCGATTGGGTTCTCGCTCGATTACCTTCAACGATGCAATCGCAGCCGCGGTGTTCGCCGGCGAAAGACCAACACTGAACACGAACCCCGGAGTGGTGTACTTGAGATACTCAACTAGCTCTTTCTTTCCGGCGATGTAGCCACCGCAGGAGCCGAATGATTTGCTGAGAGTCCCCATCCAGATATCAACATCGGTTGGGTCGATGCCGAAGTGCTCTGCGATACCTCGACCATGAGTTCCCATCGTTCCGATGGAGTGCGCTTCGTCTACCATCAACCAACATTTGTGTTTCTTGCAGACTTCGATAAAGGCGGGGAGCTCGGGGTAATCCCCGTCCATGCTGTAGACACCTTCTACGATCACCAACACACGGCGATAGCGAGTCCGAAGTTCGGTCAACGCCTCATCCAAGGCTTCATAGCTGTTATGCGCAAATGCTCTACGGCGACTTCCCGATAGTATGGCCCCTTGGACGATGCTGTTGTGAGAAAGGGCATCGTGCAAAATCAAGTCATTGGGACCGGTTAGATGCCCGATGACCGTCTCGTTGGTCGAATGACCGCCGACGAAGACGACAGAATCCTCCACCCCGACCCAGCGAGCAATCTCCTGCTCGAGAACGCGGTGAATATCCTTCTCACCGCTCACCAATCGCGACGCCGATACACTCGTTCCGTACTTCTTTACCGATTGGATCACCGCCTCGGTGACGGTCGGGTCGCCGCTCATCCCAAGATAGTTGTAACTCGCAAAGCTAATCAACTGCCTCCCTGCCACGGTGGTCGTGTCGCGCGTCAACCCTTCGTGCACCGAGAAGTACGGGTTCGGGATGCCTGTCATGTCAAACTGCGACATCATCTGCTTGAGTCGCCGGTACTCCGGCATAAGCTCAAAACGATAGTCCTCCGGTGCAACTTCTCGTGGCGCGGGCTGGTCCGATTCCGAAGCGACCAAGTCCTCTCGAATTCGGTCTTTCCCGAAGTGCTGCTCGATAGCCTCGGCGATTTCTCGGACTGTTTCGATTTCTTGTAGAACTTCTTCGGGGAACCGTCCTCCCACCGCGTTTTCCAGCGTGTGCGCGATTTGGAGTCGCTCGAGACTATCCAATCCCAAATCGACGATGACGTTGGTGTCCAAGTCCAGGAGCTTGGCTCTCTCCTGCGCAACAGACTTCACCGCACGCCGTACCAACTCCACCACGGCGGGGTCAGGATCGCGTGTCTTCTTGGTTCCGGTGTTGCGTTGGAACCCGGACTTCAAATCGTCGACGGTCGCCGCAGCGATCATCGGCGATTGCCCTGGGAGCTCCTCTTCCCACGAAAGCCATTGGTGAATTACCCGAAAACTGTTTTCGCGGAATCCGCGGAGGCAAGCGTGCCGTTGAATCTTGCCCGACGACGTGCGCGGGAGCGAACCATGACGCACTAGGACGACGGCGTCCGGCGGTAGTTCATGGACCTGGGTCACCGCCCTCCGGATCGACTGCACCGCTGGGCCCCAATCCGCTTCGAGAGAACGCTGGACTTCGACCGCGATGATCAACCTTTCCCGAGGCCCCGAATCATCGGCGAATGCGGCCGCCGCGGACGAAGATATCGATTCGTGACATTGTTCGACCGTTTCCTCAATGTCCTGCGGGTAGCGGTTGACGCCGCGGACGATGATCAAGTCCTTCACGCGGCCAGCGACATAGAGTTGGTTTTCGCTCCAGAATCCCAAATCTCCTGTTCGCAAAAACGGCCCCTGCCCGTCCGATGTGATCGCTTGGAACGTCTCTTTGGACAGCTCCTCCTTCTCCCAATAACCTTTTCCAACGCTTGGGCTTTGAACCCAAATCTCGCCGATCAACTCATCCCCAAGCGGCTTCTTGGTCTCGGAGTCGACGATCAGAACTTTCTCGTTTTCCGTCGCACGACCACACCCCACCATACCGCGAGCCTCTGCAGCATTGGAGTCCACTGGAGTGACGATTCTGGCATCGAGCTTTCGACTATCGAATGCGCGGATAACAGGCGGCTGTTGGAAAGGTCCGCCGGTTACGATCAACGTCGTTTCCGCCATGCCATAGCAGGGGAAGTGCGATCGGTGGGAGAAACCGCATTTCGAGAACTTGCGAGTGAACATCTCCAACGTCGAGGCGCGGACGGGTTCTGCGCCGTTGAACGCAACCTCCCAACTGGAAAGGTCTAGCTCGTCCAGTTCTTCCTCGGTGACCTTATCGATACAGAGCTGATAGGCAAAATTGGGGCCACCGCTGGTAGTGGCTTTGTACTTGCTTATCGTTTTGAGCCATCGAATCGGTCGCTGCATGAACGACATCGGGCTCATCAGAGTCATCGTTGCCGACATGTAAACCGGCGACAGGACTCCTCCTACCAAGCCCATGTCGTGGTACATCGGGAGCCAGCTGACTCCCCGTTTCTCATGGTTGTTTTGAAACAACTGCGCAATCATTTCGCAGTTTTTGAGCAAATTATCATGGGTGAGCATGACCCCCTTCGGCTGCCCCGTCGAGCCGGAAGTGTACTGGAGCACCGCCAGCGAACGCGGGTCGACCGGAAGTTCTTGGTATTGAATCGCAATGGAGCGGTCGACCGAATCGGTTCCGAGCAGACGCATCGACTCGGTCTCTGCCTTCATCCCCTCATCTTTCAAGATTTGGGCGACCGTATCGCTGGTCGTCAGCGCGAACTGCGCGCGGCAATCCTGCGCGATGCCTTGGATGCGAGCGCCCTTGCGGCTGCGCCGAGGGGGATAGGCTGGCACCGCCACGCAACCGGCATAAAGGCACCCGAAAAACCCGATCACGAACTCCATGGTGGGAGGGTAAAGAAGCAAGCCTCGCTCGCCTGGCTTGTGATTCTCGAGAATTCGAACCGCCACCGCCCTCGCGGCGTGATCGAGTTCGGCATAGGTGAGAGATTGGTCGCTATCGGTCTCCCCGTCCGTGTAGTAGAAGGCAACCTTGTTGGGCGCAACGTTGGCCCAATAACGAAGCGCATCGATGATGTCGCCAGTTGGCAACGGGTGGGGGGCAAAAAGCCCTTTCAAATCCAACACGTGTTGACCCCTATGAACCACAAAATGTTTGCCAAAAATGCCCTCCTGGAATGTAAAGAAACCTCCAAAAGGACAAAATCGGAAAACTTGATAAAACCCTGCGTGATCGTTATACCTGCGAAATCTGAACTCCGGTACACCTAACCCGCAGGAACTAAGTTCGGCACCTGGGACGCGCGAGCCTGCGAAATACCGGAGAATTCGGCCATCAAAAGCACTTGTGATCCCTTCCCGCGACCGATATACTCTCCCACCTTAATTCCCGGCATTTTCAGCGTTTCGAGGGGATTAGTGACGAACCACATGGTTCAGGGGCCGTTTTCCCTCCGAGTTTTGAAATGGTAGCACAACCTAAAACCTACGTCGCAAAGCCTCACTCCGTTGAGCAAAAGTGGTACATCGTCGATGCGACCGACTGTGTTCTTGGACGATTGGCGAGCGAGATCGCCACCGTATTGATGGGTAAGCACCGTCCCGAATACACGCCGCACGTTGATACGGGTGAATACGTCGTTGTTGTCAACGCGGAAAAGGTCGTCATGTCGGGCAACAAGCTCAACGTGCGACATTACGCTTGGTACAACGGCTACAACCGCCAAAAGATGGAAAGCTACGCAGAGCGTCTGGAACGAAAGCCAACGGACTTGGTCAAGTTCGCTGTGAAGCGAATGCTGCCTAAGAACAACCTTGGTCGCCACATGTTGGCGAAACTGAAGGTGTACGCTGGCCCAGATCACCCTCACCAAGCTCAAGAGCCAATCCCGGCTCCATTCGTGAAGAAGAGCTAGACGGAGCGGAGTTGCGGGCGGTAGAGTGTGATTCTGTCGCTCGCGGCAGGGAGAGCGATTGCGAAAACGCTCTACGAAGTGGCCTTGGCGTCAATCGACCTAAGAGCCGAAATCGGTTTACGGTAACAACAACAAGCGATTCCGAAAGACAAACGGATGTTAACCGCAAAAAAAGATAAAATAAGCGGAGATTCCCTCGGTACAGGTCGACGCAAAACGGCGGTCGCTCGCGTGCGCATTCGCCCGGGGACAGGAAAGATCACCGTCAACGATCGTCCTTTCGAGGAGTATTTCCCCAACGATGGCGAACGACGTTTGGTCGTGGAGACTTTGGATCACGTAGCGCACCGTGATAAAGTCGACGTGGTCGCTCGCGTATCCGGCGGTGGTGTCATCAGTCAAGCTGGAGCTCTCCGCATGGGTCTTGCTCGTGCACTGGTTGGGCTCAGTGAAGAGAACTTCAACGCTCTTCGGGACGACGGATTCCTCACTCGCGATTCCCGCATGAAGGAACGCAAGAAGTACGGCCTTCGAGGGGCTCGCCGAGGCGTTCAGTTCTCGAAGCGTTAATCGATCTTTGCTTATCCGGGAAGATTCGATTTACGAAACATTCATCACGCAAAACCCGAGGTTTACACCTCGGGTTTTTGCGCATTAAAAGGAATCGGTTGACTCACAACCGGAATGAAAAGCGATTCCCGGCATTCTTATGAAACCCAACAAATCCCATTTCATCAATCGAGAGCTTAGTTGGCTGGAATTCAATCAGCGGGTTTTGGAGCAAGCCCTCTATTCGAAGGTTCCGGTCCTAGAAAGATTGAAATTTCTCGCGATCACCGCCAGTAACATGGACGAGTTCTTCATGGTGCGTGTGGGCGGGTTGCAATTGCAGCAATCGCAAGGCGTCGAGACGAGCGATCCGAGTGGGCTCACGGTTTCCCAGCAACTCGAGCAAATTGATGAACGCGTTCACGCTATCATTCGCGACCAATACAACTGTTTTCTGACGCAGATCGAGCCGACACTGACGGCCGAAGGATTGGAGCGAGTCTCAGCTGCCAAGGCCTCTGCTCGACACCGCGAAACGCTCGTCCGATTCTTCCGCGAAGAAGCCTATCCCGTCATTTCGCCGATGGATATCGACCCAGAAGGTCCCTTTCCTATTCTTGCGAACCTAGGGATGCACCTGTGTGTTCGCATGGCAAGCGGAGACTCGGAGAAGCCTCATCGATTCGCCATTGTGCCGGTAGGAAAAGCGCTATCGCGATTTATCACGTTACCCAGCGATAAGGGCTATTCCTACGCGCTGCTTGAGGATGTTGCCTCCCACTTCATCGAGGAGTACTACCCCGGAAAGCGGGTCGAGGAATGTGTTGCATTTCGGGTAACTCGAAATGCAGATGTATCAGTACGAGAAGATAGCGCATCAGATCTCATGCTTGGAATGGAAGAAGTGCTGCATTCCCGCCGGTCGGCGGGATTCGTGCGCATTGAAATCGAGTCCAAGGCATCGGACCCCACGGTCGAGTTTCTCACGGCTAGACTGCGATTAAAGCCGCAAGACGTTTTTCGAATTCCCGGTCCGCTTGATCTCTCAAGCATGATGTACGTCGCGGACATAGAGGGTTTTCCAGCGTTGAAAGACACGGCCTGGGTTCCGCAACGATCTCCGGTAATTGATCCGTCCCAAAGCATGTTCGAGACGATTGCCGAGCGCGATGTATTGCTTTGCCACCCCTATGAGAGTTTTGAACCCGTCGTACGCTTCATCGAAGAAGCTTCGAAAGACCCCGATGTCCTTGCGATCAAGCAAGTTCTCTACAGGACCAGCCGGAAGAGTCCCATCGTTGCGGCCCTGAAATCGGCGGCCGAGAGGGGCAAGTACGTAACGGCGATCGTGGAACTCAAGGCCCGTTTTGACGAGCAACGGAATATCGAGTGGGCGAGGGAACTTGAAAAATCAGGCGTGCAAGTGGTTTATGGCGTGCGCGGATTGAAGACCCATGCGAAGGTTTGTATCGTCGTTCGAAGAGAAGCATCCGGTATTGTGCGATACGTTCACTTTGGCACAGGCAACTACAATGAGGTGACATCGCGCATTTACAGCGATATAAGCTACTTTACGTGCAACGAATCGCTTGGTCGCGACGCCAGTTCCTTCATCAACGCCATCACGGGGTACAGCCAACCGCAGCCTTACGACAAACTCGATTCTGCCCCGCTCGGCCTACGAAAAAAGCTTTTATCGCTAATTCAGGTTGAGACACAAAACAAAAAGAACGGCCATAAAGCGTATATTGCCGCAAAGATGAATGCATTGGTGGATCCAGAGATAATTGCAGCGCTGTATGAAGCGAGCCAAGCGGGGGTTGTGATACGGCTCAACGTACGCGGAATATGTTGTCTCAGACCCGGAGTTCCAGGGTTGAGTGACAACATTTCTGTAGTAAGCATCGTGGATCGTTTTCTCGAGCATGCACGGGTCTTGTACTTCTATCACGGTGGAGATGACGCGGTATTTATTAGCAGCGCGGACTGGATGCCTCGTTCCTTCGATCGACGGGTCGAGTTATTAGTCCCTTTGGAAGATACAGTGTCCAAGCATCGATTGATGGAGATCCTCGACACCTATTTTCGCGACAATCAAAACTCGTGGCGGTTAAACGCGGAGGGACGATACGAGAGAATCGAAGTGGAAGGTTCACATGCCAAATTCCGTGCCCAGCGGGCCCTCTACGATTCGGCAGTGCAAGCGATCAAGCAAGCAGAACACGCGGCTCGCACCACTTTTGAGCCCCACAAAGCAGCCGGCCAATCCTAGGAGGATAGCATGCCTATCCATGTAGCATCCCTGACGCACCCCTAAATCGCCCACCCCAATTGCCTGGCCAATCCGAATATCATCGCCCCCGTCCAGTCGAGAGTCCCCCGTCCTCGTGAGAGTCCCCCGTCCTCGTGAGAGTCCCCCGTCCTCGTGAGAGTCCCCCGTCCTCGTGAGTGTCCCCCGTCCTCGTGAGTGTCCCCCGTCCTCGTGAGTGTCCCCCGTCCTCGTGAGTGTCCCCCGTCCTCGTGAGTGTCCCCCGTCCTCGTGAGTGTCCCCCGTCCTCGTGAGTGTCCCCCGTCCTCGTGAGTGTCCCCCGTCCTCGTGAGTGTCCCCCGTCCTCGTGAGTGTCCCCCGTCCTCGTGAGTGTCCCCCGTCCTCGTGAGTGTCCCCCGTCCTCGTGAGTGTCCCCCGTCCTCGTGAGTGTCCCCCGTCCTCGTGAGTGTCCCCCGTCCTCGTGAGTGTCCCCAGTCCTCGTGAGTGTCCCCAGTCCTCGTGAGTGTCCCCAGTCCTCGTGAGTGTCCCCAGTCCTCGTGAGTGTCCCCAGTACGCGTGAGAGTCCCCCGTCCTCGTGAGAGTCCCCCGTCCTCGTGAGAGTCCCCCGTCCTCGTGAGAGTCCCCCGTCCTCGTGAGAGTCCCCCGTCCTCGTGAGAGTCCCCCGTCCTCGTGAGAGTCCCCCGTCCTCGTGAGAGTCCCCCGTCCTCGTGAGAGTCCCCCGTCCTCGTGAGAGTCCCCCGTCCTCGTGAGAGTCCCCCGTCCTCGTGAGAGTCCCCCGTCCTCGTGAGAGTCCCCCGTCCTCGTGAGAGTCCCCCGTCCTCGTGAGTGTCCCCCGACCTCGTGAGTGTCCCCCGACCTCGTGAGTGTCCCCCGTCCTCGTGAGTGTCCCCCGTCCTCGTGAGTGTCCCCAGTCCTCGTGAGTGTCCCCAGTCCTCGTGAGTGTCCCCAGTCCTCGTGAGTGTCCCCAGTCCTCGTGAGTGTCCCCAGTCCTCGTGAGTGTCCCCAGTACGCGTGAGTGTCCCCAGTACGCGTGAGTGTCCCTAGTACGCGTGAGTGTCCCTAGTGCGCGTGAATGTCCCCATTTCCGGTGTCCTGAAAAATCTTTTTGGCGCCCCCTTCCCCACTCTTGTATCTGGGGTCTCGAGACGCTCCAATCACTTCTATGCACAGGATCGTGCCCGGCAACCCGAACGAATCGTCCCTTGTTTTGCCGATGTTTTCCCTTTCGCCCAAGGAATTCAGATCATGCGCAGCGCCCGCGCCGATATCTACCGTCCCGACGAAGTCGCTACGGTCCACACCATCGCCACCATTGTTCGCAAGTACTTCTTGCTCGGCGATGATGCTCTCACCCGCAAAGATCACAGCCATCGCGGTCTCTGGATCACCAAGCAGATCGAGGAGCAAGCCCAGTACTTTGGCATCGACGTCCTAGGTCATGCCATCATGAGCAACCACTTCCACTCGGTCTTGCGGTCTCGCCCCGACATTGTCCAAGAGTGGGACGATACCGAAGTGGCCAGGCGCTGGATGTTGATGTGTCCCAAGAGGAAGAACAAAGACAAGACTCCAGCGGAGCCCAACGAAAAGGAGCTCGATGCGATCCGCACCAAGCCCGAGAAGTTGAAAGAGATCCGATTGCGGCTCAGCGATATCTCGTGGTGGATGCGCATCCTTTGCCAGCGAGTCGCCAAGCGCGCCAACCTGGAGCTCCAAGAGACGGGCCGTCTCTTCAATGGCCGGTTCAAGGCGGTGCGGTTGCTCGATGACGAAGCCATCTTGGCCTGCGTGAGCTATGTGGATTTGAATCCCATCCGCGCCCAGGTAGCCCAGACGCTCGAGGCATCCCAGTACACGTCGGTAGCCCAGCGAATCGCAGCCCTGAAGCAGGAGCTTGCCAAGCCGGAACCGCCCCCGGAGGGAACTCAAACGGAATCGCCGCAGTTCCCAGCGCCCAGCGAAGATCCTGCCTTGCCACAGCGTCTGTTACCAGACGCGTATTTAGCCCCGATAGAGCTGATCGATGAGAGAGGAAGCCAGGGGAGCAAACCGAGCAAGACGAAGAAGCGTTGCAGTGACAAGGGCGTGGTACCGTTGTCATCGATGAACTATATCCAGCTATTGGATGCGACGGCGAGGATTATCCGGGAAGGCAAGAAAGGGTTTACACCCGAGGAGGTGCCTCCGGTGTTGGAGCGGTTGGGATTGGATCCCGAGCGTTGGATCGACTACACGACCCATTTCAGTCGAATGTTCTCATTGGCGGCTGGAAGTGTGCGCAGTATGAAGGAGGCTCGAACGCTGGTCACCCAGCGGCAGATCTACTGTCCGCGATTCCAGCGACCTTCTTAAGAGCTTGTAGCCGTACAGGCCGCGAGCATCTTCTTCTTTGAGAGTGACCCTTGGAGCGGCACTGGGTTCGCCGCTGCGCGCCTCGAGAGTCAAACGGTCCAAAAACCCGTCTTTGACCGCCCCTCGGCCCCCATTCCCCTCGAACCACCCCCTCTCGCCCCCACCTTCGGGGGGCCACTCCCCACTTCCCACCCCCAGTGTCTCCCAGTGTCTTGTGTCAAAAAATGGTGAGTGTCCCCAGTGTTGGTGAGTGTCCCTCAAAAAGTGGTGAGTGTCCCCAGTTGGTGGTGAGTGTCCCCGGTGGTTGGGGGCTTTTTTGGGGGGGCGTTCTGGGGCGGAGGGGCGAGGGAGGTGATGGGATACCGTTGGCGACCGATGGTGGTAGTGGGGAAATCGATTGGATATAGTTGAGGACCGTAGCTAGAACTTATTGCCAACTAAACCGCAGGAAGACGAATGAATGCGGATCGAACTCTACGGGGTGGCGAACCGAGCGCCACACCCGTGAACCCGTACGAGCCCTCCATTAGCCATGTCGAGAGAATGACTCCAGGGGATAAGAATTCACTGGGCAAGAGACTACCGTTTTCCATCCTCATGGCTCTCTGCGGCTCGATTTTTGGGGGCCTCTCCGCGATCGCGGCTTTAACTCTGATCGAGGCCCTCAAGTCAGAATCGTTTGCACTCGAGGAGTTTGGGATGCTTTGCTTCTCGGGCATTACACTTTATTTGGCATATATCTGCTTGGCGTTTGCTTGGCGATTTCTCAAGAATACCCCTTACCGAAATGGGCTTTACTTCTCGTCAATAAGCATTGCTCTTTTCGGATTGATAGGAAGTATCACCGTCATTGCAATGCTGCTGTACCACATAGCTGCTATTGTCCGAGCCCGGTTCCTTTTCTAAATCGCAATGTGACTATTCTGCTCCGGCAAGTATTTCCTTTATGGCTCGAGCGAACTGCTCGATCTCTTCGAATGTGTTGTAGATGTGTGTCGATACTCGAAGATAGTCACCCGTGGGATGCAAAATGCGATTCACTTCAATCCGATATTCCGACCAAAGCCGCTCTCGAACTTTGGCGACATCCAAGGTGGGGGCGATTCGTAATGCTGTCAATCCGCCACGAAGCTGTCGGTTCTTCGGCGTGACCACCTCCATATTTGGCTGGTGGGCGATGCACTCGCGAACATATTGGGACAGTTCAAAGTGCCGTTGCTGGATGGCTTCGTATCCGGCTTCTTCAAGGATATCGAGCCCATTTTCAAGCAATAGCCACGGGGTGCAATCGCGTGTTCCCTCCATCTCGAAGCCTCGAATCCACGGTGTCGATCCCATTCCATTAGGCAAGTGCGGAGTCGAGGACTCCCGCGCATCATGATACCCCCAACTCACTTGCCACGGTGCTAATGACTCCTCCATTCCAGCACGGCAATAAAGGAATGCAGCACCAACTGGAACCATTGCCCACTTATGCAAATTGGCCGCGTAGAAATCGGCTTGCAGATTCTCAAGAGCAAGCGGAATCATTCCAGGAGCATGGGCGCCGTCAACAAAAGTAATCACCTCGCGACGCGTGGCATGTTTCAGAATCTCCTCCATCGGCAAAACATGCCCGGTGGTGTAGAGAATGTGACTGAGGTATAGAAGCCGGGTACGTTCCGTGAAGGCTGCGTCGCAGGCTTTCACGTAATCCTCGGGCCCTTCGGATTCGATCGGCAAGCGGAACGTCTTGATCGTCCAGCCATTTCTCTTCGCGACTCGCTCCCATGCCCAAACCAATGCACCATACTCATGGTCGGATATCAGGATCTCGGATCCTGCTGGCATGGGCAAGGAAAGGCTGAATGTATTCACCGCCTGCGTGATATTGTTGAACAATATCAGACGATCTGGCGACGTTCCAAGATGCTCCGCCAAGCGAGTCCGGTTTCTCCAAAGCACCTCACCGTGCGACCGCCAAACGTAATCGGTTGGGTTGCGATGAAGATGGGTACGCAACTCCATGGCTGAAGTATGCGAAATCTTCGGAATGAGCCCCGAGGTCCCTGTATTCAAATAGGCCCAATCAGGGTGCATCTCGATCTGCTCACGCACCCCTCGCCAACGACCCAAGTCACTCGACATGGCAAAACCGTCCGTTACAAAAGGCTGTCGAGCAACAATCGCAGCTTTCGTAACTCCTGTCGCATGTCCATCTCATCGCTCGGTGTCATCTCAACACACAGGGCGCGATCATAGCCTACCGTCTGTAGTTGCGTGATCAGTCGGCCATATTCGATCTCTCCTTGGCCAACCCGCACTTGGAGCTTGTCCTTCTTGGAATCGCGAAGGTGGGTGTGGTAAACATACTTCAGTAACTTTTCGTAGTTTTTGTTTCGGTTGTTACTGCAGAGAATGTGGCTTGGGTCCAACGTCACGCCTACGCCAGGGACGTAGTCGCAAAGGTTCTTGACGGTGTCGGGATCCTCGCTCAAGCAGCCCATCTGCGTTTTGATCGCCACGCGCGCTCCCCGGTCTTCCGCGATTTGCACCATGCGTTGGAGGTGCTCCACTTCTTGATTGAAGGGAGTTCCATGTTCACCACTCGGAATGGTCAGCGTCACCACCTTCGTCGCCTTCGCCAAATCGCAGATTTTTTCAAATCGACGATAATGCTCTTCTCCTTCGGCAAGAATTCGGACGTTATAACTGCAAATATCCAGTCGATGCGTGTCACGAACTAAACGGAGACATTCGTCGAAATCGTCGGCAATGCGCTCCGGAGGCATCTGCGTACCCGCATCGTCCATTACGATTTCGACTGCGGTGAATTCGAGATCCGACAGAACCTCGATCACTTCGGGGATTGGAATCTCTGGAAAACAACCGGTGGATGCTGCTACGATCACGACGCGTATCACTCCTTTGAAGCAAAAAACTTAAGTCGCCATTATCCAAGGGAATCGCAAACTGACAACTACGGTTTTTCAAGAGGTGGTCGCAAAGTGTCCGGCTTTCAGTCGCATCTAGGCCAATTCCACCCGCCGCGACCGACTGAATCGAGCAACGCCCCTACCGCCAAGGAGGCGAACTCCTCGAGCGATCGCAAAAAGCTGGATCCCCAAACTCCGTTACAGTTCGTTCCGGGGGTCGGTCCCTTACGTCTGGAGCTTTTCCAAAAACTCGGCATTCGCAAGCCGCTAGATCTTCTTTTTCTATTCCCCAGAACTTACCAAGACATCGCTCCCTATCAAAGCATTGCCGAACTTGTTCCGGGAGTTCGGGCCACTGTCGTTGGCCAAATCGTCGACTTGGATCAAAGGTTCAGTTTTGACGGGCGATCCACCCTCGGAGTCCTGTTGGCCGTCGAAGGAGGCGGATATGTTCGCTGCGTTTGGTACAACCAAATGTTCCGACGCGAACAATTTCATCGCGGTATGACTCTCGTCGCAACCGGTATCCCGAAATCAACGGGTGTCTCATTCGAAATGAGGCACCCGGAGTTCCTTATCCTCGGCGATCGTACCAATCTACCCGCCCCACGCCCCACAGCCGTGTACCCTCTCACCGAAGGCCTCTCGCAAAAACATATCTCTGCCGCAATCGAGGCCACTCTCGAAGACCTCTTACCATTCGTCGATGAAGCACTGCCAGAACGTATCCGAGCTCATGCCGCCAGCTTGCTCTTCGCCGACAAACGGGACCTCTTCGAACAACGTTCCGAACCCTTGCTCGGCATTGCGGAGACCCTGCGACGTCTACATCAGCCGGTAACTCTCGAGGAAGCAGAACAAGCCCGATTGCGACTCATCTTCCAAGAGCTGCTCGTCTACCAGCTTGCTATCGCCATGCGCCGTTACAAACTTCAACTCGAGAATGGAGCGCCTTCCCTTCCAATCCCCCCACAACTCCACGCACGGATCTTGAAACGAATTCCGTTCAAACCCACGGGGGATCAACGGCGCGTTATGGAAGAAGTCCGCGCCGACATCGAGCGTACCATCCCCATGAACCGATTGGTCCAAGGGGACGTGGGAAGCGGAAAGACTGTCATCGCGCATTATGCCATGCTCGCCGCCGTCGCGAATAAGTTTCAAGCCGCTCTCATGGCTCCCACGGAACTCCTCGCCCGTCAGCACTTCGAAAAGCTCCAGAAACAACTTGCAGGGAGCCAAGTCATGGTGGAGCTCCTGGTGGGATCTCTCAGTACGCGCGAACAACATGAGCTTCAGCAACGCATCGCCATCGGCACCGTCGATATCGTCGTAGGCACGCAAGCATTGCTGAGCCAGCATGTAAAATTTCATGCCTTGGGGTTGGTCGTTATCGATGAACAACACAAATTCGGTGTTGAACAACGCGCTGCACTGAGAGAAAGCCGTGTCGTACCTCATTACTTGGTTCTCTCCGCTACACCCATTCCTCGCAGCATCACCATGACGCTGTTCGGTGATCTCGATGTCTCCATTCTTCGAGAGAAACCGCCTGGCCGCGCACGTGTTCATACCTATCTTGGCGAAGAACAGCAGAAATCGCGTTGGTGGGACTTCGTCCGAAAACAACTTCAAAACGGTCGACAAGCCTACGTAGTAATCCCTCGTGTCGAATCGGACGAAGAAAATGAAATGCTGGGGGCCGAGCAAGTATTCGAAGCCCTTTCGCAACACGAACTCGCTGACTTCCGTGTCGAATTACTGCACGGTCGAATGGATGGGAATGAAAAGCAACAAAAGCTAAATCGATTCCAATCCGGTGAAACACAAGTCCTCATCGCCACCACCGTTGTGGAAGTCGGGATCGACGTTCCCAACGCGACCTTGATGGCCATCCTGGACGCCGATCGGCTTGGGCTCGCTCAATTGCACCAACTGCGGGGCCGTGTGTCGCGAGGACAATTTCCTGGCTACGTTTGCCTCTTTCCTAGCAAAAAATGCGATCCTCTCGAAAACCAGCGCCTCCAAAGCTTGATCGCGTTCGAGGACGGCTTCCGCCTCGCCGAGGAAGATCTCAGGCTGCGTGGGACCGGTGATTTGCTGGGCACCAAACAAGTCGGAGCCCCAGCGTTCCGCATCGCCGACCTCAGCCGGGACGGCGAAATCCTCTCCGCTGCCCGAAAAGTCGCCCAAGAACTCGTCACCCACGATCCGGAGCTCGAAGCCGCCGATTTGGCAAAACTGAGAAAACTAGTTCTCGGTCGCCATGGGAACCAATCCAACCTCGGCGACGTCGGATAACCTAAATCTCGCTAGGATCGCGATTTCTTATGCCGTATACTGGGAGCAACCAGTTTCTGTTGCAAGGGAGTTTGGACCATGGACAAGATCTTCAATCAGGTCTCCAAAGCTCGGCGTTATCTGTGGCTCCAAAAAGCCTTGGCAGTCCTCCCAGGATGGCTGCTTATCTCGTTCAGCATCGCGTTCGTTGCTTTGCTCATTCCTAAGCTCTGGTATGTCCCCTACACATTCGAGTCCTGGGGACGAAATGGGCTATTGGCCGCAACAGCGGTCGCACTCGTGGGAACCCTCGCGCACGCTTGGGCGCTGCGCCCTTCGCTGCGAAGCTCCGCGATTGAATTGGATCGTCGATTCCAACTTCGCGAACGGATCAGCAGCGCTCTAGAACTTACACCGGACGCGCAACAAACACCCATCGGCTCCGCCCTTCTGCAAGACGCGATCCGCCAAGTGGAACGAATCGACGTTCGAGACCAATTCCCTCTCCGCCCCAACACCGTGACACCCTGGGTCCTCTTACCCGTCCTTTCCTGCATCGCTCTCTTTTGGGTCCCCGATGCCGGCCAATCCGCCGAGAACGACTTGCTCCTCGCTTCGAAAGAACGAATCCAGAACGTCAAAGCCCAAACGAAACCTGTCCTTGAACAAGTGAAAAAGCTTCGGAACGACCTCGAAGAAAAGGGACTCCAGGAAGCCGCCGACGAATTCAAAAAACTGGAAAAGAAACTGGAGGACCTCCAAAAGTCCGAGAAATCCGACGTCAAGAAATTGCTCGCTGATTTCAACGAGATCAAGCGAGAAATGGAACAACGCAAAGAATCGCTGGGATCCTCCGATACGCTTAAGAAGGCGATGGAGAACCTAAAAAAGCTTGATCAAGGCCCCGCCGATAAGATGGCCGACTCGCTTCAAAAAGGTGATTTCAAACAGGCCGAAAAAGAGCTTGAGAAAATGCTGGATCAACTGAAGTCGGGAAAGCTCTCCGATCAACAAAAGGAACAGCTTGCTAAGCAATTGGATCAAATGGAAAAGGCATTACAAAAAGTTGCACAGGAGCAACGAGATGCCGTCGAACAACTTAAAAAGGAACTTGAGAAAGCTGAGAAATCTGGAGATCTAGAGAAGACGGCTCAGCTCCGCAAGAAATTGGAGCAAGCCGAAAAATCACTCAGCAAATGCGAACAGTGCCGAGCCATGTCGGAGCAGCTTGCAAAAGCCTCCCAGGCAATGAAGGATGGCAACATGCAAGAAGCCCAACAAGCGATGGAAGAGATGATGGGCCAATTGGAGCAAATGTCCTTGGACTCGGAAGCTCTCGCCGAATTGCAGGAAATGATGGACGAAATGCAAAACGCAAAGAACTCGTCCAATTGCAAAAGTTGCAGCGGAGAAGGTTGTGCAGAGTGCAATGGCCAAGGTAAGGGGAAGAAAGATGGAGAGTCCCGCTTTACCAAGAACAGCAAAGGGGAGGGAAAAGGCGAAGGTGATCGCGCGGAAGAAGAGGATGCAACCAAAGACTTCGACTCCCAAGTTCGAGAGCAAATGCGCAAGGGTGAGACCGTTTTCGGCGGCAAAGTGGGAGGACCGAATCGAAAAGGTATCTCTAAAGAAGAAGCCCGCGAAGCGATATTGAACGCTTCAGCAGAAGATCCCGATGCCATCGAAAGTTTGGTGCTCCCCAAGGCCCAACGAGAACAACAGCGAGAATACTTCGAACGCCTGCGTGGTAACTGAGCCAGCGCTCCTCCCCGCCATTCCCCCCCCCCCGACTACCCTTCATCCCCACCTGTTACAACCATGTCTTGCTCCGATTTTCGTCGCGCGCAGTTGCACCGAAGAGCTTTGCTACAGTTTGGCTCGTTAGGTATCGGGGGCCTTTGGGGAGGTGGATTGGTGCCGTCCCTTCTCGCCGCTAACAATGGTGTAGGTGAGTCGGATAGTCTTCATGCGATTGCACCGCGGGCAAAGCATGTGCTATTCCTGCATCAGTGCGGCGGGCCGAGCCATATCGATACGTTTGATATGAAGCCGGATGCACCGGATTCCATCCGTGGAGAATTCAAACCGATATCGACTTCTGTCCCCGGTATCATCGCTTGCGAACATCTCCCCCGCTGGTCTGAGACCATGCATCACTGGGCTCAGATTCGAAGCGTTCGTCACCGCATGAAGAACCACAATCCGGCTGGCTATTACTGTTTGACCGGGCACGCACCACCCACGGATGATATTCGTCTGCGCGATACGATGGAGCTTTATCCCGCCTATGGAAGCATCGTGTCGAAAATGCTTGGGCCGGCTGAACAAGGCGTTCCACCTTTTGTCTCCTTTCCCCACACCGTCTCCGATGGCTCGGTAACACCCGGACAGCACGCGAGTTTCTTAGGCAAAAGTCATGACCCATTTTTTTTCCAAGGGGACCCCAACGATCCAGGCTTCTCGCTCCCCGAACTAACGCTTCCTGGTGATATCAGTTTGGATCGAATGGAGAGCCGACGCGAGATGCTCCGCATGGTGGACTCGCAAGCGAGATTAGCGGAGCGGTTCGCGGAGGCCAAAGGGGTGCAAGAGTTTCAAGATCAAGCTTTTTCGATTCTCTCGTCGCCTCGCTTTCAGAAGGCGTTTGACCTTTCACAAGAATCCGACGCGCTGCGAGATCGCTACGGTAGAACCAAATACGGTCAATCTTGCTTGCTCGCGCGTCGATTGATCGAAACGGGCGTTCGTTTCGTTACGGTCTACTTCTCCCGTGGGATAGGCGGAAACGGATCGGAAGGATGGGACACCCACCAAAAGAATTTCACCGAACTCAAAGACCGATTGCTTCCCATGACGGACCAAACCGTCCCCACGCTAATCGAAGATCTCCACGAACGTGGGTTACTGAAAGATACACTCGTTTTATGGATGGGCGAATTTGGTCGAGGCCCTAAGATTGGCGACCGCGATGGAAAGGGCCGGAATCATTGGCCCGATTGCTACACCGTCATGATGGCAGGTGGTGGAGTGCGAGGGGGCGCTGTGTTCGGAAAGAGCGATGCGCAGGGAGCCTATCCTGCGGAGAATCCCGTCGGTCCGGAGGACATCACCGCGACGTTGTATTGGGCTCTTGGAATCGACCCCAAGGGGGAAGTCTACAACCACCAAAAGCGGCCTATGCCGATTGCAGCGGGCAAACCGATTCAATCGATCTTTGGCTAGTGGTTGTTCCCTGCTGCATTTCAAAAATGCGAGTAGCTAAGCCTCAAATTCCCGTTTAGTCTATGCGTTCCTCTCGAACGGTTGATTCCGCATTCGTATCGCATTGCACTTCGTTAGAGTTTGCCACGTCATGGTTGTCGAAAGCATTTTGGCTTTGAATGAAGAGAATCTCCTTGATCAATGGAACTGGATTCTCGAATGCCTTCGCGAGGTGCTCCACGAATCTGGGGACGGTGATCTCGCGAAGTCGCTGCCACTGCTGGGGGACGGTTCCGTCCCGCGACAGATCAGTAACGATTCGGTCCATTTAACTCAAGCCTACTCGATCGCGTTTCAGCTTTTGGGAATGGCTGAACAGAACGCGGCCGATCAGTTTCGTAAATCGGTCGAGCGGCGTTCGGGCGCTGACGCGTTGCCTGCCCTTTGGGGAGATTCCCTCCGTCAGCTCCGAGAAAGTGGGCTGACATCGGAACAGATTGCGAAGGAGTTGCCCAATATGCGCGTCGAGCTTGTGCTCACCGCGCACCCCACCGAAGCGAAGCGGGCAACCGTCTTGGCGCACCACCGGCGTTTGTTTGAACGATTTCAACAGCGGAGCCTCGTCGCGCAGTCCAGTACCGAGCGCATGGATCCCGTACGCGAAGAGATCGACTACGCCGTGCGAGCCATCCTGTCGATTCTTTGGCGGACCGGCGAGATTTACTTGGACAAACCGGACATTCAATCCGAGCGTCGCAACGTGCTCGACTACTTGACCCATGTGTTCCCCTCCGTTCTACGACCGCTCGATCAGCGCCTCCGTCGCGCTTGGAGCGATGTCGGATTGGATCCCAAAGTCTTCGAGGATCCCTTGGTGTTTCCGAAGCTGACGTTTGGGACTTGGGTGGGAGGTGACCGCGACGGGCACCCTCTCGTCACTGCCGAGGTAACGCGTCAAAGCCTGCTCGAGATGCGAAAGAGTGCCATCGGATTAATTCAACGGCAGCTCCTGCAGTTAGCGCGCTTGCTAAGCCTGTCCGCTTATTGGCAAAAGCCAGACCCGGAATTTCTGCAGGCGCTCGCATCTGCAGCCAATCGTTTGGGGCTCGAAGGCAAGAAGGCGTTGGATCGCAATCCCAATGAGCCTTGGCGGCAGTTTATCAATACCATCATCGCGAGGCTTCCCAAACAGGATACAACGCAGGACGCAATTGTTCGCGAGGAGACGCCGACCTACCAGCGATCGGTCGAACTCTTGCGAGATTTGCGAGTCTTGTACGGTAGCTTGATCGCCTGTGGACAACGGCACGCGGCGGAGTATTCGGTCCAGCCGCTCATGCGAATCGTTCAGACGTTTGGATTCCATCTTGCTGTTCTCGATGTGCGCCAGAATAGCGCTTTCCATGACAAGGCAGTGGAACAACTATTGATTGCTGCCGGATTTGAACGCACGAACTTCTCTCAGTGGAGCGAAGCAGAGCGTTTGGAATTGCTTACAAAGGAATTGGCTTCCAAGCGACCTTTTGCTCGGCCTGATGTCTCGCTCGGCCCCGAAGCTGACGCAGTTCTCTCCTCGCTCCGAGTCCTTAAAGAATATAGATCTGCTTACGGCGAAGATGGGCTTGGCGCATTGATCGTGAGTATGACTCGCAATGCTTCGGATTTGTTGGTTGTTTACTTGCTCGCGCGAGAAGTGGGGTTGATGGAGGAAGCACCCGAGGGATTGCTATGCCCGCTCCCGGTAGTGCCCCTCTTTGAAACAGTCGATGATCTACAGCATAGCCCGGAGATTTACGATCGATTCTTGGACCACCCGATCACACAGCGCAGTTTAGTCGCGATCCAAAAACGCAACGAGGAATCGAGTCCGGTCGGACAGATCATGATCGGCTACAGTGATAGCAACAAAGACGGTGGTATCCTCGCTAGCTTGGTTCACCTCCGCTGCGCTCAAAAAGAGCTCTTCGCCGTGGGCAAGAAACATGGAGTTCGCGTTCGTTTCTTCCATGGTCGAGGCGGGACCATTAGTCGCGGTGCAGGACCAACCCATCGTTTTATCAAATCATTGCCCGATGACACACTCGGAGGTGATTTGCGTGTCACCGAACAAGGGGAGACGATACCGCAAAAGTATGCACACCAATCGACCGCGATCTACAACTTGGAATTGTTCGTAGCCGGCGTGACGCGCAAGACGTTATGGGATTTGGGACATGACGAATCAGAGCATCCGCTCGAAGGAACATTGACGCAATTGGCACAATGGGCTCGCGAATGCTATACGTCGCTACTGCACTCCGACGGATTCGTCACGTTCTTTCGGCAAGCGACTCCGATCGATGCAATTGAACAAAGTCGCATTGGTTCTCGTCCCGCGCGTCGCACAGGTCAACAAACCTTGGCCGACCTGCGCGCGATCCCCTGGGTCTTCAGCTGGGGGCAAGCCAGATTCTTTCTTTCCGGGTGGTATGGAGTAGGTACGGCGTTAAGCCAGTTGAATCAAAAGGAGCCCAAACTATTCGACGAGCTTTCGAAGACCATGTCGCAGTGGGCACCCCTCCACTATCTCATCAGCAACGTTGCAACCAGTTTAGCAGCGACCGATTTAGAGATCATGCGATCGTACGCGGGAATGGTCGATGATGCCGAACTCCGTTCTCGATGCATGGAATTAATCGAGTC
This sequence comes from Pirellula sp. SH-Sr6A, assembly GCF_001610875.1. Lineage (NCBI taxonomy): Bacteria > Pseudomonadati > Planctomycetota > Planctomycetia > Pirellulales > Pirellulaceae > Pirellula > Pirellula sp. SH-Sr6A. Next base: position 2,451,538 of record NZ_CP011272.1, on the reverse strand, counting down.
AGAGCTGGCGTTGACCAGCCGCATGGTCGAAGCGATTTATGGAGGATCCTTGGCCCAACGAAGACCCAATGTGCAACGCATGATGATTTTGCGAGCCTCCGGGCTTCGAGTTCTCCACCAGCAGCAGATTGGATTGCTGAAAATGTGGCGCAGTTACCATCGCATGCAAGCGACCAATGAAGCAGAGAAGCTCATTCCTCAACTGCTACTCACCGTCAATGCTATCGCCAGCGGGCTCGGTACAACTGGCTAACGAAAGGCACCATCGAGGTTCCATAGCCTCGATGGCAGTTAGAGTTGTCAGCTGCACGGCCAGGAAGTTGTCGTCGTCGTCGAAAACCCCTTCCGCGAACTAGCGGGAGAATCCACTCAATCGTTTTCCTCAATCGTGAATTCGCGGGCAACATGCGCGCAGCTCACCAAGATCAAGAACGAAGGGACTGCTACTGTCGCCCAAGGGCCGCTTTGAGGGCGTCTTCGGGATTCACGACGTGGTTGTTTGGGTCGTCTGCGATCGAAAGCTGTACACCTTTGATTTCGCCATTGAAGTTGTTTCCCACCGAACCATAGTCAGGTGACACCGGCGCACCTGAATCTTCGCCGACATCGCAGCCGTCGTCCGCAGAGAAGATCGTCGCCAGCGTCGCTCCGATCTCTCCTTCACCCGACTTCTTGCCATTGACGTAGAGGGTCGCTTTGCCCCCCTTGCCCGGGCCACCGCCTGCATAAGCGAACTCCATGCGGACCTGGTGCTGGCCAGCTGGGAGCTTGTCAGCCGACTCCACGAAGAAGTGTTTGAAACCGCCCCAGTTGTAGCAATACTTGAGTTTGCCGTCTTTCGCATAGAGGCTCCAGCCGCCGATGTTCGCCCCTTGCGAAATGATGACTCCCTCGGCTCCCTCTTTCGGCACCACGATTTCGGCGGTGACGGAATGGGACTTATTCTTGATATTGAGGACGCAGTTCTCGCTCAGACGTCCCATGCCGCCGAAAAGTAGCTGGGTTGTTCCCTTGAGAAGTACCGGTCGACCAGCGGTTTCCGGGCTGAACTTCTCCAGCACCCGGTCATCCAGCGGTAACACCTTGTAGCGGGTCGCCTCGATAAGGAATTGCTGTTGTAACTGGCGTAATTTCTCCGGCATCTCCTTTGCGAGATCCTTGGATTGGGTCCAGTCTGTATCCGAGTAAAGTTCCCAAACGTCATCCTCGAATGGCGGCACTTTTGCTGACATGGATGCCCAGGGCGTTCGGTGCCGCGTCACGGCCGTCCATCCTTTGTGGTAAATGCCCCGATTGCCGAAGATCTCAAAGTACTGTATTTCATGCTGCTCCGCAGCTTTCGACGCATCAAAGGAGTAACGCATGCTGATACCCTCGATCGGGTCCTGTTGGATCCCGTTCACCGACACGGGTTGCGGTAGACCTGCGACTTCCAGGATGGTTGGAGCCACATCAATTACGTGAGCAAACTGCGATCGAATTTCCCCTTTCGCTTGGATCCCCTTGGGCCAGTGGACAACGGTGCCATTGCGTGTACCACCCCAGTGGGATGCGACTTGTTTGGTCCACTGGTACGGTGTATTCATGGCGAGTGCCCAACCTACGGCGTAGTGATTGTAGGACTCCGGACCACCGAGTTTATCGAGCCGTGCCGTCAGGTATTCGGGAGTCTCTAGGCTTTGCAGACCATTGAAGTAACTCATCTCATTGAAGCAACCATTGACCGAACCTTCCGCGGACGCTCCGTTGTCGCCGACGATGTAATAGATAAGTGTGTTGTCGAGGAGGTTCAGTTTCTCGATGGACTCCACAATGCGTCCGACTTGATGGTCCGTGTATTCCATGTAGCCCGCGTACACCTCCATCTGTCTCGCAAGAACGGGCTTGAAGGCGTCTGGCATCTCGTCCCAAGATGGGACTTCTTTGTTCCGTGCAGTGAGCTGCGCATTGGCTGGAATGATGCCTAGTTTCTTTTGCCTCGCAAAGGTCTCCTCTCGTAGCTTGTCATAGCCCTGGTCGAACTTCCCTCTGTACTTGTCGGCCCATTGCTTCGGAGCGTGGTGAGGCGCGTGCGTAGCCCCGGGTGCGAAATAGATGAAGAAGGGCTTATCGGGTGTAAGGGCCTTCTGTTGCCCGATCCATTTAATCGCTTTGTCGCTCATGTCGGCCACCAAGTTGTAGCCTTGCTCGGGAGTCTTTTTATTCTCCACAGGCGTGGTACCTTCGTAGAGTGTCGGAAACCACTGGTTCGCTTCGCCCCCGATGAATCCGTAAAAGTATTCGAAACCGCCGCCCCCAGTGGGCCAAGCGTCGAATGGGCCAGCTGGACTTGTTTGCCAGACTGGTACCTCATGACACTTCCCGAACTGGGCTGTGGAGTATCCATTCAGTTTGAGCGTTTCCGCGAGGGGTGCTACAGAGTTGGGCCGCACCGAACTGTAGCCGGGCGCTCCGGTCGCGGTCTCGGTGATACTACCCATGCCGGCGGAGTGGTGATTGCGTCCTGTTAGGAGCGCCTGTCGCGTCGGTGAGCAGAGGGCGGTGGTGTGGAAGCGATTGTACTTCAATCCGCCAGAAGCAAGCTTCTCGAGAGTCGGAGTCTGGCACGGGCCACCGAAAGCACTCGATGCACCGAACCCTGCATCGTCGATGAGGACGATGAGCACATTGGGTGCGGCCTTGGGGGGACGCAATTGTTCAATGGGTGGATTCTTGGTCTCGGGACTCTTTGCATCGTAATTGACGTATCCTTGCCGAACCGTGTTCGGCATGGGCAAGTGGGAACGATGTTGGATCTCGATCGCGTTAGGTGCATTGGGCGTGCCGGCGGTCTGCTGAGCAAACGCAGGGAGCGCAAGTCCCGCCACGGCTAACCCTATGAATGCGCCCGTGAAGGTTTGAATTATTCGGTTCATGGTGTTGTTACTTTATCTGTTCGGGAGTCTTGTTTGGGATAGAGCTTAGCCCGCAGGCAGCTCGTCTAAGCGGCCTGCGGGTTCAACAAAGGCTCATAAGAAGCCCATGCGGGGCGTTCATCACAGACAAACTTCTGTTATGGCTGTGCTTTAGGCTCTTCCAATCGAACCATCAGCCATTGTTGGGTTTGACCGTCGGCAAAGTGGACCAGCGCTGGAGCCGTGTCTTGCGTTAAACTGGAGATGCCCGTTTCCATGATGGGTCGGCTTTGGTTGGCAGCTGCCCAAGCGCATCGCTGGGATTGCTTGTCAACCATACCCTCCACGTCCACCGTCTTTCCCGTCAGCGTATTGTTGAGGGTGCCGCGAATAACTCCTTCTTTGCTTATTGCTAACTGAAGAAAGATCGAAGGAGCAGGTCCGGACGATTGACCATCCTGCGACAAAGCAAAGACTCCCAACGGTAGCCACTCTGCACTCGCAGGTGCAACCTCTGGGGCACTGGTAACAATCGCCTCCGCTTGCTGGGTATATTCCTCCGCAGATGCGACCGGCTGGTCTCCTTGATAAACCGTATCCCCTTCGTAGTAGATGCTCTCTCCATAGCTGTAAGACACCGGCGCACTTTCGCCATATCCCACCCAACCTGTCACAGCCCCCCAAGTAGCCCAACGATAAGGACGGGTGATACGCATGGCGGCCCAACCTGGATAATCCGACCAGAAATCGAGGCGAGGATGATTCTCCTGGACTTGATTGCGCACTTCATCGCGTCTTTGGAAGCGGTCGTCTTGCAACTGCTGTCGATTCTCCACTCGCCCAGCTTGGTTTGCGGCGCGATTCTCGGCGCGAGAAGCTTGATTGCCGGCTCGATTTTCCATCCGGTTTCCAGCCGCACCCTGCACACCAGCTGGTAACTGTCCGGCTGCAGGTCGTCCCGCCACTCCCCCACCTTGTAGGAAAGCGGCCGCTGCACCACCTCCCACTGCCGAACCCAAATTTGCTCCTCCAGGACGACCGGCGACACCTCCGCCGATGGCCCCGGTCGAAGGACCGACATTCAAAAATCCTTGCAAATCTCCCGCCGACGGGCGTCCACCTGCGCCAGGGGCTCCGACTCCAGGCCGAGCACCTGCTCCGGGGCCACCAACTCCTGGACGAGCACCGGCGCCGGGTGCGCCGATGCCAGGCCGAACTCCTGCACCTGGAGCACCAGCCCCTGGACGAACACCTGCACCGGGGGCGCCAACTCCTGGACGTGTACCTGCTCCTGGGACGCCTACACCGGGTCGCGGACCTGCACCGGGGGCTCCTGCTCCAGGACGAGGCCCCGCTCCTGCGCCGACTCCTGGGCTAGGTCGACTCATGGGTGGTGCGGAAGGCCGTGATACGGAGGGAGAACGGTTCATGGCTGGGCTCGGACGGCTCGCCATTCCGCCGCCGGAAAACCCACCTCCTCCCCGCGACATTCCACCTCCACCACCTCCGCCTCGAGCCATTCCTCCTCCGCCACCCCCACGTCCACCGCCTCGAGCCCAAAGCTCCTCCGTGGTCATCGAAACAAACAAAAATAGAATTGCAGCGATCGGAAATAATTTCTTCATGATTTAAGATCTCGTTATGACTTCAGATGGAGTGGGCTTGTTAGTTTTTGATGATTTGGACTGCGGCCACACTAGGAAGCAATTCGCCATCGACAGTTCGATTGACCGACTCAATCGTGCACGTATTGTCATCGATGTAGGTGATGATGTTGACTGCCGATGATTTGCGTCCGTCGGGCAAGACTCCCGTTTGCTGAACATGCCAGCTGCTTCCCTTCTTGCTCCAAATCGCTTGTCCAAATCCGCCATCGGAATCGAACACCCACGATCGAATCTGCTTCGTGGAAGGATCCCAACCGATGATCTGCATGCCGGCCATATCGATTTGGTCACCCACTTGTACCGTGAACGATCGGGTCAAGAAGTTGTTATTGCGAGTCCAGTTGCATTCCGTAATCACGGTCGCTTCCTCGTCTTGGTCGACCCACTTGCCAACCATCCACTCAAGATCTTTTAATTGCTCGTAATGCGAAACGACGACATCGACAGCTTCCTCGGTCACGCGATCTAGCAACCATTGGCCGTCCCGCTTCATGTAAACGGCCGAGTACTGGGATTCTTCTGGCTCCTGGTCAGGCCGAATCACCTTCGCCATGCCTTGCTCGACTGCGACGCTCGGTGATACGAATCCAATCGAAACCGTCGTTGCTTCCAGCTTGGCCCCTTTAGCATCGGTCAAGATTGCTGCGAACTGCTTTTCAATCGCATCCCGACCGACAACCTCTTCACCGCTATCAGGATTGATGTAGACCGCTTCGGGTGCCCAAAGAGCAGCAAGCCCCTTTGCATCGGCGCGATTGAATGCGCTGACGTAAGCTTCGACCGCCTTTCGAATCGCGGCTTCGTCTGTGGCTTGGCGATCTTTATCCTGGGCGATCGCCGGCGATAGGAGGCTAGCCATCGCGGCGAAGGTGAGGATCCAACTTTTTATTGACATGAATGTTCTCCAGTAATCGGAAAAGAGGAAAGGAAAATTTGTGCGCTGCATGACCCAATCTCCTCTCGTACGCAGCTCGTCGTCTATCGAAAATACGCAATCAGCAAAAGTTAAACCGAATGTTCTGCGAGCTTGGTAGCTGCCGACTTGTAGAGCAAGACCACGGAGCGACCGGCCGCGCGATAGGTATTCCCAGCAACTTCCGGCGCCGATTGCCAGTCGACGATATCGAGGGGCGAAGGAAGGGATGTATCGATCCATCGTTTCCAAGGGCTCTCGGGATATTGCGTAGGCAACTCAAAGTCGAGCGATTCCCAATAGCCATTCAAAATCAAATGAAAGAGGATTCTCTCTTCACGAAGCTCGGCACTAAATGCGATGCTGTGCGAGTCCCGCCCCCAATCGGGTTGATCCAGCTTTACGCCATGCCAAGACTTGGTGGAATTCTGAATCAGCTGCGTGAGGCTGAGGCGTTGCTGTTCATGAGTCACGTCGCGTAACAGTCTTCGCGCGATCAATAGCTTCACAAAACGATGGACGTCTGCGTGTTTATCAACGAGTGACCAATCAAACCAAACCGATTCGTCATCGTGACAATACCCATTGTTGTTACCGGCTTGCGTCCTTCGGACTTCGTCCCCCATCAAGATCATAGGGACACCGAGGGATAGCATCGTCACCGTGTGAAAATTCTTGACCTGTTGATTGCGAAGTGTTTCGATCGTTGAGTCCGTTGAAGGACCTTCCTGACCACAGTTCCAACTCTTGTTGTCATTCGCCCCGTCACGATTCTCTTCGCCGTTCGCTTCGTTGTGTTTTTCGTTGTAAGAAACGAGATCGTTCAATGTAAAACCATCATGGCAAGTAACAAAGTTGATGCTCTGCTCCGGCCCGCGAAGATCATGGCCGTATATCTCGTGGCTACCCAACATCCGATCCGCCAGTCGCCCCACCGCTCCCGCCTCTCCGCGAAAGAAGTCGCGAGCGTCATCGCGAAAAAGCCCGTTCCATTCCTTCCAAGCATCGCCAACGAAACTGCCGACTTGATACAAACCACCTGCGTCCCACGCCTCTGCGATCAGCTTGGTACCCGCCAATGCAGGCTCCGATTCGATATCCCACAGAACGGGTGGATTGGGAAGGACTTGTCCTGAAGAGTCGCGAGAGAGGATCGAGGCGAGATCGAAGCGAAATCCATCGACATGCATCTCAGAAACCCAATACTTCAAACTATCTACAATCATCCGCCGTACGACCGGATGGTTTGCATTGAGTGTATTACCACAGCCCGAGTAGTCTGCGTAGCGTGTGCCGCCGGATTCCATAATATAGTAGGTCGGATTGTCGATACCTCGAAAGGAAATCGTGGGGCCATCTTGCCCCCCCTCCGCCGTGTGGTTGAATACGACGTCCAAGATCACTTCGATACCAGCTCGGTGCAACGCTTTGACCATATCCCGGAATTCATCGACCGGGCCAACTGCGTCTTTTCGTGAACTGTAAGCAGCGTGCGGAGCAAAGAAAGAAACGGGTTGATACCCCCAGTAATTCACCAGCCCTGCAGGACAAGCTTGCGCGTCAAAGGCAAAGACGGGCAACAACTCCACCGCGGTAATACCGAGATCCTTCAAGTAGGGTATTTTCTCAATGAGTCCCGCGTAAGTCCCACGCAGGTTCTTAGCAACCCCTGAATTGGGATTACGAGTGAATCCGCCCACGTGCATCTCATAAATAATTGTCCTTGCAGAGGGCAACCGCAGCGGTGCATCCCCTTCCCAATCATAGCTCGCCAAATCAACAAGAACGCTTTTCATCGCCGTAGGACTATTGTCCCCCGGTCCTATCGCCGACGGATGTGAATACCCCTTCGGTACGACCACCCCTCGTCCGTAGGGATCGAGCAAGACCTTCGACGGATTGAATCGCGTTCCCTTGGATGTTCTTTCAGATCCATGTACGCGATAGCCGTAAAGCAGCCCGGGTCTCAATCCTTCCACAAACGCATGCCAATAGTGGTAGGTGCGATTGACGACGGGATCGAGATTGATCACTCGAGCAGGTTTCGCATCGTCCTCGCGATCAAACAAGAGCAACTCCACCTTTTGGGCCGTTCGAGAAAAAAGAGAGAAATTCACGCCATGATCCGTGATCTCTGTCCCCAAAGGACTTGATTTTCCAATCGCAACTCGTGAGTTCATATTAACCGTACGTTGTTAACGTGGAGAAATTATTTCGCGGTCGTTGTCTGCATCGATGTATACAAATCGATCATCGCGCGCTGACTGATTTGCAATAATCCTTCGTGCGAGCGATCCAGGTCGAAAATCAGATAAAACACGATTGCAAATGCGAGTGCCAGTATCGGCATTGCAAGAGAGCGTTGGGTTCCGACGATCCCAGCATGGTATCCAATGGAAACCACTCCCAAGACAAACAAAAAAAAGAGAGCCCCCCAGATTGCGACGGGAACTCGACTATAAAGTCCAACAAACACACGCTTGGAATGAAGATCGATCGATTCATTCAGCGACTGAATAAAGAGCCCGGTTGTGATGGAACTGTTATCTGCCTGGGCGACGGTGATCGCAAGGGTCCATATTTCCGATTGAATAGCGAGAGACTCCTGTATCGCAGGACCTATGTTCTCCGCCGTTAATTCCATTGCTCTCAACTCTGTATATCGAACTAATTTTTGCTTGATCTCTGTTTTAAACGGATCGGGTAACATGTGGGCCCGAAGGTAGGTCGTACCAAGTGCGTTAGCTTCTTCCAGCACTGCCAGACGACGATCATCAAAGCGACTGGCAGCCAATCCAAAGGCAAATGCCAACATGAAGGCCAACAACCCCAAAACCGACGCGGAAATCGCAGCCACAGGAGCTTCCTGTTCGCCTTTCACTCGTACATGCCTCCATCTCCCGACGCGATACCCGACTTCCGCCATCAGCAAACTGCCAAAGAAGATCAGCGGAAAGAGTAGCCACAGAGGAATGCGATCGAGTGGCTCTGAAATCATCGAGCCCCCCGACCAGTAGAAGTCTTGAGCGCCGGCTTAGATGAACGCTCTTCGTTCGACTTTCCTGCAACGACATCGAACGCGGATTTCTTTCCACCCTCCAGTGCGCTGGTCGGATCGAGCAGTCCGTAAAGCTGAATGAACTTAGCGATCAGCCCCGTCCATCCCGTTTGATGGCTCGCTCCCAAACCGGCGCCATTATCTCCATGAAAGTATTCGAAAAATAGCAAGTGGTCACGCCAATGTGGATCGGATTGGAATTTCTCAGTACCTCCGAATACCGGGCGTTTCCCCTGCTCGTCGCGCAGAAAGATTCGAGTCAATCGGTTTGAAATCTCTTGGCTGACTTCGAATAAGTTCATCCAATGCCCCGATCCAGTCGGGCATTCGATTTTGAAGTTATCGCCGTAGAACAAGTAGTACTGCAAAAGAGCACGAATAATCATCGCGTTGACGGGCATCCAAATGGGACCGCGCCAGTTCGAATTCCCACCGAACATACCTGAGTTCGATTCTGCGGGTAAATAATCGACTCGATACTCCTGTCCATGCACGTTGAATCGGTACGGATGCTCCTCATGAAATTTGGAGATGGATCGAATGCCGTGGGGGCTCAAAAACTCCTTCTCATCAAGCATCCTCGAAAGGACCCTGCGAAGTCGTTCAGGATTGAGGATCGCAAACAAGCTTCTGTCGTTTACCCCACGATGCTCTTTCCCCAAGGGATGTGTGGTTGTGCCAAGTTCTGGGATTCGGCGGAGTCTCTCGGTCAAGCCTGCCATGGCACGCGGAATGTTTTCGCGCTGCCAAGGTTCTACTACCGTGGCTGCACACAACGGAAGCAACCCAACCATGGATCGCACCTTGAGACGCGATGCACTGCCGTCGGGCAATCGAAGCAGATCGTAGTAGAAACCGTCTTCCTCGTCCCACATGCTGTCGTCGCCAGGACGATTCATGGCGGCCGCGATGTAGTAAAACTGTTCCACAAATTTGAGAACCATGTCTTCGTAGGCTGGGTCTGTTTCGGCAAGCTCGACCGCCATTTCCGTCATGTTCTGACTGAACAAGGCCATCCAAGCGGTTCCATCAGCTTGCTCCAGATTCCCTCCCGTTGGCAAGGGAGAACTGCGATCAAAGACGCCAATATTATCCAAGCCCAAGAATCCACCTTCAAACACGTTCTTACCGAACCGATCCTTTCGATTCGTCCACCACGTGAAATTTAGCATCAGTTTATTGAACGCGTTCTTCAAGAACTTAAGATCGGTCTCCCCACCCAACGCCTCCGATGTGCGGTGAAGAAACAACGTAGCCCACGCATGAACAGGAGGGTTCACGTCGCTGAAGTTCCACTCGTAAGCGGGAATCTGCCCGTTGGGATGCATATAAACACCCTTCAGCATCATTCGCAATTGCTCTTTGGCGAAATCGGGGTCCACAATCGCTAATGGGATGGAATGGAAGGCGAGATCCCATGCCGCATACCACGGATACTCCCACTTGTCCGGCATCGAAATGATGTCTTTGTTCAACATGTGGAACCATTCGGAATTCCGGGAACTGCGATAACCGGAGTGGAGCGGGTTCGAGTTGTGTTCATCAAGCCAGTTGTCACCGTCGAAGAAGAAAAACTGCTTGCTCCACAACATTCCAGCGAGCGATTGTCGCATCACTTGCGCGGCATCTTCGCTCACCGTCGTGGGTATGACCGATTTGTAGAACGCATCAGCTTCCTGAAGTCGGTCCGAGAAGACTTGTTCAAACTCGCGACCAAACGGAGACTTCTTCTTGTTGTCGACGGCACCCTTTGACAACCGCAAATAGATCACCTTGGAGTCCCCGGCGGCAATCATGGCTCGGTAGTGCGCCGCAACCTTGGTTCCTTGCCTGTCCGGATTCACCGCCTCCTGATTACCTTCGATAACGCAGTCGTTGATCCCATCTTTAACGAAGCGACTCTCATTTTTCTGTCCGGGAAACAATCGTTCGTGGTTAGTCTCATTTTCCGTGAATAGCAAAGGCACTTCACTATCACACCAGAGTGTGAAATCCCCCAGCAAAGAATGCTTGCCAGCCGCTGCACTCACACCAGTTGGAGAGGGAGCTTGAGAGAGATTCGGTTTCTGAGCTGCACGATTTGATTCAGCAATCCACTTGGACCAATCATTGCGAAACCAAAGCGTTGGTAGTAAATGCAACTCTGCAGGTTCCGGTCCTCGGTTGATTGCCGTAATGCGAATGAGAATATCTTCCGGCCCCGCCTTCGCGTACTCCACGTACACATCGAAGTAACGGTCTTCGTTAAACACCCCTGTATCGAGCAGCTCGTACTCCATCTCGTCCCGGGTCCGTTTCCGATTGGTCTCGAGCAAGTCCGCATAGGGGAACGCAGCTTGTGGGTACTTATACAAGTACTTCATATACGAGTGAGTAGGAGTACTATCGAGATAGAAGTAGTATTCCTTGACATCCTCACCATGATTCCCTTCGCTGTTGGTCAAGCCGAACAGCCGCTCTTTAAGGATCGCGTCTTTTCCGTTCCAGAGCGCTAAGGCAAAACAGAGTTGTTGATCATCATCGGAGATCCCAGCTAAGCCATCTTCACCCCATCGATAGGCGCGAGACCTCGCGTGGTCGTGTGTGAAAAAGTTCCAAGCATCCCCGTTCGGACTATAGTCCTCTCGTACCGTCCCCCACTGTCGCTCCGATAAATAAGGCCCCCACTTTTTCCAAGCAAGTTTCCCGTTGCGATCCTCTTCAAGTCGTTTTTTCTCGGCGCTCATCGCATTTCATCTTGGATAAAGAAAAGAATCATACTCCCTTGCTCTCAGCTTAGTCGATCCAGGTGTGGCCTGGCGAGTCGTTCGATAGGAACGTCAAACTATCCTCGACCCAAACACATTCTCCATCCATTCGCAAAACTACGACATTCTCACTGCGCAAAACGCAAGAGAGACGGAATCCGACGACGGAGGGTGTAGACTGGAATCGATTAGAATTCAGGAAACGAGCGGACTTTTGTTCACCAATTTCAACTAGGAAGTTATCCATGCCGGGCACTGCAGCGGAAATCGAGCAAATGGTGGGATGGCTAGCCAAGGTCCGCTTCTGCCGTGGCCTGGACGGCAATCAACTCCTGGAGTTAGCACCCGAATTCACTTTGCGGTCTTTCGCTGCGGGGGAGACGGTCGCCTTGGCAGATGAGCCAGTCACCGAGTTCTGGATCGTCGTCGAAGGTGAACTGGAGTCCTTTCTCACCGATCCACGAGGAAGAGAGCGGCTGTTGGGAACGGTCCATCAAGGAGAGACGCTGGGAGAGGTCGCGATCCTGGAACAAAATCTCAATCGTCCAACTCGTTTCACCGCTCGGACCAATGGGACCCTGCTCGTCGCCCCCGCCGAGGCCCTGTTGCGATGGGTCCAGACCTATCCCGTTCTGATGCAGAACTTGTTTTCTACCCTCAGTGAACGATTCAAGGTCGTCGCCGGAGCAGCTTCACGTAGCGTTCCTTCGCCCCGTCTCGGCATCATTGTGACGTCCAAAAGAGGTTTTGTCCTTGCGGGGCGGCTCCTGACGAAATTGCTGCAGTCCGGAGAGCGGATCGAAGTCTGGTCCAACCACTCAGATCGCTGGAACGAAACGGGATGCTTGCCCCAGGCGGTGTCGATCAAAACGATTGCACAACACGATGCACCCATGCTCGAGCCACCGCCACCGCAATTCGATCGACGAGTCATTGTTTGGGAGACTGATTCTCGCAATGGGACAGACTTCCAGCCCCTTCTCGGTTGCGATGAAATACTGTGGTTTGCTGAACCGACGGATGCACCGAACTTGGAGCAGATGACAGCTTCCTTGACGTTCCTTCAGGGCAACGCCTCCGAACGACTGCGACTGGTCTGGCTATTGAATTCCAATTCGCCAATAGCTCCGCTACTGAATCGTTTGAGGTTCAAGAAGAGAGATGTGAAGGTCGTTGTCGAGACCTCGAACGGGACTCCCTCACGCCAGGAGACTCAAGGGGTCGATCGCTTAGCAAGAGTGCTGCGAGGCATCTCGATCGGTATTGCCTTAGCAGGAGGTGGAGCAAAAGGAATGGCCCACTTTGGTGTGTTGCAGGTCTTGGAGGAAGCGGGGGTGTCTTTTGACGTGATGTCTGGCACGAGTGCCGGTGCGATGGCCGGCATACTTTACGCATCGGGTATGGCTCCTCAAGACGCGCTTCAGCGTTTTCAGCGCGACTTAACGCCTTCGAAGCTATTTCGCTGCCTTCCGAATTGGCCGAATCTCTATTTGGTTAGGCAGTACCGGCGCAAGGCTTGGGATGGAATGCTGCGAAAGTATCTACACGATTGGGAATTGGAACAGCTGTCGATTCCATTTCATGCAATCACCGTGGATTTGGTGCAAGCTCGTACCGTCGTTCGCCAGGAGGGGGATGCGGTGCGTGCCATCCTGGAGAGCATCAATTTACCCGTCGTTTCGCCACCCATTCTGCGAGACGGTATGGCGTTGGTGGATGGCGGCGTTCTCAACAACCTCCCCGCCGATGTGCTGGCGGAGAACGGTGCCGACTTCGTCGTCGGTGTCGATGTATCCAGCCATGTTCGCCCTGAGTTTGCAGGCAACCGCCCCGACATGCCTACGACCAAAATGCGAAATGCAGGTTCCATCGATACGATCTTTCGGATCTTCGAATCCCAGGCGCACAATATTGGAAAGATGCGCAACCGGGCGGTTGATTTTTGGATCAAACCCAACACGTCGATTTTTGGTTTAGCCGAGTTTTATCGTACAAACGAAATAGCCGAAGCAGGGAAGAATGCCGCTCAAGAATGCATCATGGAACTTCAGCAGCGTCTGAGCGAGTTAGAGAAAAGGCTTATCGCACCGTCCAAGTCGCATGGCTAACCCGCTTGTTTGGTTCTCTCCCATCGGATGAAGCTCCCACCTTGAAACTACAAATTCCATGAATCCATTTCTTTGGTTCTTCGGAGGGCTCGTTGTCGCCACAACAACCCTTTGGGTCTCACTGGCTGTTCACTACCATTTTCGCCGGCCATGGATGCGATTCATCGCGTCGCTCATCCCTTGGATCATCGTCGGTATCGCCTATTTCGCCCTACCGTGGTTCCCATGGGGGCTTGTCGTTTGGGCCGGGCTTATTCTCGCAGCGAGTCTTTGGTTCTTCGCGCTGCGTCCCAGAGTTGATCTCGATTGGGAAGTCGGAATGGAGATCTTGCCACAGGCCGAGATTCAAGGAGACAATCTGCACGTTCGGAACCTTCGAAACTCTCGCTACAGCGAGACGGGATCCCCAACTGCTCGGTACGAAGAACGCGTTTACGATCTGTCGAAACTGAATTCGATCGACTACTTCTTATCCCATTGGTCGGGTCCTTTCATGGCCCACACGATGGTAAGCTTTGGCTTTAGCGACGGACAGTACCTGTGTGTTTCGATCGAGGCGCGTCGTCAGAAGTGGCAGAGTTACTCTCCATTATGGGGACTGTTTCGCGCGTATGAGTTGATGTTTATTTTTGGTGACGAGCGCGATCTTATATGGGTGAGGACCAACATTCGACGTGAGAACATCTACATGTACCGCCTACAGCTAACGCCTCAGCACTTGAACCGATTGCTGCTGGACTATGTCCATCGACTGAGGAGCTTGAGGGACAAACCAAAGTGGTACAACTCGATCTACAGCAACTGCACCACGAACCTTTTTTACGAGGGAAATGCAAAGGTGCCTTGGTCGTTGAAACCAATGATCTTCCTCAATGGACTTTCGGCGTACGCCTTGTACCAACTCGGCTACATCGATGGTCGCTTGACATTTCCAGAGCTGCGATCCCGCTCCGCGATTCGAGAGCGAGCGTTGGCGGCTGGTGACATCGCAAATATCTCTCAGACGATCCGCGAAAGAACATGAGAACAAACGAGAACCAATTCTGACTGAAATCGAACTGTTGCTTGATAAATCAATGCGTTACACGTCCCTAAGTTTGCTCACCTGCGTTTGCGATTCGCTTAGAAAATCGTTTGATTCGAGTCGCAAGGAAGATCATGAAGAGGCCAATCGCGATTGCCGCGAGCCCGATGAGCCAAGAGATGGCAACTATCCCCGAATTAGGCCAGATGACCAACACGATTCCCATCAAGACCTTGATTACCGCGACCCAAGAAACCAAACGGCGCAGGCCGTCAGCCGCATCCATGCTTCGACTCGCAAAGTACAGACCAATCCCCTGCAGAACAAGCCAAGTGCCAACAAAGACCAATAAGATTTTCGCCGTGATGCCTGACCAAAACAACAGAACAGATCCGATCGCCAAACTGACGATCGCTTGAATCGCTAACTGCCTTCTGTCGTCGCTACGGAACAGTCCGAAAGCAATGGCGACTCCATCGATCAAAATGGTAACTCCTAGGACTTTGATCAGTACGTCGATGGTTTGCTGAGGCCAGAGAAGCGCTGCTGCAGCAAGCCCGAAGGCCAGCAGACCTCGCGATAGAAATGTCCACCAAATTGCATCCAGCGTCGACTTCAAACGAAGTTCAAGCCTCTCAGCAAGTAGGCCCTCAAGCACTTGTTTTTCAGACATGGCAATCTCCAAAATAGGATTCGTGAATCATGGATCCTTTTAGCGGACCAAAATAATCACCTGTATGTTTATCCAATGGCGGCGTGCTCATCGTCTGCAGACTTGATAGCATTTGCGGGCATCAGAGGCACGTGAACGGTCGCGGGGTCCCAAAGGCGGAATCCGCCCGTAAGTGCGTAAGCGTTATTTCCGAGCCGACAACGAGGAGGAAGTTCTTTGAGTTTCTTTGAATTGCCTCCTCCCAGCACAATCTCATCGGGACGGAGCGTTTCGGTCAATCGGTTGATGGTGTAGGCAACATAGCGTCTCCATTTTTTTTTACCGAGTCGTTCTAAGCCACGGAGCCCAACATAATCTTCAATGGTTCCGTTCTTAAATGAAAGGTGCCCCAGCTCCATTGGAACTACGGTGCCATCGGCAACGAGAGCTGATCCGAGACCAGTCCCGAAACCAATGAAGAGAAGCAGCCCACCTTCATAACATCCCAGAGCTTGCATCGCTGCATCATTGATGAGTTTCACGGGCACCCCAAAGGCCTCTTCGAAGTCGAAGGTCACCCAACCGGAAGCGAGATTGTGAGGTTCGTTCGCTATGCGGCCTTTGGAAACTGCACCAGGGTAGCCGATCGATACCGCATCATACAGCCAGTCTTTCGCAATCTTCTTCACCTCGGAGACCATGAGCTCGGGTGTCATGGTAGGACCGGAAGGAATCTTTCGCGATTCTCGCTGTCCTGTCGCTAAGACCTTGACGTTGGTTCCACCCACGTCGATCGAAAGAATATTCATAATTTGTTCCTCTACTTTTCGAACGTGATCGCCGTAGTATTGCTTCGAAACACTGGCTGTTCCTTTCTTTGAATCGCCACACGCCAATCCATGATAGCCAGATCTTGTGCGTATGAGCCTCGCGACGCAATCGAGTTCAGGCAAAATAACAACTCGACAGACCAGCCATGCGAACAAACGTGCTCGAAAACGTCTTCGGGTGATGGCTCTTATGGGGGTTGGCATCTTCGACTCAGAGAGGATCTTGCTGACGAAACCGGGCCTCGCTCGAGACGAGCTCCGCGAAATCCTGCAAAATCCAGGAAGCTGCCTTGGGAATGTTGTGGAGTGCTTTTCACGGGAAGTGTAACTTGTAGTTTGGCGGTCGAGAGTTTTGGTTTTCGTTTCAGCACGGGTGGCAACCATGAGTAAAAAGATTAGCGATTCGGATCGCACAAAGCTCTCCAGGAAAGACTACGAGAAAGAGCTTAGAGAGCTGCAGGTAGAGCTCTGCAGGTTGCAAGAATGGGTCAAACAAAAAGGCCTTCGCGTTGTTGTCGTTTTCGAAGGACGCGATGGTGCTGGAAAAGGAGGGACGATCAGGGCCCTTACGGAACGGGTAAGTCCGCGTGTCTTTCGAACTGTGGCCTTACCAGCCCCGTCCGATCGCGAAAAGACGCAGATGTACATGCAGCGCTACATTCCGCATTTCCCAGCGGCTGGTGAAGTCGTCATTTTTGATCGGAGTTGGTACAACCGAGCGGGTGTCGAACATGTCTTAGGTTATTGTTCTAAGGAGCAGTACCATGGATTTCTAGAGCTCTGTCCCGTTTTTGAAGAGCATTTCGTGATACGCGGCGGGATTCAGTTGATTAAGTTTTGGCTCGAGGTAGGCAATAAAGAGCAATCGCGGCGATTCGAAGCACGCATTGAAGACCCACTCCGACAATGGAAACTAAGCCCGGTTGATTTGCCTTCTCGTGAAAAATGGTATGAGTACTCTCAAGCGCGAGATGCAATGCTGGAGGCAACCGATACACAAAGCGCACCTTGGTACATCGTCCGTTCGGATGACAAGAAGCGCGCGCGACTCAACTGTATCGCCCACCTCCTCAGTTTGATCCCCTATGAAGAATTGCCACACCCGGAAGTCAAGCTGCCTAGCCGATCTAAGAAGGGAGCTTACGACGACGAGTTAAGTTTGCAAGGAAGGCGATTCGTCGAAGAAAGGTATTGATGTCGATACTGTCCTGAGTTGTGACCAATTCAATGGATGTAAACCTACTTGCTGAGCGAGCCATTACCCATTGCTCTGCCATCACTCGTACTGCTTGGATCTGATTCGTTCCAAGTGCGAGAGGTTTTCATGTAAAGCGCGTCGCAGGCACTACTTTCAGCGTTACGCATTGCGGTCATCGGTCCCCAAAGTGGCGAGACGCATTTCCGCGAGGAACTGGTCGCGCAGCTAAGGCTCGGCAGTGGCTTTGGACAATAATTATCACAATAGAATCGCTTGACGCTTACTGGGCACGGCAAAGGCTTGGGTTGGTAGCAGTCGCATTCCCAACCTCGCACAGAAGTTGGACACGGGATCGGTTTAGCACGGTAATCGTCGCACAACCAGTGCTTGATGCAATCCGGTACACAAATTGGGGAACTCCGCTCACAAGATCGTTCCTGCGCAAACACAGACGATGAAACACACAAGCAAGCGGATACGATGAGCGGGGCGGATGTTCGTAGGGTCATAATTACTCTCGTTCAATCAATCAATTTACTGCAGTTCTTGAGACAGCTTAGAAGCTCATTTCTTCCACTGCTTCGACACTGTTTTCGCCTGTCGATGACGCGGCTGTTAGAGTCGATTCGGTTGGAATGCTCAGCGCTACCGGTTCGCCTTCCATCACCGTCGGTTGAGTTATCACCGTAGATGTCGCACCGCCGTCGATACGTATTTGCCAGCCGCCTCTGAGAGCTCGGTAGATGTCGATGAGAGATAAGCTGATCGATGCTTCTGATTCGGCCAAATCGATTTCTTGTTGCACCAATATGTTTTGAAGGTTGAACACTCGCTCAAAGTCGATTGCCCCTTCTTTGTATTGAGTCAAAGCGAGTTCAACAGACCGCTTTGTGGCCTTGACTGCCTCTCTGAGCTTGCCAGAACGCTCTTGCGATTTCAAGAAGTCCACCAACGCATTCTCAACTTCTTTGTTGGCACCCAAAACGGTCTGTTGGTAGCGAATCGCAGCTTCTTGGAATTGTGCTTCATGCCGAACAACATTGCTTTGGATACGTCCAAAATTGAGTATATCCCAACGGAACGAGGGGCCGATGATTCCGCCGAAGGACGAACCGCTAAACAGATCGGACGCATTATTAGCTGTCCATCCAAACCCACCGTCAATCGAAAAGTGTGGATAAAGATCGGATGCAGCGACGCCAATCGCAGCGCTCGCACCTGCAACCGCCCTCTCTGCGGCCCGGACGTCCGGACGTCGGCGTAGCAACTCACCCGGAATTCCAACGGCAACGCTCGTCGACGCCATGGGTATTGGCCCCTCACCGACCTGAGGTTCCAAATCTTGAGGTGTAGCACCGATTAAAACGCACAACTCATTGTTTGCTTTGCGAAGCGTTGCTTGGAATTGAGGAATCAACGCCTCGGTTGCTTCGAGCGTCGATCGGGCTTGAGTGACATCTAGTTCGTTCACGGCTCCAGCTTTGAACCTTGCTTCGGCCAGTCGCAAACTTCCTCTCTGAATCTCAGCATTCTCGCGAGCCAGCCGAACAAAATTCTGAGAGGCCCTCATATTCGTATAGGCAGTCGCTGTATCCGCTACAGCGATGGAAAGGATATCGTCGTAAAGTTCCACTTGCCGTTCGATCTCTGCATCAGCCTGCTCGATTCTTCGGCGGAACTTGCCCCATACATCCAGTTCCCATTCGAGTTTGGCTCCCAAGTGATTCAAATCAAACGAGCGGTTGGGATTGGGCACCCCCGAGGGGTTGCCTGCCTCACTGATTTGAATTCGATCGTAAAACCCGTTCACAGACCCTTGCGGGAGCCTCTCTCCTACACGAATAGCCCGCAGGGCGCGGTACTCCAAGACTCGTTGGCCCTGCTCCCTTAATGGCAGGTTACCTCGATAGGCGGAATCCACCAACATATCGAGCGTTGGATCGCTGAATACACGCCACCAATCCCGATCGTTGGCGGGGCCGGCAATGATTCGCGGATCGTTAAAGTCGATCCAACTTTCCGAGACGGGCGCTACCGGTTTGCAGTAATTGGGGCCAACCTTTCGACCATTCTTCCACCATTGCTTCGTATATCCACAACCTGGTGAGCACAACGTCGACATGAGAGTCGCAACCGCCAAACCGTTCTTGAGCTGTTTGCCGAAGGATTTCCAGCGGGTTCGACTTGACGACTCATTCGATAAACGACGATTACGTGTGTTGGCGTGTTGTGTACCAATCATGGCCGCATCCTTGCGATAAACATTAAAACAGTGCGAAACGCTGGCCGGAGAGGCGGAAAAACCCTTCGGCTAGGCTCTTTTCATACGGTTGGATTTATCGGCGGAATCGGACCGGTATGATTGCCGAATTCGCTTCTAGGCGTGCAACCAATACAGCCCGTATAACTTGACAAATCGTCACGACAAACGTTGTTTAGCAAGCCGTCTAATGGACAGATTCTACTGATTTCGCTAGTCTACAAAGGCTAAGTATGCAGTGCCTTCTCTTGCCTGCTCTTTGCTTACTGTTTTGGGAGAGGTCTATTGTGTCCAAAAAATTCGTGTTGCTTGCGTCGATTCTTGTGGCTGGCGTGGCTGGCTTGTTTGCCTACCAATATTGGCAATCGCAACAGAATACCCTTCCGGCAGGCATTGCATCGGGAAACGGTCGGGTCGAAGCGAAGCAAGTCGATATCGCGGCGAAGGAACCTTTGCGTGTAAAGGAGATCCTCGTCAAAGAGGGCGAACTCACCAAACCCGGCCAGGTACTAGTCCGGATGGATACCTCGACGCTCGAGTCACAATTGGTGGAGTCTAAGGCAAATGTTGCTGCCGCACGCGAGCGCGTCGCCGCCGCCAACTCAGCCATTGTCAAACAAAAGAGTTTGGTCGAGCAAGCCAAGATTGAAGAAGATCGAACTCGAAAGCTTCTCGCGGATAACGCTGCTTCACAACGTGAGTACGATGCGCGTAAAACAGCAGTTGAAGCGTCTGTCGCTGGTTTGGCTGAGGTGGAAGCTAAAATGAAAACTTCCGAGCAGGAAGTGCAAGTTGCCGAAGCGAACGTTGCCACAATCCAGACCCGTATTGATGATGCGGTTTTGGTAGCGCCCGTACGCGGACGAGTTCTTTACCGATTGGCCGAACAGGGCGAAGTCCTCAGCGCCGGTGGCAAGGTTCTGACTTTGATCAATCTTGAAGACGTGTATATGGAGATATTCCTGCCGTCTGAAAGCGCTGCCAAATTAAAAGTAGGAGCCGATGCCAGAATTACGGTCGACCATTCACCAGGACGCTCGGCGGCTGGTATTGTAAGTTTCGTATCCCCGGAGGCTCAATTCACTCCCAAGCAGGTAGAGACCAAAAGCGAACGCGACAAGCTGATGTTTCGCGTGAAGATTCAGGTACCAGAGGAGATTGTCAGTTCATACATTGAGCAAATCAAAACGGGCATTCGAGGAGTTGGCTATGTCAAAGTAGACGACGCGGCAGTGTGGCCCGAATGGTTACAAAACGTGATTGAAGCGAAACCAACAGCACCTACCGCAGATGCTGTTCAAGATTCGCCCACAACGGATGGAGCGGCCCCGACGAATAATCAAGCGGAATCGAAATAGCAGAATTGGTCCATCACCCCTAGGCTTGCTCTCACCGAGACCATTTCATGCCGATTACATCTCCTCAGAATCCCAGCACTGCATCTGATAACAAGCCTGTTGTATCTATCCAAAACGTCACGCATCGCTACGGCAAGACGCTCGCACTCGACGGAATTTCGCTCGACATTCCACCTGGATTGATGGTGGGTGTGATTGGGCCGGATGGCGTAGGCAAGTCAACACTGATGGGATTGATTGCCGGCGCTAAGAAGATGCAAGAAGGAAAGATTGTTGTGTTGGACGGCGACATTGCCGATCCGCGACATCGACGCGACGCATGCCCTCGCATTGCTTACATGCCGCAGGGGTTGGGAAAGAACCTCTATCTCGAACTAAGCGTCCGCGACAATGTCGACTTCATGGCTCGCTTATTCGGCCTATCTCCATCAGAACGTCCCGCCAAAATCAAAGAACTGCTTGATGCGACCGGTCTCGGTCCATTTCCTGAGCGTCCGGCAGGAAAGCTCTCGGGGGGGATGAAGCAAAAGGTTGGTCTATGTGGGGCATTGGTTCATGAGCCTGATCTATTGATTTTGGATGAGCCCACCACGGGGGTGGATCCGCTATCGAGGCGCCAGTTCTGGAGTTTGATCGACGACATACGTGCAAGTCGCTCGGGGATGAGCGTGCTCATATCCACTGCTTACATGGACGAAGCACAGAAGTGGGACTGGATCGTGGCGATGGACGATGGCAAGGTATTGGCCACAGGAACTCCCGCGGAACTGATGGAAAGGACCGGAACCCACGACTTGGAGAAATGCTTCATAGCGCTCCTTCCCGAGGCCAAACGGATGGGGCACTCCGAGTTGATCATTCCCCCACGACCTGAGGGTATGAAAGAAATTGCGATTGATGCCAAAGGACTAACGCAGCGGTTCGGAAGCTTTGTCGCTGTGGATCACGTGACCTTGTCAATCGAGCGAGGCGAGATTTTTGGATTCTTGGGATCCAATGGCTGTGGCAAATCAACCACGATGAAGATGCTAACTGGTTTGCTCACTCCCAGCGAAGGAACAGCGACGATTTTCGGCAGCTCGGTCGAAGCCGGAAGCATGGAGGTGCGCAAGAACCTCGGATACATGACGCAAGCGTTCTCGCTTTGGGGCGAGTTGACCGTTCGCGAAAACTTGATTCTCGATGCACGTCTCTACCACATCCCTCCAGCCAAGGCCAAGGCTCGCATCGCCGAAATGGTGAAGAAGTTCGGATTGGAATCTCATCTCGACGCTAAGGCCGGCGACCTGCCGATGGGGCTGCGCCAGCGGTTGTCGTTGGCTGTCGCCGTTTTGCATGAACCTGAAATCCTCATTCTTGATGAACCGACATCGGGCGTCGATCCAGTCGCTCGCGATAGCTTTTGGGAACTCCTGGTCGATCTTTCGAGAAATCAAGGGGTGACAATCTTTGTAACCACCCACTTCATGAACGAAGGCATGCGTTGCGACCGGATTTCGCTGATGAATGCTGGGAAGGTTTTAGCCTGCGACGCCCCGCAGAAGTTGATCGATGAACGCGGTGCGGCTGGATTGGAAGACGCCTTTATCGGCTACATGGAGGACCCCATTGCAGATGCAGCATCCAAAGCGAAAAAGGTCGAAGCCAAAGTTGGTGAATCTAAAAAGTGCGAATCGAAGCGGTCCAATCGAACTGGCAAGTCAGTTATGCCAATCGGCCTGACGCGCATGCTGGCCTACGCTGCGAATGAGACAAGTCAAATCCTCCGAGATCCTGTGCGGTTAGCTTTTGCGTTTGTCGGCTCAGCCCTGTTGATGCTCGTTTTTGGTTACGGCATCACGAGCGACGTCGAACATATTCGTTATGCAGTGCTCGACTACGATCGATCGCCGGAGAGCCGAGCCTACAACGACCAATTTGCGGGCTCGGAAGTTTACTTTACCCCAACAACGCCTCCCGATTCCGCCGAAGATGCTTTGGGACGTCTCAAATCGGACGATATTTCTTTGGTGCTTGAAATTCCACCTAACTTTGGACGAGACTTAAAGCGAGGGAGCAAGCCTGAGGTGTTGGGACAAGTCGATGCGGCGATGACTTTTCGCGGCGAGACCGTCGCTCAATACGTGCAAGGAGTGCACAATAAGATGTTGGAAGACTCCGGTAGTCTCCTCTATTCAGGGCGTCCAAAGTACCGAGCGGATATTGAAGAACGCTTTATGTACAACCCAAGCTTTGAGAGCATCTACTCGATCGTCCCGAGCGTTCCAGCCCTGCTCCTCGTGTTGATTCCGGCCATTCTCATGACGGTCAGTATCGTCCGAGAGAAGGAACTGGGCTCCATGATCAATTTTTATGTGACGCCTACTCGGAAGATGGAATACCTTTTGGGGAAGCAATTGCCCTACATCGCGATTGGAATGATGAATTTCTTCATCCTGACGACGATCGCCATCCTCGTATTCGGAGTACCGATCAAGGGCAGTTTTGGGATGCTGACGCTTTGCACGCTACTCTACGTAACAGCGACAACAGGAATAGGGATGGTGACGTCTACATTCACGAGCAGCCAAGTTGCCGCCGTGTTTGTGACTGCGATTCTCACGATTCTCCCAACCATTCAGTTCTCTGGATTATTGCAACCCGTCTCGACTCTTGAAGGGAATGCCAGGTTGATAGGATCGATCTGGCCGACAACTTATTATATGCATTCCAGCGTGGGTGCCTTTACAAAGGGACTCGCTCCTGGGCTGATGGTTCAGGATTTAGTTTTCTTGGGCTGCTGCATCCCAGTTCTGTGGGCCATCAGTTGGATTGGCTTGCGAAAGCAGGAGAAATAGTCGTGACTTCACTCCTGAATATTCTTTGGTTGGGTCTCAAAGAGCTGCGGAGTCTCTTGAGCGATTATGTCATGGTGTTGTTCGTCATTTATGCGTTCACTATGGCGATCTACGTCC
The DNA here is from genome assembly GCF_001610875.1 of Pirellula sp. SH-Sr6A. NCBI lineage: Bacteria > Pseudomonadati > Planctomycetota > Planctomycetia > Pirellulales > Pirellulaceae > Pirellula > Pirellula sp. SH-Sr6A. Next base: position 2,427,875 of record NZ_CP011272.1, on the reverse strand, counting down.
AAGCCACAGGAACATCCAACGAGGTCAACAACGCTTCGATCGCCTTTGTCGACGAAGATGGCTCTGCGCTTTCCAAGGAGTTGATCAATTCATTTTACCCACCGCGTTTCCAGTTGCCTGAAGTGATTCAAGCGCGAGAGGTGGAGGATGCGATGGACCGCGGGACGTTCATGTTTGTCGTCGTCATTCCGCAGCAGTTTGAGAATGATCTTCGTGCAGATCGGAATCCAGAAATCCAGTTGAGCATCGACGCGACGGCAATGCAACAGGCAGGAATTGGCGCGGGCTACATCAAGAACATTATCAACGACCGCGTGTCGAGTTTCATGAAAAGGACGGATGACTCCAACGAACCATCGGTCAGGCTCGTAGTTCGCAAGTTATTCAACCCAAACGGTATTTCTTCTTGGTTTACGAGCGTAGTAGCCATCATCAATCAAATCACATTGCTAACAGTCGTACTAACAGGCGCCGCTGTCATTCGCGAACGGGAGCACGGGACGCTCGAGCATTTGCTGGTGATGCCCTTGAACTCGTACGAGATTGCCTTGGCCAAAGTTTGGGCAAACGGCCTCGTGATTTTGATAGCGACGGCTGCCTCGCTTTACTTCGTTGTGATTAAAGCTCTCGAAGTCCCATTTGCGGGTTCGTTTGTCTTGTGGTTTGCGGGGGTTATCCTTTATCTGTTCTTCGCTACAGCACTAGGCATTTTTCTCGGAACAATCTCGAGGACGATGGCCCAGTTTGCATTGCTAATTATCTTGGTCATTGTTGTCCTGCAGATGCTTTCCGGTGGTAGTACCCCCGTCGAAAGTCAACCGATCTGGCTGCAGTATATGAGTTTCCTCTTGCCATCGAGGCATTTTGTGAGCTTCTCCCAGATCCTTATCTACCGCGGTGGTGGGTTCGATGCTGTTTGGTCTCAATTCTTGGTCGTTGCAGCCATAGGACTCGGTTTTTTCTATTACAGCCTAAAGCTGTTTCGGAAATCGATTTCGGTTTCGAAATAGAGGCAGGCAATTTGAACACCTGCCGGGAATAGTTCGCAGTACACCCATTTAATGGAACGACTTAAACCACCCTACCAACGATCACGCTGTACTCGCTGACAGCGTTCGATAGAAATTGAACATACAGCCTCACGATACTCAGACGGTCGCGAGTTCTTTGGAGAGAACAACTGCTTTCCGTGGCCTATCAAACAAAGATCGGCTTTGCATTGCCAATCGCATCATTTCACGGAGGTTTGAAGCAGGAGAGACGATTGGAGATTTTGGCGATATCGTCGACGAATTTTGGATCATCGGCGAAGGTTACGTTGAAACCTATTTCCAAAATGAACAAGGGAGCATAGAGCCGCTGGCAACGCTCGGTCCGGACGACCATATCGGTGAATTGGCTTTGCTCGAAGAGACGCCGCGGCCTGTCCGAGTCATTGCACGGACACCTGTTTTGCTGCTAGCGTTACCAAGCGATTCATTCTTCGAGTTTGTCGATGCCTATCCAGTCTTGATGCGGAACCTATTCCGCACACTTGGCCGTCGATTCAAGAATGCGATTGGAACGCAAGCTTCCAATAGACGTTCAAGGCGTTTGGGGATCATTGCGCGATCCATCCAAGCGAGGACTCTCGTTTCCAGATTGATTAGTCGACTTGCCGCGAGCGGTGAGAAACTTGTAGTCCAGACGGACGATGCGAATAGCCTCAGTAATCTACCTACGTGGCAGAAGGATATTGCGCTGCAACATGGTACACGCCCAAACGATCCAACCAAGGTAGATTCAGGCAGCCTCCATCGACAAATTGTGGTTTTTTGCAAAACAGAGATAGAGGATTTGGACCTGAGCGTTTTTCAAGAATGCGATGAGTGGCTTTGGATGCTGCAACCCAACGAAGCAAATACCGTTGAGCCGTATCTGCGAAGCTCCAGCACTGTTAACGTCACTGCAATCGATAAGATGCGTATGGTTTGGTTATTGTCAGACGATCAGCCCGTAGCTGCTTGGTTGCCAGCCCCACCTTGCAAACGCTCTTCGATCAAGGTTCATGTATCCACACAACAATCACAACTCAGTCGCCTCGAACTGCAAGGCTTGGATCGGCTGGTACGAGCGATAAGAGGCTACAGAATCGGAATTGCGCTTTCCGGTGGTGGTGCCAAGGGAATGGCGCATCTGGGCGTGTTACGCGCTCTCGACGATGCGGGAATCTCGTTTGATGTCATGTCCGGAGCCAGTGCAGGGGCGATGGCGGGACTTGTCTATGCATCTGGTATCGAGCCACTCGAGGCAGCGCATCATTTTCAACATGACTTGACCCCATCGCGTATCTTTCGCTCCCTACCCGGTTGGCCAAATCTTTACTTGCTTTATCAATTCCGGAGGCGCGCATGGGATACCATGTTGAGGCCTTATCTCCGTGATTGGCGTCTGGAACAGTTGCCGATTGAGTTTCACGCCTTGACGGTTGATTTGGTTCAAGGACGCAGCGTCGTGCGTAAAACGGGGGACGCGGTTCAAGCCATTCTTGAAAGCATCAATTTGCCCGTCATCTCGAAGCCTATCCCCCGTGATGGCATGTTGCTAGTGGACGGGGGAATGTTGGATAACCTTCCCGGGGATGTATTGGCGAACGATAACTGTGACTTCGTAGTGGGTGTTGATATCTCTCGCAAGATGAATTGCGAGTTCGCCGGAAACTGCCCCGACACCCCCACCCAGAAAATGAAAAATGCCGGATCGCTCGCGACAATGCTCCGAATTTTCGAATCGCAAGCTCATAACCTTGGAGCAGTCCGAAGTCGATCGATTGATTTCTGGATCACACCTGACACGTCGGATTATGGGCTTGCCGATTTTTATAAAAGTCAAGAGATCGCGTCGGTGGGAGAGCAAGCAGCGAAAAAACTGATTCCAGAACTCCGAAGGCGATTATCGGCCTTGGAGCTGCGATTGTTTCAATCTACGCCTAAGAACGTGTTTTGAAATTGCATTGAATTGAAAAAATCGCTACGGCTCAGGAAGCGAAAAAGTTTCCCGGACTACAAGGAGCCGTAGCGATCATGAGTGGAATGGATTATCCAAGTTGCCTATCCGACAAGCAATGGCAGTTGATTCAAAAAGTACTTCCCCACGCCAATCAGCGAGGACGAAAACGAATCGATCGGAGGAGAATCATCAATGCCATTCTTTATGTCTGCCGCACAGGGTGCCAGTGGCGATTTCTTCCCAAAGAGTTTCCCCACTGGAACACGGTCTACGGGGTATTTCGCCAGTGGAAGCTTGACGGAGTTTGGCTGGCAATCCATGAACTCCTCCGTAACGCAGTTCGTAAAGCAACGGGCAAAAAAACAGCACCTACGGTCGGAATCATCGACAGCCAATCGATTAGGACTGCCGAGGGTGGTGAAACCCGTGGCTACGACGCCGGAAAGAAGATCACAGGGCGTAAGCGACATATCCTCGTTGATACACTGGGGGTGCTTTTGATGGTTGTTGTCCACCGCGCTGACGTCCAGGACTTTGATGGAGGATCGATTGTTATGCAGGGTATCCGCAGCCTCTATCGCAGACTTAAGATCGTGTTCGCCGATGGCGCTTACGGGAAGGGTGGCCTTCCACAGCTGCTGAAAGAAAAGGAAGGACTTCAGTTGCAAACCGTGTTACGACCGATAGATGCGAAAGGTTTCCAAGTACTGCCAAAACGATGGATTGTCGAACGTACATTCGCGTGGATCAATCGAAGACGACGCTTAAGCAAAGATTACGAACGACTTGCAGACACGAGCGAAACAATGATCTACATCTCCATGATCGATTTAATGTCTCGCCGATTGTCTAAAACGTAGAAAACGCAATTTTAAAACAAGTTCTAACTAAGAGCTACACCTTTTCCCATTTGGGCAAGCCACTTGGCATGATACTCGCGGACAATTGCAATCGCTTCATCGGCCGTTCGGACGCAGATCGGAATGTTCATATCCTCTGGGCTGGCTAACGGCAATTGTGGCGAAAGCAGGTGCTTTTTCGCCCAATATACCAGTTCCTCCCACATTCCCCCTACCACGACTAGCGGGGCGCCCTGAACGTGTTTTACTTGCAAGAGCTGCCAAATCATCATGAGCTCTAGCACCGTGCCAATCCCACCAGGAACCACAACGAACGCATCGGATGCTAATACGAAATGGTGCAATCGAGTGAAAAACGTCTTGTGTTCGTAGGCTTGCTCTACGAAAGGATTCACTTCCTGTTCGAATGGTAGGTCAACGCGGATACCGATGGAATGATCTCTACCAAGCGAGTTTGCCGCACTAGCACCTTCGTTTGCAGCTTGCATAAGACCGGGCCCACCCCCGGTAACGATGTCGCAATCCATTTCCGCAAGGGCCACTGCGACGCGTTTAACTTCTTCGTAAGGGAAACTACCTGGTTGGGCACGTGCGGAACCAAAAATGGTGACCCGATAATGATCGCGTTTGGAGGGTCGAAGTCGACTCAGACTATTTACAACGTCCCACAAACCGAAGACAGCCGCCGATAGAACCTCTTTGACTGCGTCTTCATCAGCAAGACTGACGGTTGGCTGGGCTTTGGACGTAGCAACTTCTGGCTTCATAAAGACTTTCCTAGACGATGGGATTACTGGATTAAGGATGGAAGCATCGTTTCAGGCGATGATCATTTTCGAGAATACGCTCAACTTCAGGCATTACGTTGCGGCTCGACAGAACCGTGTAGAATCCTTGCTTGATGGTAGGTGCGATACGAATCGCCTCTAACCACTCGGTTCGGGAAAAGGGATCTGCAGCGATCGCATCCCAGAATCCTGTAACGTCAAAGAGGGAAGCGATTCGTTCGGTATTCGCATTTTGTAGAATGCTAACCACGTAGCTGGCGATACCTACTTGCAAACCATGCAACTTCGGTTGTGTACTAATCGCGTCCAACGCGTGCGAAATCAGGTGCTCACTGCCACTAGCAGGACGCGAGGAACCACTCATTTCCATGGAAATCCCATTAAGCATCAGGGCCGTAGCTAGAAGCCGAGTCCCTTCCAAGTCAAATGCAGGGTGACTCAGGTAGGCGTGAATCGATCCATCGGAAAGCAATGCCGAGAAGTCGTCGATCGCTTCTCCGGTGGCATGAAACGCCAGCTTCCAATCGAGAACAGCCGTGAACTTGGCAACGAGATCCCCTATGCCAGATAGAGCCAGAATTCGAGGCGCATCGCGGCAAACAGCGATATCGACAACAACCCCATAAGGCAGCGCAGCGGGGAGTGATCGACGCTTCTCGCGGACTGTTAGACTGGATTGAGGACTGCAGAAACCGTCGTTCGAGAGCGAGGTTGGAACGGCATAATACGGTATACGACCAAGGAACCCGACGTACTTAGCCACATCGAGCGCTTTACCACCCCCAAATCCAATAATGGCCGAGGTCTCTTTCGGTAAATTGGCGAACAACTGTGCTGCGGATTCGAAATCGTTCGATGCGACTTCCATCCAACCGACCGAATCCATTGATTCGTCCTTCAAACTACGTTCTAGGCGTTCCAGTAGAGGTGAGTGAAGACCTTTACTGGCAAGCACAGCTACCTTTTGGCGACCATGCCGCCGCAGGTAGATGCCGAGCCGATCCACAGCTCCTTCTTTCACACGGACCAGCGTAGGTATGGCGATTTGTGTTGGCCTCAACATTTTGACTCTACCTATTGAGAAGTGTTTTGGCTATTTCGGACCATGCTTCGAATCGGTGATAGTGCAATCCTTCTCTTTGTAGTACGTTTGCCAAATCACCGCGTGCGAATCTCAGATCCTCGGGAACAATACGTGCAGGTTCGGCATCCGGAAATCCATCTCCAGCAAATGCAACAGTGCGACCTTCCGTCAGGAAATGCTCCACGACCCCTGTTTTGTTAATACCAAGCTCCGGTGAAAAAAACGGAGAGTTACGCGGCATTTCCATAATGAGTCCCTCGCCGTTTTGGAAGCGACCTGGATTGGAGAGAACTTCGACGCTCACACCGAAATCATTGAGGAGACGGTTTATGTACCAGCTGCATCCTGCAGATGTCACGACGATATCCCAGCCTGCCTTGCGCAGGAATTGCACCGCGGCGGGCAAGCCATCGTCTAGTTTCATTTCTCTAACGACTGCAATAACTTCATCCTCGCTAGCTTGAATGGATGCGAAGTATCGACGCAGGGCCTCAAAATGAGTAATCTTTCCAGCTCGATACTCGGCCCAGTAATCGGGCGTATCAGGGGGCAGAAGCGACTTGATGACTAGCTTGTAGAAATCGAACTGAGTCATTGTGCCGTCGAAATCGCTGACAAGCACTTTCGACGAAACTGAGAATTGGGGTGAGTTCATCGCATCTATCCTACGGAAGCACGGGACATGGCTTCACATCCCAAATTTCGTGAGCGTATTGCTCGATTGTTCGATCGCTGGAAAACTTTCCGGACCGAGCAACATTATGAATTGCCTTCTCAGCCCACGCATTCTGCGTCTGAAAGAGCTTGGCGACTTTACTTTGCGTGGCAACATACTCCGTGAGGTCAGCAAGGTGCATAAAGTAGTCACCTTTGGTCAGGAGGGTTTCACGGATCGGCTCGAAAATCCCTGGCTCATCGGCAGAAAAATAGTTGCCGAAAATCATGTCCAGCGCGGCTTTCGTTTCAGGTTCGTTTTCGTAGTGCCAATGAGGGTTGTACAAGGCACGATTGTTAAGAACTTGATCGGATGTGAGTCCGAACATGAATGCATTTTCCTCGCCGACCTCTTCCGAAATTTCGATGTTTGCCCCATCGCGCGTGCCTAGCGTTATCGCACCGTTCATCATGAATTTCATGTTGCTCGTGCCGCTAGCCTCAAACCCAGCGGTCGAGATTTGCTCGGATACGTCAGCCGCTGGAATCAAGTACTCCGCAAGGGTGCAAGAGTAATTTGGTAGAAAGGCGACCCGCAGTTTGTTTCGCGTCATCGGATTCGAATTGACCACTCGAGCGATGCTCGTAATGAGTTTGATGATCACCTTGGCTAGGTGATAAGCCGGAGCAGCCTTACCGGCGAATAACACGGTGCGCGGCGGGACATCGAGGCTGGGGGTCTCCAACAACCGGTTGTAACAAATGATGACTTGGATGGCGTTCAGCAACTGTCGCTTGTACTCATGAATGCGTTTGATTTGCACATCGAAAAGCGTGTCGGGATCAAGGCTAATGTCGGCGGTCTTCTTGATCCAATCCACAAATCGCGTTTTCGCACTTCGTTTGGCAGCCAAAAACCGAGCCTGGAATGCAGCATCCTTGGCCAATGGGTCAATCTTTCGCAACAAAGCCATGTTTGTCTCCCACCCCGCTCCTACGGTTTCCGTAATCAGCTGGGCAAGATTTGGGTTTGCCTGCAGCAACCAACGCCTTGGAGTAACCCCGTTTGTCTTATTGTTGAACCGTTCTGGAAATAGTTCCGCGAACTCAGGAACCGTTTTTGTGCGTAGGAGTTTTGAATGAATCTCGGCCACTCCATTGGTGCTATGACTGCCAACGATGGCGAGATGAGCCATACGTACTTTGCGTTCGTTTCCCTCTTCGATCAAACTTATCTGACTAAGTCGAACTCGTTCCTCAGGATGCTTCAACTGAACATCGTTTAGGAAACGCCGATTGATTTCAAAGATGATTTCCAAGTGCCGAGGGAGGAGAGCCTCAAACAACTCGACCGGCCACTTTTCAAGTGCCTCGGGCAGCAGGGTATGGTTGGTATAGGCGAGAGTGCGAGTCGAGAGATCCCAAGCGTTCTCCCAGCTCAGATTAGCTTCGTCGAGCAGAATCCGCATCAATTCAGGGACTGCCATCGCCGGGTGTGTGTCGTTCAGTTGAATGGCGACCTTATCAGGCAACATGGACCAGTCGTTACCTCGGCGACGGAATCGAGCAATGATGTCGGCCAAGGAGCACCGTACCAGGAAATACTCTTGGAGAAACCTTAAGGACCGCCCGCGTTGGGTGGAATCGTCTGGGTACAGAACCCGAGTAACGGATTCAGCCAAGGTTTTGTCGGAAACCGCTCCAAAGAAGTCCCCGCTGCTGAATTCTCCAAAGTCAAACGCAGCTGCCGTTGTCGCCTTCCACAATCGCAAGGTATTGATCGTTTTGCCGCCGAAACCAACGATTGGTCGATCAAAAGGGACGCCGATTAGTTGTGTCGCATGACCTCGATGCACCGCGATCTCACCTCCTTTGACCGTGAAAGAAGCACCTAACGGAACAGGTATCTCGTCGTTAGGCCGAGCGACTTCCCATGGATCAGGTCGATTCAACCAAGGGTCAGGCTGTTCTACTTGGTAGCCATTAACGATTTCCTGCCGAAAAATCCCGTAGTCGTAACGGAGTCCGTAGCCGATGGCGGGCATTTCCAATGTCGCAAGCGATTCGATGAAACAAGCTGCTAGCCGCCCGAGGCCACCGTTCCCAAGTCCAGCGTCTGGCTCTTCCTCAACTAGTTCAGCGACTTTTATGCCCTTTGCTTTCTCCCATTCTCCCAGGGCTTGAGCTACCCCCAAGTTCGTTACATTGCTGGTTAGCGAGCGCCCAATCAAGAACTCCATGGAGAGATAATAAACTTGCTTAGGGTTCGCAGCATCGTACGTCTGAGTCGTTTTGAGCCACCGCTGTGCAAGGACATCTCGCATGGCACTCGCAAATGCTTCGAACTGCTCGCGAGGGCCAGATTGCTTGGGATCGATCACGTGGTCCAGGACAAGACGCCTCTCGAAAAGAGCGTCACTTGTCCCCGAAAAGGCTATTGGTCCACAGCCATAGCGATTCAACAATTCAGTAAGGTTCTCAATCTTCTTCATGATTGTTTCCTCAAACCAACAGATCCGACAATCTCAGCACACGTTGAGTTTGCTGAGCAATCATCAGTTCTTCATTTGTGGCGATGGACCAAATCGTAACTTCGCTTCGATGGTCATGAAGTTGCCGATAACCTTTTTGGTTCGACTCTTCATCCAAACTTAATCCCAACCAAGCGGCGTCGTGACATACTCGTGAACGAATAACAGCAGCGTTCGCCCCTATGCCACCGGTGAACACGAGCGCATCGAGACCACCAAGGGCTGCCGCAAGCGAGCCCAGTTCGCGACCAAGACGGTAAACGAATAGGTCGATTGCCTCTGTTGCGTGTGAATCAGTACTAGCCAATAGGGTACGCATGTCGCTGGAGAGGCCTGACACCCCGAGCAAGCCCGAGTCATGGTAGATCAGCTTCTCGAGCGATGCAGCATCCATGCCATGGCTTGCCATGAGATAGAGCAGGACGCCAGGATCCAACGAACCGACCCGAGTTCCCATAACCAGTCCGTCGACCGGTGTGAAACTCATCGTTGTCGCAATACTCTTACCGGCACTTAATGCGCACAAACTCGCGCCATTACCTAGATGGGCCACAATGGTTCGTCCGGAAGCCGCTCGAGGGTCCATCGCAGGCAATACGGAAGCAATATACTCATAGGAGATTCCGTGAAACCCATACCGTAGCAGACCTTGCTCGGTAAAACTCCGTGGCAAACCGAACCATTGCGCCACCGGCGGTTGGGTGCGATGGAACGCGGTATCAAAGCAGGCGACTTGAGGTAGTTCCGGCGCTGTAACGGAGAGAGACCTAATTGCGGCAAGGGAATAGGGTTGATGAAGTGGTGCGAGCGGAATAAGGCGACCAAGCTCCTCTAGCACCGATTCGTTAACACGAATCGGTGTAGCGTATTTCACGCCTCCATGTACGACTCGATGACCAACACCGACAATCCGAACTCCAACAAGCTGCTCTCGCAACCGCTCGATGATGAGCCCCATAGCTTGAGAGTGATCGAATCGAGCCCCATCGATCGGATTGCTCTCTTCCAGCAATTCATCGTCGCTGCCACGAAGAAGAAAACGCGGAGCCGTTCCGAGTCCTTCGATTTGCCCTCGAACCAATAGCGTGAGATCTCCGATTTGAAATACAGAGAACTTTAAGCTTGAAGATCCACTATTCAAAACAAGCAATGCTTCAGTCAAGAGCTACCTCATTCCAAATTTACAACAAGCTCAATAAGGCCAACGCCAATTGGCTGCCTCTGGCTTATCGATGCCGTGTTCATGGGAATAGTTCTTGCACTCGATCTGCATATTGCGGAATTTCTCCTTAGCATGAGCGCCGGCAACCTGAAGGCTTGGTACGCGGTCGATAACATCCATCGCTAGAGTGAAGCGGTCAATTTGATTTTGAATCGCAAGCTCGAGTGGAGTATTTATGTTTCCTTTCTCCTTATAGCCGCGGACATGCAAATTCTTGTGATTTGTCCTGCGATATGCCAATCGATGTATTAACCAAGGATAGCCATGGAATGCAAAAACGATCGGCTTATCTACGGTGAACAAGCTATCAAAATCTCGATCCGTCAGCCCGTGTGGATGCTCTGTGGCCGATTGCAATTTGAGCAGATCAACAACGTTGACAAATCGAATCTTGAGGTCTGGGAAATGTTGCCGAAGCATCACCGTCGCAGCCAAAGCTTCTTTGGTTGGTATATCGCCAGCACACGCCATGACAACGTCCGGTTCATGCCCCTGGTCGGTACTAGCCTGTTCCCAAATCCCAATACCTTTCGTGCAGTGAATGATCGCATCATCCATATCGAGATATTGCAAGTGATTCTGCTTATCGGAAACGATGACATTGATATAGCCTTCACTTCGCAAGCAGTGATTCGCGACCGAAAGAAGCGAGTTCACGTCCGGTGGAAGATAGATACGAGTCACGGCAGCGCTTTTATTCACGACAACGTCCAGAAAGCCGGGATCCTGATGGGTAAACCCATTGTGATCTTGCCGCCATACGGTGGAGGTAATAAGGAGGTTGAGCGATGCGATTTTCTCTCGCCACGACAGAAGATTGCAAATGGTCAACCACTTCGCATGCTGGTTGAACATGGAGTCAATCACATGAGCGAAAGCCTCGTACGTACTGAAGAATCCATGTCGTCCCGTCAGCAGATAGCCTTCGAGCATGCCTTCTAACGTATGCTCGGACAGCATTTCCAGGACGCGTCCATCTACGGCTAGTTCGCCTCCGTCGTCGTCCTCCGGAAAATACTCCGACAGCCACAGCTTCTTCGATACTTCGTAAATAGCGTCGAGCTTGTTGGATGTGTTCTCGTCGGGTCCGAACACGCGAAAATTCGTCATGTTCGCTTTCATCACGTCTCGCAAGAAGACACCCAAAGGACGACAATTCTCAGCGTCCAAAACGCCAGGCTTGTCGACCTTGATGCCGTAACTTCGAAAGTCAGGCAGTCGAAGGGCTTTCTTTAAGCGACCGCCATTGGCGTGCGGATTGGAACCAATCCTTCTCTCTCCGATCGGTGCCAACGCTTTCAAATCAGGACGGAATCGACCTTTCTCGTCAAACAACTCCTCCGGCTTGTAGCATCGCATCCAATCCTCTAGTTGCTTCAACCGAGCCGGATCCTTTTTGACATTCGCCATTGGAACTTGGTGAGACCGCCAGCTTCCTTCGAGTTTGTGACCCCCGACCTCTCCGGGGCTAGTCCACCCCTTGGGAGTCCGGAGTACTATCACGGGCCAGCGTGGGCGGAAGGCGACGCCCGTACTCCTCGCTTGCTTCTGAGCTGCACGTATTTCCTCCATGCAATGGTCTATCGTCGCTGCCATCGACTGATGCATCGATTCGGGGTCGGAGCCCTCCACGAAGTAAGGTGTCCAGCCCGTTCCTTGGAAGAATGCCTCCAATTCCTCGTGGCTAACCCGAGCCCAGATGGTTGGATTATTGATCTTGTACCCATTTAGGTGCAGGATCGGTAACACCGCACCATCGCGAATCGGATTCAAGAATTTGTTGATATGCCAACTGGTAGCAAGCGGGCCTGTCTCCGACTCACCATCGCCAACAACCGCCGCAACAATCAGGTCCGGATTGTCAAAGACGGCACCACAAGCATGCGACAGAACATAGCCGAGCTCACCACCTTCGTGGATGCTGCCAGGTGTCTCAGGGGTGCAATGGCTACCGATTCCACCCGGAAATGAAAACTGCTTGAAGAACTTTAGCAAACCTTCTTCATCCTCGCTGCAGTCTGGGTACGTTTCTGTGTAAGAGCCTTCAAGGTAACAGGGGCCAAGCACTCCCGGTGCTCCGTGGCCTGGCCCTGCCATGAAGACGACGTTCAAATCAAGCAATTTGATGGCGCGTTCGAGATGGATGTATGCGAAAGCCAATCCAGGGCTGGTCCCCCAGTGACCAAGCAACCGATCCTTAACATGTTCAGGTTTCAGCGGCTCTTTAAGAAGCGGATTTGCCTTTAGGTACGTCATTCCCAAAGCGAGGTAATTGCAAGCTCGCCAATACTCATTCATCTTCGCTAAAAGGTCGGCGCTTAGAGGCGAGCCTGAGACGGTGGAGCGAGCTACACCGTAGGAACTAATAGCCCTTGAAGTCTGGCCATTTTGTGATTGCATTTCCTGAACGGTCGTCGCAGGTTTCATGAGTTAATCCCTTCGATATCCTAAAAGCATTTGAATTTCAAAGTCTACAATTTCCAGAGCCATGGGGGTTGACACCCCTGCGATGAAATAGGCTTGTGCAGACTATTAAAACTATGCAGGGGAGCTAGGCTCGCGATGAATACCAAACTAAACCGCGGGTTCCATAATTTAAGAGAACAATTGCCTATGCAGTGGCAGACAATGCCATACTTTACTTGCAGTCCACCAAAGGATTGCTAAATGGACAAGGCGAGAATAAGACATTCGATGCTCCAAAACCAGTGGTCAAAAGTGAAGATTCGGAGTTTTGTGCTTTAGAGATCATAAGACGCCGTTCGGTCCATCTTGGCTTCCACGATCGGGATGCGTCCGGGTCGAAGATACATCGAACGAGTCTGGTACTTTTATCATGGTTTCTCAATGCGAGGGGCGCTGGGTGCATTACACATCGTCAACCTTCGTTGAAGAATTGCAAGCTTCGACCCTAAGAATGCTTTTTACAACGGGGAGAAGCTCTGTTCCTATGTTTTGTTTGATAACAAAGCCCGCAGCACCAGAGGCGCACGCGACCGATGCAACCGAGGGCTCGTCATGCACGCTTAAAACAACCAGTGGTATGTTCGGGTGGGCGCTGTGAAGACGCTGGATGATGTTCGCCTCTCCCGAGTTCGACAAAGACAGATCGACAACCAAAAGGCTTGGCTGAATCTTTTCGATCGCTTCCGTCAGTGAACGTTCATCGCTGACCATGACCAACGTTTGGAACGAAGATTCCAACAATCGATGGACTCCACCGAGCATTCCCAAATGAGGATCCGCCAAAATCACACATCCTGTTCTCATGGAACCAACCCCGCCATTTTGACAGCCCGACTTCAAAGGTATCGGAATAGGCAATTTAGTTGAAGACGCTTTGTTGCCCGATTCTTTGCAAGCCCCCTCGTCAGACACACTCGGTACCCACAACCGTGGTACCATTGTGAAGTGAGACGAATACCAAGGCTATTGTTGATATTACGGCAGCGCTATTGCGCTTTGCGCACCCTCTTGTGGCTACCATTCCGATGAGATGATGCCATTTCGAATGGCATACTGTACCAACTCGGTTGTATTGCCCAGCTCAAGCGTCTCCAGAATTTTCGCTTTGTGCGCTTCCGCCGTGCGCACTGAAATACCAAGAGCGCGCGCGACCTCCTTTGCAGACCGACCTTCTGCCACAAGCTGGAGTACTTCGCGCTGCCGCGTGGTCAGGCGTTTAGCTGTTTTCCCCGCAGATTGGTCCGCGCCCCGATACGATTCAAGCAGCTCACCTGCAATCATGGGAGTCATGTAGGTTCGCCCTTGGAGCACCACGCTAATCGCAGTAGTTAGCTCGGCCGAAACCGAATGTTTCAAGAGGTAGCCCACGGCTCCAGCTTCCATCGCGCGTCGTGCATACGCTACGTCACGATGCATGGTCAAAAAGATCAGCTTCGAGCTATTTCCTTGCGAACGCAATTGAGTTGCTGCATCGATTCCATTCATGACCGGCATGGTAATGTCGGTGATAATGACGTCCGGAGACAACTGATTCGCAGCAGAGACGAGATCCTCTCCATTCGAAACCAAGCCAACAACTTCGAATTCAGGTTCAAGCACGCGCCGTAACCCCTCTGCGAGAATCGCGTGGTCATCGGCGATCAAGATCCGTGTCTTTTTCATCGAGTACTCCCGTCGATCGTAATGAGCACTTTAAGGACAGTACCGCAGCCGGGGGATGTCAAGACCGTGAGTTCAGCACCGATCAATCGAACTCGCTCAATCATACTGGACAATCCAAGCCCAGGTTGCGACCGCATCGATTCCGAATCGAAGCCAATCCCTTTGTCTTCTACTCGCAGTAACAATCGGGATGGAGAAACCTGCAAGGAAACTTTTGCTTCCGCGACCGCCGCGTGCTTCGCGATATTGCGCAAAGCCTCTTGAGCAACTCTATAGATGCAAAGAGAGATTTCCTTGGGAAGCTCATGATCGCCTCCTATCGCGACATATTCGACAGCGATGCGTTCTCGCCGAGAAAAACACGAACACTCGGAACGCAAAGCTTCCACCAAACCTAAGTCGTCCAAGATCGAGGGATGCAATTGACGCGACAGGGCATGCACGTCTTCAGCAAGCCGAACCAACTCGCTTTGCATCGCTAGCAGTGGCTCTCGCATTCTGGCAGGTATTTCGGATTCATTAGAAAGGCGAGCAACATCGATCCCGAGAAGGGCAAGTCGCTGAGTCCAATCGTCGTGCATCTCCCGGGCTATCCGACGGCGTTCTTCTTCCTGCGCATGAAGTAGCTTGGCAGCAAGCTGCCGAAGCTCGTCATGGGCATTGCTAAGCGATGCTTCTCTCGATCGTAGCTCGATGTCCGTACGCTTGCGTTCTATAGCGTTACTAAATATTTCTCCGACCAAACACAAGCGGTGCACTAACTCTTCAGGCCATGGAACGCGTCTGCGATACAACTCTAGACTGAACCCCCCTACGACCCTTCCCATGGACTTAAGCGGAATCGTAAGATTCGATAGGAGCCCAGTACTGCTGCAATAATCGAGCTCTCTGCTTGCTTCAGGAGGTAAGTCCTCAGGCATACGGAAGACTTCACCTCTTTGGATCAAACTCATGTAAACGGGGAACTCCTGCTCGAGAATAACACGAGGCATCGGAGAAAGGCCTGGCAGTTCGTACGACTGCAGAATCAGAAGGCCCTCGCTAGTTACCTCGCCGAATCCAGTTCGATCAATGTTGAGAAACTTAGCGATCGATTGCAGGGCCGATTTGATGCGTGAATCCACTTCAATTGGTTTCACATTAACAAACACACTGGAGAGTTGAGATAAGAACTCTTCAAACGCCAATTGTTCTTTTAGGTGCGAGGCCATCGGACATCCTGCCTCCTGCAGATCGTCGCAAAGTCGCATGTCCAAGCCTTCAAACTCTGCGACTGCCACAGGAAGAAGACATTTCGGAGACGTCTCAGTATTCGGGGAAGACGTTTTCGATTCAGCGATAGCAAGGTGTGATTTTTTAGGAGTCATGACTTGCAATTCAGAATGGTATGCGGTCTTTTCAACAGCACCAGTTTAGTCCTCAAAATTGCCAAGAATACCACCCATCATCGCTACTTGCGAAATTTGATGCGACGCCAAGACATCGGCCAGCCTGCTAGAAATAGGACACAAGCTGGTAGAGCATTTGCTCTACCAGTTTTTCAAACCGATTTAAGTTCGCGAGGTTATCTGGCTATTGTTTCGACGGCTCTTCCAGACGAACCATCAACCACTGTTGGGTTTGGCCATCCGCGAAGTGAACCAGCGCGGGAGCAGTCTCCTCGGTCAAGTTCACTATTCCGGTCTCCATAATCGGACGAGTCTTGCCCTGAACTACCCACGCAACGCGTTGTGTATCTTTGTCTGCAACGCCTTCAATTGTTTGCGTTGTATTGGTCGCCTTGTTGTTCAAAGTCCCTGCGATTACTCCCTCTTTGCTGATCGCTAACTGCAAGAAGATGGTGGGGCCGGGGCCAGAGGCTTGCCCATCCTGCGTCAAAGCGAAAACACCAAGCGGTAACCACTCCGCTTGGTCAGGTACAACCTCAGGAGCTGCCGCTATGATAGTTTCGGCTTGCTGCGCATACTCCTCCACCGTCGCCACAGCTTGATCACCGTAGTAAACGGCATCGTCGGCATAGTAGACATCCTCACCATAGCTATATGGGTACGCTTCTGTCCAACCATAGCCAGTACACCATCCAGACAACGCCCCCCAAGTAGCCCAGCGATAGGGAGCATTGATTCTCCAAGCTGCCCATCCGGGATGGTCGGACCAGAAGTCCAATCGCGGATAATTATCGCGTACCTGATCGCGAATCTCATTTCGACGATCCATGCGGTTGTCCTGCAACTGCTGCCGATTTTCAACCCGCTCTGGACGATTGCTTGCGATGGGTCGATCCCCTATGCCTGGTCGATCTCCTATGCCTGGTCGATCTCCTATGCCTGGTCGATCTCCTATGCCTGGTCGATCTCCTATGCCTGGTCGATCTCCTATGCCTGGTCGATCTCCTATGCCTGGTCGATCTCCTATGCCCGGTCGATCTCCTATGCCCGGTCGATCTCCAATACCCGGTCGATCTCCAATGCCTGCACCTGGCCGCCCGACAGTGCCCGGAAGCGTTGAAGGCCGATTCGAGGCACCGCTTAAGAAGTCAGCAGCCGCTCCCCCTGCAATGGAGCCCGATCCAGGTCGGCTGCTCGGAAGAGTACCCGGTCTTGCCCCTCCGCCAGGCGCTCGAATATCCAAGAAATCATTGAGTTGGGAAGCCGATGGGCGAGAGCCCCCCAACGCTCCACCTCCTGGCCGTGCTCCCCCTGCGCCACCTAACCCTGCGCCACCCATGCCTGGTCTCGTGCCTGGTACTCCACCGACCCCCGGTCGCGCACCTCCGATCGCCCCCGTGCCGGGACGAACCCCCGCACCTGGACGCGTTCCGCCCCCCGGCGATACCCGCGGTGGCATGCCGCCAGGACGTGCGCCCACCGACGGACGTGCGCCCACCGACGGACGTGCGCCCACCGACGGACGAGCTCCCATCGCGGGCGATGGACGACTCATCGAGTTCATAGGGCGACTCATAGATGGGGATCGATTGATGGATGGGCTAGGGCGACTCATGCCGCCACCTCTAGACATTCCTCCCCCTCCGCCCCGTGACATTCCACCACCCCCGCGGGACATACCTCCGCCACCGCGCCCGCCGCGTGCGTCTGCCTTGTCGCTGGTCAGCAAAACAGTTGCTAGAAGCGCAAACCCAAACATTATAATTTTTTTCATGGCAGATTTATTCCTTGGTAATGACTACTTCATCGATACTTGGGACAAGCTCACCATCGACAGTTCTATTCACCGATTGAAGAGTGCACGTTTTGTCATCGATGTACGAAATGATGTTTGTGGCTGATGTCATTCCACCATCAGGCAAAACACCGGTTTGTTGAACAAACCAACGATTGCCCTTCTTTGACCAAGTCCCCTGGCCAAAGCCGCCATCCGAATCGAAAACCCAGGAAAGAATCTTTTTCTCTCTAGGGTTCCAACCGATGATTTGGATTCCCGACATATCGATGCGGTCGCCGATTTCAACGGTGAAGGAACGAATGAGAAAATTCTTGTTTCGGGACCAATTGCATTCGGTAGCGACCGTCGCGATTTCGTCGCGATCAATCCATTTCCCTAGCATCCATTCCAAATCTTTTAGCTGCTCGTAATGCGAAACAGGCTCGACGACGGTCTCTTCCGTTACCCGGTCCAATAGCCACACCCCATCGCGTTTAACGAAGATTGAGGTCGTTTTGCTCTCTTCTATCGTCTGATCCCCTTGAAGCAATTTGGCCGTACCATGTTCGACCGCCACACCCGGCGAGATAAGCTGGACAGAATCCGTGGTAGCCTCCAGCTTCAGCTCTTTGATCTCCGCAAAGTTCGCTGCGAATTGCTTTTCAATAGCTTCTCGGCCGATGAGTAAATCACCATTGAGTGGGTTTGTGTAAACCGCTTCCGGCGACCACATTGCCGCCAACGCCTTCGCGTCCGCCTTATTGAAGGCAGCGACATAAGCCTCTACTGTTTTTCGAATCACTTCCTGATCCGTCGGCGATTCAGGTGACTCTTGTGCCATCCCGACGATTGGTTTAGCGACAAACAAGACAACAACCATGAACATTCGCAATTTCATTCGAATCTTCCTTTTCTAGCAAGCGTTGGGGTTGGGATCAGACAATTGCCCAGATTCCGCAACGAACTATCCTCCACATGCGGCAATGACACAACAATGCGGACTTTTACGGAGAACGGTACTGCGCATTGCGCAGCTCTAATCTCCTTGCTCTCGGGTTCCTTTTGCTTCGGTCAAATCATCTGCTCCTCCTAAGATCCCAATTAATCGGGGGTCAAGAATCGTTCGGTCGTGAAAAATCCCTCGCGAGGATCCAAATGCTCACAACAAGCACCCAAACAGGAAACAATAGAGACAACCAGCTGTAGCTGCTTACGAGCAACAAAATCAGCACGGCAAAGCAGGTCCCAAGTCGGGTCAACCAAGGAGGGAAAATGCTGGTCTTCTTCCCGATTACGGAAGCAACCGACATGAAGATGGCCGCCATTTTGAAGGCAAAGGTTGTTAAAAGCGAATAGACGATCCGGCGCCCCACCATGTAAGTTTCGCTTTCATGAAGCGAACCGCCGCGTTCCCCAAATACTCCCAACAGCCCTTGTGCAGTCGCAGCGCAGGTAAAGAGCATTCCTACAAATAAGAAACCGCTACCAAGAAACACTGTTGCAAAAAAACGATCTTCCAACTCCCCAATGTGATCTCGCAACACCCCCATAAACCAAAGAAAGGCGATGCCCGTAAAGGGCAACAGTTGCAATGAAAACTGAACCCAGGCTTTCGAGTTCGCGTTGATCAACCAAACCCCTGGGTCGCCTGGATCCGCTGGAATTGCGAGTCGAATAATGAGCAAACTGGTTAGGAAGAGTACCGCAAAAACTACCCCGCTCAGCGCAACATTGCCGGGGTGCGTTAGGGAACGACGAACCTCAGTGTCCTCGCTTTTGGTTGGCATTTAACCTGACTCTCTTTTTCGTTTTGCTCAGAATTTCATCCGCACCGTTGTATCAGACTAACGGCTTTGAAACAGGATAGAATCAACGCGCCTTGATCGACCGCGGAGTCGACGGCTAAGGAGTTCCTGCACCTGCAATGTTAACCTCCACCACCTCGAAACGGGCGGTCGGAATGCGATGAATCTCTGCGGGATCGTGAGATGCAGATGTGCAGATAAACAAATGCTTGCGCTCTGGGCCTCCTAACATCAGGGCATAGGCATGCGTATCTACCCTGATCCGATCCGTGACTGTTCCCCCTTCGATGACACGAACGACGTTGTCGGTCCCCTCGGGGTTGGCGCACCACACTCCACCCTCGGCATCCAAACAGATTCCGTCTGGACCAATCGATTCAGGCAATTGCGCCCAAACGCGTCGGTTGCTGAGAGTCCCGTCATCTGCAATATCGAACGCAGTGAGGCGATGCCCTATGGTTTCCCCCACGATCATCGTGCGACCGTCCGGCGTGATCACAATCCCATTCGGAAAGAAGAGCTTGTCCGCGACGACAGTGACTTCTCCTTCGGATTTGACCATGGCTAGGACACACGTTCCGACCGGCGCGGCTTTCGGATCGACGAAGTTATAACCGATGTTTCCCACGTAAAAGCGTCCTTGGTTATCGACGATACCGTCGCTCAAACAAAATGTGGTAACGAGACTTAGATCCATCCATGGTTGCAGAGTCGTTCCGTTCCAACGGTAAATCTTTCGTTCGAATGCGTCGCCCACAACAATCGTTCCATCGGGCGCAATCCCAAACCCATTGGGAATAAAGGGCAACTCAACAGCCGTCTCAACCTTGCCTTCCATATCGACGTTCTTAATTCGCTTGTCGTAGATATCAATGAACCACAGCTTGTTGTTATACCAGCGAGGACTCTCGGTGAATTTGAGACCGTGTGTCGCGTCTACTAACGTTCTTACACTCTTAATCATTTTCAAATTATCGATTCCATTTCAGACGTTACTCGGGATTTGGCGATCGTTTAGCGACACAATCGATTGACAAATGCAAGTGTCAAATCGGTTATAGCGCGCGTGACGTGACCCTTTCCAGTCAAGTCATTGCAGAACAATAACTCGCCCGCTTGAAATCGCCTTGAATGCCCGTCGCTCGTGGCGACTTCTCCAACGCCCGACAGAATGATGCAAATGTAGGGTTGAGGGGCATTGTGAGCCGGAGCCTCTGTCCCAGCAGGAAAGGAGATAACGCTCATACTTGTCACTGCACCGAAATCGCTCAACCGCCCCACCGGGTTGGGAGGTGGCCCCATCGCCAGCTCGCGTTCGTGGAATTCTTCGTCGCCAAAATGAGTTTCCCCATGCGTGTCGACGTGGATCGCGTTGAATTTCATTCTTTCTCTTCGTTGGTGGGAGTCACTCCCGCAAACGCGGATGCAGCAGTCCTCACCGCCTCCAACGCGGCAGGAAAGCCGGCGTAGACCGCCATTTGCAAGATGATTTCTAGCACCTGCGCACGCGTGCATCCGACGTGCAAGGCGCCGCGGATGTGATCTTTCAATTCCGCTTGCGGATACCCCAAAACGGTCAATGCGGCGATGGTAAGCATCTCTCGAGTCTTCAAATCCAATTCAGGTCGCGTGTACACGTCTGCGAAGGGAAACTCGACCAGAAAGCGAGCCAGATCGGGACTGGAAGCTTTCAGCCCCTGCAGCGCCGTCTCGATGCCCGGGCCAAACATCTTTCGCATTGTTGCCAAACCAAGTTCATATCGAGTTTCATCGTTACCCATGCTGGTACTCCTTGCCCCCTTCCGTTGACCTGCTTCGCTTGAGACAACTCATCGCGGTTTAGTGGTACTTTCGCAAGGGTTCGCGAACAGGCCAGCGGCTCGGTAGCAGCTTTCCCTTTGGTTCTTCAAATCGGCAGCGGAGCGTCCCCAACCGCTCAATCGTGACGCGAAGGTCGGACCCTGGATCGATGAAATCATCATGGTCACATCCAGTGCAATCTGGGATGGTGCCAAATCCCATGACGGAGCCTGGCTTGAGTGGTGCAATGAATCCCAACCAAGCAAACACATCGTCTGCTTTGTGGCTTATCTCGGAGGTCGATCCTCGGTACTTCACTTGCCCGTTCACCTCCACGGTCACTTGGAGGTTGTAAGGGTCGCCAACTTCATCGAGAGTGACGAGATAGGGACCGAGCTGATTCCCCTTGGCCATATCTTTAGTCAAACAAAAGCCACCGACAAACTCCGTGGCCTGAATGTCGCGCGCGGATATGTCGTTGAACACGCAGAATCCTGCGACAGGCTGCTTTTCATTTCCGTAGATAACAGCGAGTTCAGGTTCGACGTCCAATCTGGATGTATAGGCTGGCCATGGTATAGATTCGTTGTCTCCGACAATCGTGTTCATATTACTCTTGTAATACGACAAAGCCTCCGGCTGTCCTTCGGGAGCTTTGGCTTTGGGAGCAATCACCGCCTTTGCGAACGCCTGAAGCAGCGGAGCCGTTTGCGGATTGTCCTTTTCATAGCGTCCAATGACCTCGGCCGAATTCTTGAGATGCCGCGGAGTCAGTCCAAAATCGAACAGAGAGGTGATTTCAATCGGCTCAAGCAGCCGGACGGAATCCAAAGGAAAGCATTCCGTCTCCCCGAATCCCTCGATGTTGCTTTCTCCCCATGCCAGCAGCTCTTTTGCCGCTTTCTCGCCATCGGGAAGATTCTCCAGGTAGGAGCGACTGTTGCTCAAGATCGGCAACGATTTTCCCGTTTTGGATTGCAACGTATCGAACGACACAGCGAGGTTTTGAATGACAACGCCGAAATGGATGTTCGGACCGCTTTGGGTCGTGAATCGAATGATCTTCATTACATGTTTCTTTCGTATCTGAATCGGATTAAGAGCCTAGTCGAGAACCCGAGGAAACCGTTGTAGGCGATGGAGCGCTCAGGGTATTCGGATCGCCTTTAAAACTCGGCCGCGATTCCTTTTGCTTTGGCGACCTGATAGATGGCCTCGAAAGTTGCCGCGGAATCCCACGGTGCATCGGGTGGTTCGTTTCGAAACTCGCGGTAAGCTCGTTCGACGTTCATATAGAGCCGCGCCGGTGCACGCCATTCACCGTACGGGCCGAACTCGATCTTTTTTGCAGCTTCTAAAGACGTGATGCCCGCATCGAAGCACTTCCTCGACTCTTCTCGGACGTATTGCAGGTAAGCCTTCATTTCCATCGCCCCCTCGATACCGCATAGAGGGCCATGCCCGGGAACGATCACATCGGGATTCAACTCAATGAGAAGATCCAAACACTGGAACCACTTTTCGTAAGACCCGGTCCAGCCCATCGGTGTACATTGTCGGAACAAAACGTCGCCAGCAAACACGACCTTCTCCTCTGGCATGTGAATGATGGTATCACCTACCTGATGGCAAGGTCCGACATAGATCAAATGGACCTCTTTTCCGTCGAGATTCAATTCGTAGCGGGTGTCAAACAACGTCGTGGGCAAGACCAGCTTGATACCGTCGAAGTTGTAGTCCTCCAACAGTTGTTGGCCTGCGGCAGCGAGTCCCGGATGAACCGCCTTGAGAACCAATCGAGTGAGAAACCTGCCCACACCGTGCAGCAATTTTTGGCTTTCTTCCGGTTCGGCTACTTGCTTCATCCGCTCTGGTACTGAACGGTGGGCGATAATTTCCGCTTCGTCGAACAATTGATTGCCCCACACATGATCGGCGTCTTCGTGCGTGTTGATCACTCGCTGGGGCATCGCTGGCCAGACCTTGCTAAACAGGTCAATCATCCGATTGGCGTGCGCCAAATCCGATTGAGTGTCGATGACCACGCCGCCACCACAATTGATCAGCCCTGAATTTGCATCGCAAACTCGATTCTTTTCGTTGATCACCGCATAGCAGTGATCGCTAACCTGGTGCATTTTCATATGTACTGACTCCGCAGGTAGGGTGGTTAGGGTGCGTGCCGAGCAAAAGGACCAGCATCCGAAACGATCACATGGTTTTTCTTGACATATTCATCCCAAAGCTTGATAAGCGCTTCGCGTTTCTCTGGATGGACCGTCGATAGATCTCGCATTTCCGCTGGATCTTCGCGAAGATTGTAGAGCTGCCACTCGCCGGTTCCTCCTGCCGCTGGCAATAAATACAAAAGCTTCCAATCACCTTGCCTTATAGCGCGATTTCCGAAGAGTTCCCATCCGAGCCAATCCGACTGTGATCGCGTTTCGGGCGCGTTGCCAGCCAGTATGGGCCACATCGATCGCCCTTGGAGAATCGCCGCTCCACTCGGCTCTGAGGCAACCGACGAAGGCACGCCACCGAGCTCTAAGAATGTCGGCATAAGGTCCATGACATGCAGAACAGAATGATGCACCGTTCCGCGATGCTTGATCCCTGGTCCAGCAACGATCAACGGTGCGCGGATCTCCCCATCTGCAACAACGCCCTTGAATAATCGAAATGGAACGCTACTTACCTGTGCCCAAGCTGGACCGTACTCGATCGCGGACTTGGGATTCCCCCAGTTCTCAGGACGATTGTCGAAGGTGTTGTCGAACCACGATTTCGCTTCGGGCGCAAGCGTCGAAACCAGCTCCGTCATGTCCTCTCCCGCCGCTCCATTGTCAGACAGGAAAACGATCAAGGTATTGTCGTGCTTGCCGGTACGCTTCAAGTGATCGAGCAATCGACCGATTTGCCAATCCATGTACTCGATCATCGCCGCATAAAGTTCCATCTTGTGCGCGGCGAGTCGCTTCTGCTCGTCGGTCAGCGAACTCCAAGCGGGAAGGTTCGGCAACCTTGGAAACGTCACAACGTCTTTGCCAACAATTCCCAACTTCTTTTGCCGTTCCGATCGCTCTTGCCGAATCTCATCGTAACCACGATCGTATCTTCCCTTGCAACGGTTCTTCCATTCCTCAGGTACGGCAAACGGACCATGGGGGGCTTGGTATGCCAAATAGGCAAAGAATGGCTTCTCATCTCTGCCTTGCTCATCGATGCTTTGGATGATGAACTCGGTCAAATCTTTGGACGAGTAATAGTCCGTTGGAACTTTCTCCAAAGGTTGTCCGTTGCGAGTGTAGGATACCTTGGGTTCCGACGGGAGAAGCCCCAGCATATCGGACCAGTGGCTGCCGGCACCCTGTAGGAGCGAAAAGTCTCGCTCAAATCCTTTGTTCGCGGGCCATTGGTCGCGATGGTCCCCCAAGTGCCATTTCCCTGCCATGTAGGTGTGGTAGCCAGCACTTCGAAAATAGGAAGCAACCGATGTCACCCGCGGATGAAGGAACCCTTCGTAACCTGGCTTCCCACGTTGGTCGGGCCCGACCCATTCCGCCATATTCCCCAGGCCCGCGACATGATTGTCCACACCGCTCAGCAACATCGATCGGGTCGGCGAACAACTGGGTGCAACATAAAAGTTGGTCGCCCTCAATCCTCGGGCGGCAAGCGCGTCAATGTTTGGCGTCCGGATCTCGCCGCCGTAACATCCAAGATCCGAATACCCCATATCATCCGCTACTATGAGCAAAATGTTGGGGCGATCGTCCGCGATTCCAGATGCCCTGCCGTTCGCCTCCAAGGGAATGGTGACCCCTGCCAAGACTACAATCCAGCTCAACACTAGCCAACAACGAAGCATCACTCGACTCCCTAGGCTTGCCAGCTCCGTGATGCCACCGCTGGAACAGCGGCGCGCCGGAGATTACCATCAATCTCCAAAATCTGCGCTCAACGTCTATCGAAATTCCGCAACTCATGAAATCTTCTTCCGCTTCTCCTTGCAGTGATCAGCCGGTAATCGAGCGGTCGGTCACGGTATCCGAACTCAGCGATCCAACATCGATCGGAGAAGGCATCGAAGTACTTTTACAAGATGCGGTTCAACTGGAGTCCAAACCGCTTCGTGCTCATCGGACTATTGTTCGTCTTGGCGAGTGCATCGTCGTGTTCCACTACACCAATCTTCCAGTCCGCACTCGAACTCGATTGTTGGATTCTTTTGTCGCGTATTCAACGTTTGGACCCGCCGCCCTCGGTTCCATCAACGGTATCCCGATCGCTATGGACCGAGTAACGGCAGTGCCGGGCGGGACCGAAGTGGAGTTTGTCGTGGGGGCAGGCTATGAAAGCGTCGCTTTTCTTGTCCGGCCGGAATTTCTTTGCTTCCATGTGGAAGCACGTCAACGGAATGCAGATATTCAGATTCCCAGCACCCCCCAGGTTCTAACACCCGATCCGATATCCATTCGCAACTTATATTCTTGGGGGCGAAGTCTCACACAGATCGCTGCTCGGCAGCCCGATTTGTTCGAGCTACCCGAAACGCAAACAAGCGCCAAAGTCGAGTTGATCGAGCATCTTTTTTCCATGTTGCTATCGGTTGTGCCTCGCCAGGCAACAAAACAACAACTTACGCGTGAGCGATACAGCGCAATCGTTCAGACTGCCGAAGACTATGTTCTCTCCCATTCTTCGGGTCAGCTCTACATCACTGACCTATGCAAGGCGACGGAAGTGAGCGAGCGAACGCTGCAGTACGCATTCCACGAGGTCATGGGAATGACTCCCATGGCTTATCTAACGAAGCTTCGACTTCATCGTGTTCGGCAATCTCTACGGCTGGCTGATCACGCTTCAACGACTGTTAGCCAAGAGGCGACACGCTGGGGGTTCTGGCACTTCGGCGACTTTAGCCGTGCCTACAAAGACTGTTTTGGTGAATTACCCTCGGACACGTTGAGAACGAAAGCGAACCCGGAAAACGCGACGCGTATTCCTGAAGACGCCCAACTAGTTCGCTTGAATCGTGATCACAGGTAGCCCATCTTTGGATCCTGTATCTGACAACGCCAGTAATGCCAAAAGGTAAGCGATTGTTCGCTTCGAACGAAAATCACTTTTCTCCACCCAAAACCAATACCCTTCATAAAAGACCGAAACGAACGGGTCGTCTGGCTCCTCGCAGGAACTGCAGACATGAAACGGGGGCTCGCTGACGTCAATCACATCGCCAAGATCCGGCGCAATTCCGCATTTCAAGTGCTCCCCCGGCACAACGACGTGGGTCGACAGCTCCGATAGGATGCGAACAATGGAGCGGGACAGAATAGTGATCTCGTTGTCATTCGCTGCCGTCGCCCCGAAGGCAACTCGGAACTCCTGCTTTTTGGGATCAAGCCGCAGAGTCCTGCGTACTTCCTTCATTTCTTCTGCCAAACCAGGATCGACATCCTCGTCGTGAAAGAAGAAAGCAGCCGAGTCCTTGTTGTTTTCTCGAGTAATGCGAATACCAACATGCCCTGAGGCTTGGGCACGACCAAGGGCATGGACCATCCATTCGAATTCAGGATCGGCGGGACGCAATCTCCCCCCCCACCGAACGATTCTTGAGTCCATTCACTGTCTCCACGGTCAAACCAAAAACGACTTCCGCGGGATAACCAGATTGGAGCAGAAACAAAACAGAGCCTGGATTGATCGGCTGTGTGATATTGCGGATGAACTGCGAACCTGTCTGCGGAAGTTAGGAGATTGTTGGTCGATCTTGATAGCCGCCTTGAAAATTCAACCCAGCACCCAATTGCTGAGAAAATGATGCGGCAGGACTAGCCGGCGGAAAAATCCCACCATTGGCGGTCGCGCCACTTTGAAATGTGTATCCACCGGTAACCTGGGACACGTCAATAAAGAAGGGTGTGTCCATGTACCGGAGCTTCACAATGTTGAGCAGTGTCTGCTCCTTCCAGGAGGTCGCGATCGCTTGGTTGTAGGGCAACCTATCAGCAACAATCGAGCGAGGGCCATACGAGGACCGGCATCCCATGCTTGCCAAAAGCCCGAATGCAGCGATTGCAATAAGGATTTGGCTAGCTTTCATAGGTGTGGCCGATTACCAGTGAAGCGAACAAGGCTTGTCAACCTATGACGCCTTTGTCGGTTAATCGGCCCTCCGTCGCTTCGTTCCTGAACATTTCTCCAGGTTACTATCAACTTGGACTGCAGCGTCAGGAAAAACCATCGCTCGCCACCGTTGCTAGAGACTCTTAGCGTCCGGCAATTCAAAGCCAGGATTCTTTGGATCGCGAAGAAGCTTATTGGCGGCTACCGAATGCTCTCCCGTGTGTTGCTCGGTCTTGGGATCGAATTCCAACCAAGGGCCAACCGTGTACTCGGATCCGTTTTCGGGAACTTTCACTCCGTTGGCCATGATTTCGTGCAGGGCTAGGAAATGTTCTGCTGCATCTTTGTTGTCTCCAAACTGTCCCGCCTTGGCATTGAATGGGACTTTGGTTCCGAGGCGATAGGAGTTGTTGATCAAGTGCCCGAGGACACAGCCATAGTGCGCGTCGAGCGCATTCCCGTTTGCCATTTCGGGTTTACCCGCGCGGCACGCGGCGATGAAGCTACTCCAATTTCCACCGGGGGTAACTTTTCCATTGGGGACGTCGACCGGCACCCCTTTTGAGTCTCCCTTTGCATAGTAGGTACGACCGATGATTTTTCCGCCATCTTCGAAGTAATATTCGTTTTCAACCTGCTTCTTATAACCTTTGTAATTCACATTGCGAACATTGAAGAAGACAAACTGGCCGTTTGGATATTCGGCGATTCCAAACATGGTATTCGGAGTCTCTCCTCCATCTTTCCACTGAAAGCGACCACCGATAGCCATCGCTCGTACGGGATGGGTTTGATCGGTATCGAGCGCCCAACGCGCGATATCGAGTTGGTGCGTTCCTTGGTTGTTCAAATCTCCGTTACCGGTCGGCCAGAACCAGTGCCAGTTGTAATGAACAAAGTTGGAATGGTAACGATCGATCACCGCTGGCCCTTTCCAAAGATTCCAATCCAGATTTGCAGGAGGAGCTTCGAAGCGATTTTCGCCGATGCCATTTCGTTCCTTGCAGCAATAGCCATAGGAGATCTTCAATCGACCAAACTTCCCTGCCTGGATGGCCTCATGCAATCCAGCTCGTTTGGCATCGCTCCGATTCTGAGTACCGTGTTGGACGACGACTCCGTATTTCTTTTGGGCTTCGACTGCAATGCGTCCTTCGTGCACATCGTGGCTCATCGGCTTCTCGACGTAAACATGCTTTCCGGCTTGTGCCCCCCAGATGGTCATCAACGCGTGCCAATGGTTCGGTGTGGCGATGGAAATCGCATCGAGATTCTTGTCCTCGAGAACCTTGCGTAGGTCAGCTGCTCCCTCCGTCTTAAAGCGCCCACCCGACTTTTCGGCGAGACCTTTGAGTGTATTCGCGAGCACCCTTTGGTCCGGGTCGACGAGATAAGCAATCTCGACATGCTCCTGCCCGAGCCAACCGCCCATGTGACTTTGCCCGCGGCCGTTGACACCGACCACCGCAATACGCAATCGATCGTTTGCCCCGATGATGTTTCCAGAGGCTTTGGTACCGGTGATGAGAAATGTTCCCGCTGCAGCGAGGGAACCAGAAAACGCGCGGCGGGAGACCTTGGCAGGAGAGGATGACATGGCGAACTCCAATGGTGCTATCAGGTGGGGAAAGTGCGAAACTCGCGATCTCCTTCAGTATAGTCCTGGACGCGAACGGTGTGGGCTTCTCGCGCGCACGCGTCGGGGGCTTGCACACAACAGATGGAAGCACGCCCCAATCCATCAGGCTGGTTTTCCTCGCTTGACGATGATATCGAACTCCTTCTTTCTCACCGGCTGGACGCTCAGGCGGCTTCCTTTGCGCAGCAGTTCCATCGCGGAAAGCTCCGACAACTCCCGCAACATCGCAAGCGATTGAGGTACATTGAATTTGGATTCGTACCGAATATCCACCATCATCCAGCGAGGGTTTGCGGGGTCAGTCTTCGGATCGAAATGAGGATCGGTAGGATCCCAAGCAGTGTGATCGGGGTAGGCCTCTCGGCAAATCGTGGCGATTCCGACGACACAAGAGGGTTCGGCATTGCTGTGGTAGACCAATACTTTGTCGCCGATTCGCATATCATCGCGCATGAAGTTTCTGGCTTGGTAGTTCCGAACCCCATCCCAGCAAGTTGATTGGTTGGGGGAGTTTTTCAGATCATCGATCGAAAACACATCCGGTTCGGTCTTCATCAGCCAGTAGCGTTGGGAAACCGCTCGATTCAACGTGGCGCTCCAGGATCGTGGAATGGATGGAGATTACAATGTCAACATGATTCTTCATGTTGACATGGACGCATTCTACGCATCGATCGAGGAGAGGGATAACCCTGCGCTCCGGGGGAAACCTCTCATTGTTGGTGGGTCTGCAGAAGGCAGAGGTGTCGTAGCCACCGCCAACTATGCAGCGCGGCGATTTGGGATCCATAGCGCAATGCCAGTTCGCAAAGCGCTGAACCTATGTCCAGACCTTACCATCGTCCGGCCTCGTATGGATGTCTATGCGAATGTCTCGAAACAGATTCGTGAAATATTCGAATTGTTCACCCCCATCGTTGAGCCGCTCTCCTTCGATGAAGCCTTTCTGGATGTCCGAGAGACGGCACACCTCTTCGGTGGCGCAGAAGCGGTTGCGAAGTCGATCAAAGCGACCATTCTATCTCAGTTGGGATTAGTGGCCTCGGTCGGAATCGCTCCGAATAAATTCCTAGCAAAGATCGCCAGCGATATTCGAAAACCCGATGCGTTGGTCGTCATCGATCCCGAACAAATCGATGCGTTCCTCGACCCGCTCCCCATCGAACGATTATGGGGCGTCGGGAAAGCGACCGGGGCGACCATGAAACGCATCGCCATCCGAACGATCGGAGATCTAAAACGCTTGGATATCGCTGCATTGGAAGACTTGTTCGGGAACAGCGCTCAACACTACTGGGAGCTTGCCCGGGGAATCGATCCTCGATCCGTGGTACCGTACCGCGAGGCTAAGTCGATCTCCAGTGAAACAACTTTTCCGGAAGATATCGCCAGCCGAGAGGATCTCTACGGTTGTCTCGTTTACCTGGTTGAAAGCGTCTCACGACGATTGCGAGGTCATGGCTGGAAAGGTAAGGGAATTGAGATCAAGGTGCGCTATCACGACTTCCATTCGATCACTCGCTCTCAAATTCTGCCCCAAGCCACCGACTTGACCGCGGAACTACTCCAAGGAGCGACGCTCTTGTTTCAAACCAAAATACCGCAGGATCTACGGCCCGTGCGACTGCTAGGGTTTGGAATTCACCATCTTCGTCAAGAAACCTACGAACAGTTATCCCTCTTCGAGCAACCACAAATCGAAAAACAGCGATCACTCGATCAAGTCACCGATCTCATCGCGAGCAAATTCGGCCGCAACGCGATACGCCGGGCGGAGGGAAATCGCTCTCCCAAACCGCGAGATCGGTGAAGCGATTTGTTCCGGCATCAACTCGCGTAACCGCGAGGATGGGATTGATGCCACTTCCAAGCGGTCGAGACAATATCCTCAATGGCTACATACTTGGGTTTCCATTGCAGTTCCCTTTGCGCTTTGGTGCTGTCGGCGATCAAGCACGCGGGGTCCCCTTCGCGACGAGGAGCATCGACCGTGGGGATTGGATGGCCTGTTACTTTTCGACATGCCTCGACGACTTGCAGGACGCTATGCCCTACGCCGGTCCCAAGATTCATTTGTAGGACGGAGTTCGGCTGAAGCTTCATCAATGCGGCGAGGTGCGCGGAGGCCAAATCGTCCACGTGGATATAATCGCGTATGCACGTTCCGTCCGGGGTTGGATAGTCGTTGCCGAAAATGGAGACATTCGGTCGTTGCCCCAAAGCGACTTGCAAGACGATGGGGATCAAGTGGGACTCCGGATCGTGGTCTTCACCAATTGTGCCATCCGCGGCCGCGCCCGATGCGTTGAAGTAACGCAGAGCGGCGACACCAAAACCATACGCATGTGCGTAGTCCTCGAGTGCGCGCTCCACGACTAGTTTGGTAAAGCCGTAGGGATTAATCGGGTTTTGAGGCGTGTCTTCCGAGATGGGCATCTTCTCGGGCTGACCGTAGGTGGCCGTCGTGCTGGAGAAAACGAATCGCCAAACACCAACCGATCGCATCGCTTCGAGCAATTCAAACGTCGCGCTCACGTTGTTCTGATAGTACATCGCGGGATGCTGCACGGACTCCCCAACCAATGCAAACGCCGCAAAATGCATGACCGCATCGATCTCTTTATCCCGCATGACCTCTATAAGCAACGCGCGATCGGTCAGATTCCCTTCAATCAAACAGCGGGAGGGT
Organism: Pirellula sp. SH-Sr6A; assembly: GCF_001610875.1. Taxonomy (NCBI): domain Bacteria; kingdom Pseudomonadati; phylum Planctomycetota; class Planctomycetia; order Pirellulales; family Pirellulaceae; genus Pirellula; species Pirellula sp. SH-Sr6A. The sequence goes on along the minus strand of NZ_CP011272.1, from coordinate 2,396,393 downwards.
ACGCTTTCTCGATGGCCTCGGGAAAAATTATCAAAGACCCAGACTTCATGCCCCTGCGATTGAAGCAAGCGGACGGTATGCGATCCGACGTATCCAGCACCACCAACTACAAGTATCTTCATCCAAGAGGCTCCGGGGCAAATCACCAAATTCTGATCGACGTTTCTTCCACTGAATGCGATCATCCTAAATACTGTATCGAAAACTCGCGAGTGCGATTGGGATCATGGCAGTTAGCAAGCTGAAGAAACTCAAGCAAGGAAGTATCGAGCCCCAGGCCCCCTCGGAAACGATGCCGGGCTGGATCGAACGGTACACCGTGTATCTTCAGAGCGAATGCCATCTCGCGGAGAATACGGTGCTAGCTTACCGCCGCGATTTGGAACACATGAAAGATTGGTTGAATGGCCGATCTCCAACGAATATAAAAATCGGGGACCTTACCGATTTTGCCGCCTATCTCAAAGGTATCGGTCTTGCCGCGACTTCGATTTCTCGCCACATCGTGGCGATTCGGATGTTCTACAAGTTCCTCCAACTTGAGTCGGCCATTGACGACAATCCCGCAGAACTTCTGTTGACCCCCAAGGTTTGGAGCCGTGTTCCCAAAGTCCTCACAGTGGGACAAGTCGATCGATTCATGGCGGCGCCTCGCCCCTCTGATGCGCACTACCTGCGGGATCGAGCCATCTTGGAACTGATGTACGCGACGGGATGTCGCGTGTCAGAGATCAGCAATCTTCTGGTTGCAAATACCCACCTTCACGACGGTTATTGCCTAGCAGAAGGTAAGGGAAGCAAACAGCGAATGGTACCCCTCGGTGAACGGGCGATCGACGCCGTTCAAACGTACTTGACTGCTTACCGGCCCAAACTCATCGGAAGCCGAAATCCGTCCGCTTCTCCCTGGCTCATCCTTTCTCGAACTGGGCAACGGCTGCGACGGGAGGCGATTTGGGAGCTTATCAAGCGATGTGCATTGCGAGCCGATGTCGATCCGGAAATCAGCCCCCACACCTTGCGCCATTCCTTTGCTACCCACCTTCTAGCGGGGGGCGCCGATTTGCGGCTGATTCAGGAAATGCTTGGGCATGCGAACATCCAAACTACGCAGATCTATACCCAGGTCGATAACGGCCGGCTCAAGAAGATCCACGCCCAATTCCATCCACGCAGCTAAAAAACCTGACTAAGTAGGCGCCACTGTCCTTCCGCTGTCTCCCGCCCGCCATTGGGAATACAACGTGAACGATGGATGCTCCAGGTCGCCGCCAAATCGATGGAGTTCGACTGTTCGGTACAAAACAAAAGAGGCCGGTTTGGAAACCGGCCTCTTTGAATTCTGTTTTCTAGCATTGGGACGATGCCCAAGACGCCATTACCAAGCGAAGTGAGCGAATGCCTTGTTCGCGTCCGCCATGCGGTGGGTGTTTTCGCGTTTGGTGATCGCGGTGCCTTCTTTGCGGTAGGCTGCCATCAGCTCTTCAGCGAGCTTGACGTGGGTCGCACGACCCTTCTTGTCGCGGACAGCACCGAGAACCCAACGGAACGCCAAGCTCTGCTGGCGATTCTTGTTGACTTGCATCGGAACCTGATAGGACGCACCACCGACTCGCTTCGAGCGAACTTCGATGTATGGCTTCACGTTCTCGATCGCTTGTTCGAAAACTTCGATGGAAGGGCGATCTTTGATCTTCTCAGCGATTTCATCCAAGGCCGAATAGAAAACCGCTTGTGCAGTGGTCTTCTTACCGTCGTACATCAAGCAATTGATGAACTTCGATGCCAACAAGGAATTGAATCGTGGGTCGGGTCGAAGGGAGGTTCTGGAAGCGGTGATCTTGCCCATGAGTGCGTTATCTAACTAATAAACATTGAAAATCTGCTTGAAAATGGCTGGCCATCGAATGGCCGTCGCCTGATCGGCGTTTCGCCGTCCCCGACGGGAGCCCGGAATCGTTACCCGGGCAAAGTCTCAAAACCTAGGCCTTTTTCGCGCCGTAGCGGCTTCGAGACTGCTTACGACCGTTGACCCCGAGGGTATCTCGGCAACCGCGAACGACTTGGTATCGAACCCCTGGAAGGTCCCGTACCCGGCCGCCCCGGATCAAAACGATCGAGTGTTCCTGGAGGTTGTGACCTTCTCCGGGAATGTAAACCGTCACTTCTTTGCCATTGCTCAATCGGACCCGTGTGATCTTTCGGAGAGCCGAGTTCGGCTTCTTCGGGGTCATGGTTCGGACGAGCAAGCAAACGCCTTGTTTTTGCGGGCACTGCTCAAGCACTGGGCTTTTCGTCCCCTTGCGCTGAACAATTCGATTTCGACGGACCAATTGGTTAATCGTTGGCATACTTCAACTTTTCAAGGAAAATCGTCTATCTTGCGAATCCGCCGCCCAATACTGTTTGTTCGGAGTACCAAAGGTGCTCGAAGTACCAAAGGTGGGAGTCGAACCCACACGTCCTTTCGGACACAGGATTTTGAGTCCAGCGCGTCTGCCATTCCGCCACTTTGGCGTTTATTGGGGCTGATTCACCTATCTCAATACCGAACGGCAATTGCCGCACGAAATTTCTAGGGCCGGAAAGTGTACTTATGTCACCCCAACATCGGCAAGTCCAACAGAAAATTTTCTGCCAGTTTTCGGATCCCGCCCTAACTCAGTCGCTTTTTTTGCCGAATTTTTTCTCCTCGGTGAATAAAGCGTCGGTTCCATCCCTCTTAGAGCCGTCGGATCGTCTGCCACTCAGTCGATCGTGTGGCTTCGCGATTCCCGGTTGGTTTCCCGCTATGGTTTTGGAATGTCGACTCGCGATGAGGCTAGTTTATGGCGTCATCGCCTGAGCGGCCGCTTCCTCTCGACCAATTTGCAGCAGCCCACGCGGAACTCCGCCCGGAGTTGGTCCGGTTCGCTTGGGGAGTGCTCCGAGACTGGGCTCTCGCCGACGACGCGGTCCAAAACGGGTTTGTCGCCCTGGCCCGTTTCGGCGGTGATGTCGAACCGACGAATCGGAAAAGCTGGCTTTACAAAGTGGTCCTGCGAGAGGCGATCGGGCTTCGCAAAGGATCGTCGACTCGGCGGTTGGAGCAAATCGACACCGTCGGCGAGCCCGCAGCGACTTACCAGCTCGATCCAGCGCAGAATTTGTTGGATCGAGAGGAGTCGGATTGGATCCGACGGCAATTGAAGTGTCTGCCAGTCGAGCAACAAGAGGTGCTCGATATGCGGATCAAACAAGAAATGACGTTTGCCGAAATTTCCCAACAGCTCGGCATTCCTATTGGAACAGCCCTTTCCCGCATGCGACTTGCCCTGCAAAAACTTCGAGAGCTTTCCGATGACCGTTGAGCCACAACCCCACTGCGAGAACGCCGATCTAGACCTGCGGGCGATGCTGTACGCGCTCGGGGATCCTTCTATCGACCGATTGGATTTCGAATCGCTGATGGAAAGCACCCCGGAAGCGATGGAGGCTGTTGCGAGAGCGGTCGAGATTATTCACGGAGTGAAAGAGGCCCAGCTTCCTTCTTCTCCTGCTGCAGGGAAGATGGCATCGGTTCAACGCCTTCCAGTGCCCCCTCGGCCATCGGGGTGGCTCCCTTCCACCGTTTGGACCGTTGCGGCTTGCTCGCTAGCCGCCTCGCTGCTCGTTCTTATTATTCTATGGAAGCCTGACGCGGAGCTGAGCCGGCATTCGGACTGGTCCGCCATCGCGTCCGCTTGGTCGGATGTGCAATCCACCCTGCAACCGACCGTGCAATCTTCGCCCGATTCGGATACCTCTCTTGTAACGGGCGCCCCTGCGTCGGAATCAGGCGACTTTCTCCTCGCCAGTTTCGAACTGGTTGATGAATCGGAATCCATGGAGTCGGAAGATATCCCAAGTTGGTTGATCATGGCTGCGAGCAGCGTCCATTCTCCCACTGAGGAATCGTTGCAATGATTCGCGCCAGGATAAATCTCAGTAGCCTCCGCACCGGTGCCTTCTTCACCGCGTTGGTCTTGGCGACCGTTAGTTCGGTGCAGCTCCTGGCTCAAGAAAAACAGGGTGCCAGGCAAACTGCTGTCTCCGAAAATACCTCCACAGAGAACATCGAAGAGCTCGCCTTAGAGTTTGTGCGATTGCACCATCCAGAGCTGGGAGAATTGCTTTCGGTCCTCAAGGATATGGACGCAGACCAATATCAAACAGCCATTCGGGACATTACGCGCGCTCGTAAACGAATCGAGTCGGTCGCCAAGCGATCCCTAGAGCTCCACGAAATCGAACTTCAGGGTTGGGTGATTCAGTCCAAGATCGACTTGTTTCTTGCGAAGGCGGTGGCCAGTGATGGCAAATGGAACCGAAGCGACTTGAAGGCACTCGTCGAACAACGAGTCATCAATCAAAAGAAACGACTAAAGGTCGAGCGCGAAAACCTCAACGCTCGCATGCAGCAGATCGACGAGTCACTTTCCAAACTGGAAGGTAAGGAAACCGATCGAGTGGAACAACAACTTGGCGGAATGATCCGAAAGCTCGAATCCAAACGTTCCTCCGCCAAACGCAAACCATAACATCCGACTGCACCTAAAACACTTCCCTACGCCCAACCCGATCGATCGTCAACGCCCGAAACGATTGATACTTACCGTATCCATTTTTTTCGAGGCATTTATGTCTGCACTGTGGTATCGACGCTCGTTATGGCTCTTGGCCATCATGTTGGGTCTTTCGGACGCGACGTCGTTGTTAGCCGAAGACGTCAGTCCACCGCTGCATAGCCGATTTGCACTTGGAGCGGATGGGAAGCTTGGGAGCGACGAGGTTCCGAACTTTCAAAAGCATATCTCGCCTCTTTTAGGGAGGCTAGGATGCAACGGCCGTGCGTGCCATGGATCCTTTCAAGGCCAAGGGGGATTCATGCTCTCCCTCTTTGGCTACGACTTTGATGTCGATCATAAGGCGTTGCTCGATGAAGAAGCCGGTCGAGTCAATTTGAAGTCTCCTGAAGAGAGTCTGATTCTTACCAAGCCAACCGACGAGTCGATGCACGATGGGGGCAAGCGATTTGACAAAGACGGTTGGGAATATCGCGTCTTGCGAGCTTGGATCGACGCCGGCGCACCGAAGATTCTCAAGAAGCAAAAAGAATCCCTAGCCCTTCAAAAGCTGACGGTCGCTCCGACCGAGATTTCTTTTGCCCAACCTGGCGAGAAAGTCAGTATTCGTGCGATTGCCCATTGGAATGATGGCACGATCGAAGACGTTACCGGACTATGTCGATTCTTTAGCAACGATACGGCCATCGCGCAAGTTGACGAACAAGGAGTCATCGTCGCAGGAGACCGAGGCGATACCCATGTTGTCGTTTCCTATGACAACGCGGTTGTTCCCATCGCTGTCCTGCGTCCGGCAGGACCGACTGGACGGCTAACGGACCAGATCGCACAGGCGAAAACGGAGGTGGATCGACTCGTTCTCAAGAAGCTGGATAAGCTCGGGATGGAACCATCTCCCGTCGCAGACGATGCTGAATTCTTTCGTCGCATCTCGCTCGACGTAGCGGGTACCTTACCCACCGCCGAGCAAGCCCGAACCTTTTTGGCCAGCACCGATCCCCGCAAGCGGGAGAAAGCGATCGACGCCCTGCTCGATTCGCCGGGCTACGCTGCCCTTTGGACGACGTTTCTCTGCGACCTAACCGGCAACAACGACGATCAACTCCGCAACTTCACTTTCATACGAGAACTCCCTCCCCAGCATTGGTATCAATGGATCTATGCTCGTATCGCCAACAATACACCCTACGATGAGATCGTCGAAGGGATTGTTACCGCGGTCTCGCGCGAACCGGGCGAGTCGTATCGCGAGTACTGCGAGGCGATGACGCGGATCGCCAATGACAAGACGGGTAAGGCCTATGCGGAACGATCCGACATGATGTACTTCTGGGCGCGTAACAATCTGCGCACTTCCGAAGAGCGTGCCATCGCCTTCGCCTACGCATTCTGTGGTGTTCGGATCCAGTGCGCTCAGTGTCACAAACATCCTTTTGATCAATGGTCTAAAAAGGATTTCGATCAATTCGAACGTCTCTTCGACGGTGTGGTCGCCAATCAAAACTCACTCACCGCTGAAGGCAAAAAGGAATTCGACAAGATTGTGGAAGAGTTGGGAGTTCCCAAGTCTGCGAAGGGAAATGATCTCGCTCGCCAACTGCAAGAGAAATTTCGCGGTGGAGCATACGACAAAACGCTTCCTTTCCCAGAGTTGTTTGTCCAAGTCCGAAATGACAATCGCAATAAGGGGAACAATAAAGATAAGAGCAAAAAAGGGAAACAGACAGCTGCACCTGTGCCCACCGCGCGGCTGTTAGGCGGGGACTTCGTCGATTTGTCGAAAGTCAAAGACCCGCGAGAACCTCTCATGACTTGGCTCCGCGATCGCAACAACCCTTACTTTGCAAAGGCTTTGGTCAACCGAGTTTGGGCGCACTATTTCCAGGCGGGAATCGTCAATCCTCCGGACGATTTGAATCTAGCCAATGCACCCAGCAACGAGGCGCTTCTTCAGTACCTCGCTGATCGATTTGTGGAGAACGGATACAACCTTAAATGGCTGCATCGGACGATTCTCAACACCGATACCTACCAGCGCACGTGGCAAACGACTCCTACCAACGAAATGGATCGTCGCAATTTTTCGCATGCCTTGCTGAGGAGATTGCCAGCCGAAACCGCGTACGATGCGCTGAAGATCGCGCTTTCAAGCGACGAGCAGGCTCGGTCACTCTGCAATTTGGAAACTGATCGAGCCATGACCCTGGCAGGCGCCAGCGCTCAGACCCGAGGTCGCCGGGCCGATCAGTACGCACTAAGCGTGTTCGGGCGATCTGTACGAGAAAGCAATTGCGATTGCGATCGTACCAGCGACCCGAGCCTTCTGCAGACAGTCTTTATTCGAAACGACGCAGATGTGATTCGTGCGATGTTCGATCCTAAAACAAGTTGGCTTGCTCAAGTTGCACGCGAATCGGAATGGAAAATGGTTTCGATGGATGGCCGAACGGCACCGGAACGTGAGGCAACGGGCCGAAAAACCGCGATGACGGGAGTGGGCGGCGAGGATTCACTTCAGAAGTCGGTCGACGACCTAGACCGTCGGGTTCGTTCGCTTCGTACACAAATCGAACGACTCCAAGATAAAGAGGGTGCCAAGGAAAAGATTCGGGATTTGAAATCTCGCCTAGCGCTGACCGAGAAACGCCTGGCGGGGCAGTCGGAGCTTCTCGCGAAATCGCAGGAACAGGAAGAGCCAAGCGATTCGAGTTCAGAGCACGCTTCCCAACGCGAATCCTGGAACCAATCTGACTCGGAACGCATGGGGCAACGAATCGGTGAAGCCTATTTGCGAACCCTTTCCCGTTATCCCGAGCCGACGGAAATGCGAATTGCGATGGAGGCAATCCAGAAAGCGGATTCCCCCGTTCAGGGGCTAAGCGATCTGCTCTGGGCCTTGATCAACTCCAAAGAGTTCATCCTCAATCACTAATCACAACATCCCATCCTGGAATCAAGGTACACCCATTATGCCAGCTCATTCCTATTGCGACGGAATCGCACGCAGGGACTTCATTCGAATCGGAGGGCTCTCCTTGGGGGGGCTCACTCTCACCAATTATTTGCAATGGTCCGAAGCGGGGAACGTGAAGCCTGGCCATGCCACGTCCGGGATCTTCATCGATCTGAATGGGGGGCCTTCGCACATCGATACCTTTGATCCCAAACCCGAGGCGCCGGAGGGAATCCGCGGGGATTTCAAGACGATCCCGACGAGTGTGCCTGGGATCCGCATCTCGGAGCATCTGCCAAAAATGGCGGCCTCGATGGATAAATATGCGATCTTGCGAGGCGTATCCCACACGCTGGCGGCGCATCGCTTAGGGAGCGAGTATGTGAACACGGGTAGCCGCCCCCTTTCATCGCTCGAATACCCGGGCTACGGTGCAGTCGTTTGTAAGGAACGCCCCGTCGATAAGGATCTCCCACCCTTCGTTGCAATCCCGAATGGCGGGCAGAGGCCGGGCTTTCTGGGTATCCAGTACGCCCCGTTGAATACCTCTGCTACCCCCCAGCAAAACCGCCCCTTCAATGTTCGCGGTATTTCGCTTGGACAAGGCGTAACTGTAGAGCAACTCGATCGTCGCCAGAACTTATTGAAAGACCTAGACACGAAGTTCGGTGCGATGGAAAGCAAAGATCAGCTGCTCACCGGACTCAATCGATTCAGCGAGAAGGCGTATTCCATGTTGACCAGCGAGCGCGCGCGACTCGCATTCGACATCTCTAAGGAGTCCCCCAAGTTTTCAGAGCAATTCGGCGCCGATCCCTTTGAACAAAGCTGCTTGCTCGCCATTCGTCTTATCGAGTCGGGCGTTCGGTTTGTTTCGCTTTCCATCGGTGGTTGGGATAATCACACCGATATCTTCAATAATCTAAGCAAGAAACTACTGCCTAAACTGGATGGTGGCGTGTCCGCGTTGCTGAACGGGCTAGAACAAAAAGGGCTGCTCAACTCTACCGCTGTTATGGTAACGGGTGAGTTCGGTCGAACTCCGAAGATCAACACGCGAGCCACACTCGGCGGTCGCGACCACTACCCCCGCTGCATGTTTATGCTCATGGCGGGGGGGAATGTGAAGGGTGGGCAAGTGATCGGAGAAAGCGATGACACCGGCGCCGGTCCATTGCATGAAGGAATGAGGCCCGATGATGTCGCTGCGTCGTTCTACTACAATCTAGGTATCGATCACAAGCAAGAATTTCAAACCGACACTGGTCGTCCCATCACGTTGGTACGAGACGGATCGGTTATCCCCAAGTTGTTCTCCTAATCACGCGTCGAATGAGTACGCGTCGAATGTACACCTTCCCACACGTTTGGTTTTTCTTTCCCTACAACGAGGTTTTTCAATGAAGTCCCTAGTACTTGCAGCATGCTCTTTGTTCGTTTTGGCGTTCTCTCCCGTTGTATCTTTCGCGCAGGAAAAAGGGAAAAAGGCCGGACCGGCTCAACAGATGGTCAATCAATTCATGAAGCAATTGGAAAAAGCGGAGTTGACCGCTGAGCAGTCGACCAAGATCAAAGAACTGATGATGAAAACGGCAAAAGACGTCGTCAAAATGCGAACCGACGCCGAAATCACCCCGGAAATGATGAAGAAGCGAACCGAAGCTAGCAAGGCCGCACGCGATGCAGGCAAGAAACCCAAAGAGGTTCAAGAAGCCGTGAAGGCCGCCGTTCCTTTCACCGAAGCACAGTTCAAAGTAATAACCGAAGGCGAAGCGGCTGTGGCCAAAACCAAGATTGAGATCGGCAAACTCCTGAAGCCAGAACAAATCGAGAAACTGCCACCGATGGTCCAAGGTAGTTTGAAGGAAAAGGCTCCTAAGAAGGGAAAGAAGTAGATCCTTTCACGCTGATTTCGCGATAGCGAATGGCGACTACGAAACCATCGAGTGCAAAATGGATCTCATCCAAGTAGACTAAGGAAGCGTTTTTCGTTCCCAGCCGCTTCTTGGATGAGTATCGAACCCGATGAGATCTTTGATTTGTTCCGCTTGGTGGATGGTCTTTCTTTCGGTCTTGACCACGCCGGCTTTCGTCGACGGTCAAGACTTCCAACCAGACTCCCCTCAAGAACGAGGGCGAGCCGCTCGCGAGGGAGGTCGCGTCTACAAACAACGCGTCTCCCCGAATTGGATCGGCAAATCCGATCGATTCTGGTATCGAAACGATCTCGCCAATGGTGAACGCGAATTCCTTTTGGTGGATCCGCAGTTAAGTACTCGAACCGTTGCCTTTGACCATGACGCGGTCGCCAAAGCCATCGGCGACAATACCACGCCTCAGAAACTGCCGATCGATCGACTGGAATTCAGCGAGAGCGATCGAACGATTCTCTTTATCGGTCCCTCGAATGGAAAGTCGTACCGATGGAACCCTGAGACAAAAGAGCTTGCGGAAGCGGCTCCTCCTGCTGTCGCACGAGAGAGCTCTACGGGCAATGGAAGTGCCCCTCGGGGGCGTTCCACAGGTCAAGACAGTTCGATCAGTTTTGAAAATCGTTCCGATGGCCCGGTCGAGATTTTTTGGGTCAGTGGTGACAACGAGAAGCAAAGCTATGGCAAGATCGAAAAAGGAGCGACTCGGGACCAACACACATTTGGCGGCCATCGATGGCAAATTGTAAACGCCAAAGGAGAAGTCCTCGGTGAAGTCACTGCCGAGGACGAACCGATTCGCATCACCCTCGACGGCCGCCCAATTCCTGCCCGCTCACGGCCTGGTTCACGTCGCCCCTCTCCTCGCGACGCACGAGTTCGCGAATTCACTTCACCGGATAGCAAGTGGAATGCGACGATCGAAAACCATAACGTCATTGTCGTGAACAAGGATTCCGGCGAGCGAGTTGCGTTAAGCGAAGATGGGAGCGAGCTAGAGACCTATGGCCAACTCCAATGGTCTCCAGACTCCAGTACACTCATTGCGTTTCGAGAAAAGAAAATCGAGAAACTCCCCGTGCACTGGGTCCGATCTTCGCCTGCTGGCGGCGGTCGAGCACTTTTGGAAACCCGGCCCTATAGTTTGCCAGGTGACGCATTCCCCACCTACGAAGTGAATCTATTTCGCATTGCTGAGCGAAAGCAAATCAAACCGGTTGTGGATCGCTTTGAGCACGAGTGGTTAAGGCCTCGCATTCGATTTGCAAAGGACGGTGCATCGTTTAGTTATGAACAGACGGATCGTGGACACGGTCGATTCCGGTTGATCGAAGTCAACATTGCGGACGGCTCTGTTCGCAACATCATCGACGAAAAGTCCGATACATTTATTTGGACTGCTCACACGGAAAATCAGCAATTGCAACCGGTACAGTGGCTGGAGAACGGTACCGAATTGATTTACGTCACCGAAAAGTACGGTTGGCGGCAAGCGATTTTGGTCGACGCCCTGACCGGCGAAGAGAAACGGCGATTGACTCCCGAAGGGATCGTCCTCCGAGGGATCGACTCGATTGATGAACCATCTCGAAAGCTTTGGTTTCAAGCCTCCGGACGCGATGGACAAGATCCTTATCTGATTCACTTTGGATATGTGTCTCTGGATGACGGGAAACTTGTTTGGATCACAGAGGGTAACGGAAACCATTCCATTCAGTATTCGCCGAGCAAGAAGTACATCATCGACACGTATTCACGAGTCGATCTAGCACCGGTCAACGAACTTCGACGCGTCTCCGACGGTAGCTTGGTCTGCCCGCTCGAAACAAGCGATATCACCGAGCTCGAAGCGAACGGATGGAAGCCCCCCGAGGTCTTCGCAGCGAAAGGACGAGACGGCCAAACCGATATCTGGGGCATCATTTGCCGTCCGAAAGATTTCGATCCAAAGAAGCGATATCCTGTTATCGAGGATATCTATGCAGGTCCTCAAGGCTCTTTTGTTCCAAAGACTTTCAGTCCTGCATTGCGGTACGATTCGCTGACGCAGCTTGGTTTCATCGTTGTGAAGATCGATGGTATGGGAACGGCCAATCGATCGAAGGCTTTTCATGATGTTTGTTGGAAGAACCTCAAAGATGCAGGTTTCCAAGACCGCATCCTTTGGATGAAAGAGGCAGCCAAATCGCGTCCGGAATTGGATCTCGATCGAGTCGGTATCTACGGGACATCGGCCGGCGGACAAAATGCAGCGGGTGCGGTCCTGTTCCATCCCGAGTTCTACAAAGTGGCCGTGGCAGCTTGCGGATGTCACGACAATCGAATGGACAAAGCGTCCTGGAACGAGCAGTGGATGGGATATCCCGTCGGTCCCCATTATGCCGAATGCTCCAACGTAGATAACGCCTTTCGATTGCAAGGCAAGCTCTTCTTGATTGTCGGCGAAATGGATACCAATGTTCCGCCGGAATCCACAATGCGCGTCGCTGACGCCCTCATTCGTGCGAACAAGGATTTCGATCTACTTGTCGTCCCGAATGGTGGACACGGAATGGGCGGAGCTTATGGACAACGGCGCATGCACGAATTTTTCGTACGCCATCTCCTTGAAAAATCACCCCCTGTGTCACCGACTCAAACGCTATCTTCGCAGTCCAAGGACTCCTTGGATCCGGTTGCGAAGACGATGCCCCAGGAAATGAAAGCGACTAAGGCTTCGATGCCCGAGGTACAAAAGGCATCCGACAAGGACCTTCAGGTCAGCCTTCCCCCCGAATCGTTTTTTGATTTGGTACGAGAACGGTATCGCGAGAAGGCTCGAGGCTTTTACAAGAAGTATCTCGATGTCGCTGGTTTGCCGGTTGTCGCTGCCGAAGAGGTCACCGACGAGGCATTGCTCCGAACACACAACATCGTAAGTCACATGTTGGCAGGACGGCCCGATGTTTTGCAATCCATGCAACGCAACGGGATGTACCTCATCATCATTGGAAAAGAGCAACTCTATACCGATATGCCCGAGTACAGCGACCATCCGAATCCAACATTTCAAAATGAACGCGTGCGCGGCACGGGCGGAAAGCCAACTAGTTTCGGCGAAGAAAACTTGATCGGTTATGCGCTGGATCGATACGACGACGAGAGCATTGGCGTTCACGAATTCTGCCACACGATCGACGGTGCGCTTCGGAGCATGGATCGCACTTGGAGCGATCGATTGAAAGCTACCTATCAATCCGCGACCGAACAAGGTCTTTACAAGTATGCCTATGCGAGCACCAACCCGGGCGAGTATTGGGCGGAGATTTGCCAAGCTTACTTCGACTGCAATCGCGTGAACAATTGGAACCACGGACCCATCCGTACACGCGAGCAACTGAAATCCTACGATCCAAAAGGTTATGAATTAGTCCGAGAAACGTTTCGACTCTCCGAGTCTCAAGACTGGCGGTACACCTTCCCACGTGTACTACCTCAGATCGAGGCACCACCGGCTAAGCTTGCCATTGCGGATTACTACACAAAATTTTGTTGGGCTCGCGAGATGCCGGTCGTTGGCAGAAGAGCCTCGGACAAAGCGATGCTGATTGCGAACGACATGGTGCGCAAAATGTTCGCCTATCGACATGATGTGCTGAAAGCGCTCCTGGCTGCCGAACTGCAAATCGTCGTGCTTGGGAAGGAGGAAACTTTGGGTCAGCTTCCCGAGGTTCAAAAGGGGGTGGCGAATGGTGTCCCTGTCGATTTACTCTGCCGATTTCTTCCCTACAGCCCTGAGATCAAGCGGATCGTCGTGAGCGAAGAGAACTTGTTCGCATCGGGAGAGTCTGGATCTGCAGCAAACAGCCATCTCATGGAATTGTTGGCCGATGCTGTGTACAAGATTGCGATCGATCGGCCGGTAGACCCAGATTGGGAATCGCGTCCACGAGGAGTATGGCAGCAATATGAACTCCGATTGGAACGATTTGACAATCGAATGCGTTCGTCGCTCGAATCGCTTCATGGAAAGCACATGCAGCAGAAGAAATGGCTGGGGACCCAGGCGGGGCACGGCCCTCGTGAGCTATGGATCTATGGCGTATTAGCTTATTTCCATGCCGTCGGCCAATCGCCTTGCCCGACCGATTCCAAGCAACCGATTATGACCCGTGAAGATCTAGCTGCATACGATCCAGAACTGTATGCGTTGATTGCCAAATCGATGGCCTACGAAGAACACGTTGACTGGCGACTTAAGTAATCGCTCCCGCACAATCGATCGCCTTCCTGCGTCACAGGTAGGTATTCCATACGAATCGACTGATGCAGACTCTCGATCGGATCGCCAAATCGATAGGAGAATTCCACGTCGATTTCTTGCCCAGCTAGAACCGGCGAGGGTTCTTGGATGGGAAGGATGAGGAATTGGTTGGGCCATGTGGGTGAGTCTCCATGGCTTTCCACGGAAAGGAAGTTTTGGGTCACAAAGCGAAGGGCTGACACAAAACCACTATTCGAAACACGCAATCTCCCTCGCCATCGAACGGTATCGGAGATCGGCTCATCGTAAAAAATGTGCGCGTAGTCGACGAGCGGACTCAACTCCATCAATCCATCGTTGGCCGTCTTGTCTGGAGCTTGAAAAATTGGCAATGGAGCGAAGTAACCATCGAAGTCGAAGGGATGATGGATCATCTGCACCATCAACCTCGATGCTTCGGGTAGGAAGCGAGGTAGCTCTTCGTTCCAATGGCGCAAGTAATTTTCCTTGAAGGCCTCTAAGACTTTCGTCTGCTTCTCTCGCAGCAATGCGACATGAAGCATCTCGCATACGACAACGTCGACGGGCTGGGAGGGGATGAACTCGGTCGCATCCCCTTCTACGACAGTGACTTGCTGGTCTAGCCCATTCGTCTGCAGGGTGCGACGAGCGAAGGATACTAGTTCGGGATTCCGTTCGACGCAGGTTACTGTCGCGCCGCAGCGGGCGGCAAAACTGGAGAGGATTCCCGTACCACCACCGAGTTCTAGCACGTGCATCCCAGGTTGGATATGCAATTCCATCGCCCGGCGAAAGCCTTCCAAGCGTTGCTTATCCTGCAGCATTTGAAAGTGATAGTGCAGCGGTATGAATTGGCCCAAGACATTCTGTTCCGCGTTTTGATTCGTTTCAAACGTGCAAACCGCACGGGTTTCTGCTTCGAGCATGCTGGCAGAGGAGACGGAAGTGGCCACTTGGTTTGCTTTTGGCTAGCGAATCGAAGACGAAGCAGTCCTCGCAATGCAGGACCGTTCCGGGACTGTAGTCTTTTCCAACGTATTGCGACAAGGGCATCCTAGAACTCGACTGTTCGGTCGGATATCGCCATTCACCGCGACGAGCTCTGCGCCCAATCTTTCAAATTCGTGGATGCTCGCAGCAAGTCCGGCTAATTGCCCATCGAACTCCAGTAGAATACGAAGATCCGTTCTTCTCCCGCTTTCGTTGGACCTCTGCCATGAAATCCCTTGTCTGCATTCTTTCCTCGATGACCTCGATCGCCATCCCATGCCTTGCATTGCTCGGGACGACTGTGTGGGGGCAAGACGATTCCGCGGCAAACCGTGGTCCCCAATCTGCTGCGCTGAGCGAAGCTCCGGGGAAGGAGTTTGTTTACAAGCAATCAGGAGGGAAGGAGAGGGTCATGGAGATTTATTTCCCCAAGGAACATGATCCGACGGCGAAGCGAGTCCCCGCGATTCTGATGTTCCATGGAGGTGGTTGGTCGGGTGGTTCCCTTCAGCAGTTCCGAGCTGCATGCCAATACTTCGCGAGCCGCGGGATCGTGGCTGCGACTGCCAATTACCGAATGCTCGACAAGCGGGAGGTTGCCAAACAGGATCGATCGACATCCAAGAAACGGGTGTGTGTCACCGATGCGAAAAGCGCGATCCGTTGGATGAAGCAAAATGCAGAGAAGCTCGGTATCGATCCTGAGAAGCTTGTACTGGGTGGAGGCTCTGCCGGTGGTCACCTATGCGTGTTGGCTACCACCAATCCGAGTTTAGACGATCCCAACGACCCGATTGAAATCTCCACGCGAGTGACCGGCTATGTCCTGTTCAATCCCGCCTTCGCCGATGAGGATTCGGTGGATCCCGAGATCGATGGCCGAGTGCACATTGGAGCGGTTCGAGCACCCGCAGTTGTCTTCTATGGGACCGACGATCCATGGAAGAAAGGCTGGGATGAAGTCGAAGCGAAGTGGAGAAAGGTCGAAGGAAGCCCGTTGCACGTCTTTCTAGCTCCCAAGCAGCCACACGGCTTTTTCAATCGCGGAGCATGGCAAATCGCCACTTTGCGCGAAGCGGACGCTTTTCTCGTGTCCCTAGGAATCCTCCGTGGAGAGCCGACCCTAGCTCCTGCGGAATCTGTGAAGCTCGAACGAATTCCGAATCAATCGGAGTGATGTGCATCCATGGGAATCGATTCAGAGTTTGGCAAAAAGAAAAATTTGGCTAGATAAATCCCCGAGAGCAATTCATCCTCTTTTTTACGATGTGCGACGACTCCCTTTCCAACCAGATCCGCCAGTATGCCGAACGAATGTCGGAGGATGCTCCCTCGGCATTGGCTGGCCTGTTCGATTTGACCGCGCAGCGTTTGGTCCGCTTCTCCATCACCATCACTCGAAATCAGCACGACGCAGAGGATGCAGTTCAAGCAGCGTTGATGTCCGCGGTGGCACGTCCGGCCATGCTGACGAACGCCCAAGAGCCTTGGCATTATCTTCTGCGGATGGTGCGCAATGAATCGTTGATTGTTCTTCGAAAGAAGCGCCGTTGGACTTTAGGGTTGGGGATAGGAGATTTGCTCGCCTACCGCGCCGCGGATGGTCTCGAGCAAGAAGACATGCATCGAGAAGTTCTCAAAGCCCTGCGCTCCATACCATTGGAACAGAGGCAAGTCGTCGTTCTCAAAATCTGGGAAGAGCTTACGTTTCAAGAGATTGCGGAGGTACTGGAGTGCTCGCTTCAGACCGCGGCCAGCCGTTTTCGCTATGCCATTCAGAAGCTAGCTCCGAAGTTAGTCTCGTTGCGAGGGGAGTCGGTCCGCGATGGCTAGGCATATCCCAAAACCGGACTCTTTGGAAGGTGACGAAGAACGCGTGATCGACTGGATCCGGGGTGCAAAGGAGTACGTCGTTCCAACCGATGACTTGCGCCCGCGGCTGTTAGAAGCCGCCCGAGATTGGTCGGATACGAAAGCGGGAGAGCGTCGCATCGGTTACGCGATCATAGGTATCGCCGTGATCGCGTGGTGCAGCTCGCTTGGCTGGCCTTGGTTGGCTTCGATTCAAGCGCGTCAAACTCCGCGAACCTACGAAGCGATCGAACAGCGGACGTTGGAAATTCACGATACCACGAACCACGGTATTCACGACGCAACCTTGCAAGCCTATGAAGAGTGGCGAGCCGAATCGCAGCGAAGATTGCCCATCACCCATCAAATCCGCGGAAACAACTAGATAAATCCGTGGGTGCACCGCATCTGTTGGGTAACCCCCAACCGACCGCGTGGAGCACCGAACCATGGGAACTCTTTTAGAAAAGCAAGCTAGCCTGGGCGACTTCCTGGAGTACCAGAGCGAGCTTCAGGATTTGCTTGCAGCCAGCAACCACTCGAATCGATCGCCCTGGGGGGACCCCCAGCACCTCGCACAGCAAATCGAGACCTGTTCGAATCAGTTCGCAATGCAGGTCGGACGTGGAAAAAGCTTCGAGGAGGCGCTGGACACGAGTTCGGATTTCCCTTGGCCTATTCGATTGTCTTGGAACGCGTGGTTAGCGACCCAACGATCACCCGAATCGTTTGATCTACTTCAGCCTCCTTTCGCAAAGATCCCCGGAACGAAACGGACTTGGTTTCTATCTTTGCAGCTTGCCATTCTCCTTGTCCTCGCATTTCTCATACTCAATATATGGAGCGCGTGGGGCGCGAGTGCGATTCTATTCGTCTATCGGGATTCGCATATGGAGCCCGGCGTTCTCGTCCGTTGGATGAGTGAGATTTCCGGTTGGCCGTTTGGGCTTTGGATTGGGATCCTGGCTTTGGCATTTCTGACGATCTTTATTCTCTTTCGATGGGTTCAGCGACGGGACGGAGGGACACGGAAGGAACGATCGGCCAATCCAGACGCTATCGCGAAGTGGCAGAAAGGAAAGTTCATCGAGCTCCTTGCATCTCAAAACTACTCCATCGATTCAGCGACCGATCTTATACGGTCTATGGAGAACGGAGCATCGACAGCCCAGGCCAGGAGCGAAGTAAATGCCTCGAGCGGCTTGATCGATAAGAATTGGTTAACGATTTGGGGAGCGGATTGGGTATTCGAAAAGCGAATGACCTTCCAAGTCTCATCAGCCCCCTACATGGTGTTCCTGGCAATGAGCGGCTTGGTCGTTTTCGCTGTAGGCCTAGCTGTGTTCGGCCCCATGATCGAACTGCTTTATGCATTACTGCCCGCGGGAGCATTTTAAATGAACACGGAAAGACCTGCATACCTGACCAAGATCGACTTAGCGCTTGAGAGTCGTCAAGGCTTAGCGGAGTTCCTCGAAGTGGGGCTAAGCGAGGTCTATTCCAAGACCGATCCACGTATGAAGAAGTGGATCGGTAAGCTTCGCAATACCGAAAGCGCGGAAGAGTTGCTCGGCTCCACTGGGGCATCCACGTTGCTACCGGTCCTGCTTCGGTATGCCCGCCGAGACATGCCAGGCCTTCGACGCGATGCCAAGATCCTTCTTCGAACTCCTTCGCTTCCCACTCGAACGTGGAGTGCGTTCGTGAGCTACCCAGTGATCGTGTTGGCTGTCACGATGTTTCTGTTCCTAATGCAAGCCTACTGGATCTCTCCCGTTTTCGAGCAGATGTTTCGTGAGTTCCAGTTGAGACTCCCTCCCATCACACGCTGGGTCTTTGCTGTCAATAGATGGACGCGCGACTACATACTTGTTTTCTCCATCCTAGTGATTGCAGGACTTCTACTTTGGGGAAGCATCAGGGTTTTTGGAGCTGGCATCCTCGATCGGTTGCAGTTGTTCCGACCCATTGGTTGGCTGGTTTCGGGGAATCGACGAAACTTACTCTCGATGTCGCGATTCCTTCAAACTCTTGCAGAGCTCAATGATTTGGGAGCGACAGATCGTGACGCTATTCATCTAGCGGCGGCAAGCGAAAGCGATTGGCTACGGCGAAACGCTGAAAGATTGATCGACACGGTGGAACGGGGCGCGACAGAACGAGACAGTGGGGAACGGGACAGGGTGGGAGATGTTGTACAACCCGTCGGTGTGGATATTCCGTTTCCTCCTTTGTTAATTCAAACGTTGCGAGCAGAAAGCGACCCCCGGGCCCCTGATTTTCTTCGAGCTCTCGCAGATTCCTATCGCACGCGGGCAGAGATTTACTTTGATTGCAGGGAACAAGCCGCTTCACCCTGGACGGTCTTGCTGATTGGAAGCATGGTCCTGATGTTGATCCTGGCGCTCTTCCTACCGCTAGTCTCCTTGATCACCGCGCTCTCGTAAGGGGTTTTCATCCGATGTCAGAAATCCGATCTTTCCGACTGGTTCGTCAGCAGGGCCTTGCTTGGCGGTCCTTTTCGTTCGCCCATCGTGACGACTTCGAAGCGATTCAGCTCGGCTTTTTGCAGATCCTTCGAGCGGCAATCGTCACGAATCGGCCGTTGGCAGCGACGATGCGAGGACTCGCAGAAGAGTTCCGTGGGGGGGCTCAGCAAGATGTTCGAAGGCTTGCTGGTCAGCTGGAGGCGGGCGTCTCGCTAGCGAATGCTTGCGAGCAGTTTCCTTCGCTTTTGGATGAAGAAACAATCCTTGCTATTCGGATGGGATCGCAATCAGGTTTGCTGGTCCCTGGGTTGGACAAGCTCATCGAGGTGAAACGCGAGCGACTTCGTGGGAGAGCCAGCCGTCCGCGATTCGATCGTCTTTATTGGATCAGCATGACCGTCGTAACGCTGATTTGTTGGACCTATTTGATGCTGCGGATCTATCCGATACTCACCCAGATCTTTGACGAGTTCGGGATGCGACTACCGGCTAAGTTTCAAATGATCGGTTTCCTTTGGAATGCATTTGCTCGACTTTGGCCTCTCATTCTCTTGGTCTTGTTATTCTTCAGTGCGATTAGTGTCGCGAAGCGATGGGAGCGATGGCTATGGCGAAAATGGGGGCGTCGTGTGTTCGGCGATGGGTTTGGACCTCAAATGCCGCCCGTAACATTGGAATGGATTGCTCTTGCCTTACGATTTGACAAGCCTCTCTCGTCCATCCTATCCACGCTGGCGAAATACCACTTTCATCGTGAGACGAGAAGTCGATTGCTCGTAGCGAGAAACGATATCGAACTGGGGACTCCTGCCTGGGAGGCGATGAGCAGTTCTCAATTGCTTTCACCCTCCGAATTTCAATTCCTGACATCGCACGAGAAGTCCAGTTTGCAAGCGTACTTTTTGGAATCGCAAGCGAATCAAAATCGTGTGTTGCTAGAGCGTTGGTCGGCGTTGAAGATCCTGGTGGCCCATCCGTTGTTAGTCATTGTTTTCGGACTCTTTGTCGGCCTCATCTCTATCTCGTTCTTCGAAATCCTCGTGTCGCTCATAACCAGTCTTTCCTAAGGGGAATCGCGCCGTGCTCAACCCAAGAAAATCCATTTCCTCCAAAACGAAGAGGCGAGCCGCGATCGCTTCGATTGAAGTCGTCGTCGCTTGCACTCTTCTGGTAGCTGTCATCGGGACATCGGCCGCCCTCATGGTTCGCATCCGCGCGATTGGGGTCGATGCCGAATATCGGATGATCGCTTTGCAAGAGATCGCGAACGAGTTGGAGTCGCGGCTGGCTCGGAATGCTGAAGATCTCTCCAAACTTCCTTCGGAGTGGAAGCCTAGCCCCTCGCTTCAACATCGATGGCCCGATTCCGTCCTTCGCTACAAAGAGGTTCGCGATGAGCTAGGAATCCGCGGGACGGTGACGTTTGTTCGGACGACTTCCCAGGCCAGTGATCCCATCGAATTGTCAGGATGGATCGCTATGAAGCAAGGAGATGCGCCATGAAGAAAAAACGACGTGGATCGATGTTGATTCAACAGTTGATTTTGATCGGACTATCGGGAGTCGTGACATTGGTCGCTGTCCAGCTCATTCACCGATCCCTTTCCTTCGCCGGTGGATTCCAAAGCCAATTCAATCTCGGTCGATCCACCAACTTACTGGTCAGGCAATTTCGAGAGGACTTGCATGATGCGACATCGATTTCCCAACCGAGTGGTGAAGAACTCGTCATGAAGATTCTGGGGGGCAATGAAGTCACCTACCGCATCGAGGAGTTCCATCTGGAACGGCGAGAAATAGGCTCGAATATGGCGAATGCGAGAAGGGATCAATTCGCGATAGGACCGCATTGCGTGGCATCGTTCGATGTAAATGGGCAAAGCATTCGTCTTACGTTAGCGAGGCACGCGCCTGGCGATCGTATGAAATTCTTAGACCACAAAACCATGGTTGTCGAGATTCCGTGGGCTTCGGTAGAGAGCGGAGAACAGCCAGCACTATCCCGCTCAACCAATCAAGTTGGAGGCAGCGATGAAGAGTAAGCCTAATCACATTTGCGAGAAGAGTTTGCAGGCTGGCCGAAGACGCGGGGCAACCATCATCGTTGCCATGGCGGCGCTCACGGTTGTCACAGGAATGATCGTTCCACTGGTTCCACCTGCCTTACGCGCGAGAAGGCAATGCCAGGTCGAAGAGGTGGCACTACAAGCGGAGATGCTTCGACATGCAGCATTTCAGTTTGGTGTTCTACATTGGACGGCGGAAACAGAATCGATGGAAAAGCGAGGGACTGTTCCGCTCCATGAGAATGGATCCGTCGCGGGGGAGTGGAGTGTGAAAATCGACCGTCTCGACGAAACCGAACGTTATCGAATGGAGATCGTGACAAAGGTTCATTCCGCTGGATCGGATGAAGTTTTGGCATCGCCCATCGACCAAGTTCAATCGCGTTACGAAATCGAAATGGACCGGTTGGGACTGGAGTCGCGGCAAAAGCGATTGCAGACCGATCGCGAAAAGAACGCTCGTTCAGGGCCCGATAGCAATATTAGAAGCAACTCGATTAATAACAATTAACTGCACCTTTTAGTCCAGGAGATTTCTCATGCGTATTCATGCTATATCAAATCGGCAGCGAGGATTCACTCTCGTTGAGTTGTTGGTCGTGATTGCCATCATTGGCATTTTGGTGGGACTTCTTTTGCCCGCTGTGCAAGCAGCTCGGGAGGCTGCCCGTCGGATGCAATGCACGAACAACTTAGCACAACTGGGTTTGGCGTCTCATAACTTCGAATTCAATTACGGATTTCTACCTGCAGGGGTATCTAATCCAGACGGCCCCATTCGATACGAACCAGTTGGGAATCACACCAGCTGGACCGTGCATCTCTTGCCATATTTGGAACAATCCGCTGCCTACAAATTGTTCAATCAAGAGTTAGGTGTCTACGCATCGGAGAACCTCCCTGTGCGCAGCGCGGCGATTCCTACGCTCATGTGCGCGTCAAGTCCCGATCAGTACATGCGAAGTCGCCAAGCGGAGGATTTGACAATCAGGCTCTCTAGTTATGTTGGGATCCACCATGCGACCGAAGCGCCGATCGATACGACCAACAATGGGGTTTTCTTTTTGAACAGTTCTATTCGTTTCAACGAAATCACCGATGGCTTGACCAACACCTTCTTAATCTCGGAGAAGCGAGGGAGCAGCGATCGATTCGGTTGGACGTCAGGAACCCGCGATACCCTTCGAAACACAGGCTCCATCAATGGAGTGGGGCTCGCACTCTCCGAGGAGGAACTGAGTAAGCGCGAAAAGGAGTCGCTGCCGTTAGGATCTCTTGAAGTCGGAGGCCTTGGGAGTTACCACACCGGTGGCATCAATGTAGTGAATTGCGATGGCTCGGTTCGATTTGTATCGCAGAGCATCGATGTAACGATACTGCAAAATTTGGGGAATCGCGCAGACGGACAATTGATCTCCTCGGACGATTACTAATTCCTCTGCGTCTGATCGAGCCCTTGAAGACCGAAGCCTCACGCGAATCGGCGGAGGTGATGTCAACTGCGGTCGCGTCCAAGCGGGGCTTAGCAGGTAAAAAAAGCGTCTTACAGTCTCCGTGGGCGTTTACATCCCACCGAGGGTGGATTCTAGAAGCGATCTAAGGAGACGCGCTGTCGGTGCAACGAGGCGCAATGAGCATGCTTTTCCATCCGCCGTTTACCGCGACGGTCTGACCGTTCACGAAGCGAAAGGCTGGGCTGCAGAGGGCGACGATCGCATCGGCTACATCTTGGGGCGTCCCCCAGCGCGCCAGTTGCGATTCTCCGATCGCGCGCTCGTTCCAACCTGTTTCCGTTTGCGATCCCCATTCGGTCCGAATCCAACCGGGTGCTACACAGTTCACGCGAACGCGAGGGGCTAAGGAGAGAGCTAGGGATTTCGAAAAAGCTTCCACCGCCGCCTTGATGGCGCAGAAGTATTGGCCGCTATCCCCTTCAAATCCCTTCGACGCTTGGTCCCAGCCGATATGAATGATCGAGGGAGTACAAGGTCGTTCAGGTTGGCTTGCCATCCGAGCACCGACCTGTCGACTGAGATGGATCGTCGATTCCACGTCTGTTTTCCAAAGTTGCTCCAGTTTCTGAGCAAACCCCTTCTCTCGGCCTTCTCCGGTTAGTACGTCAGCACCAGCGCAATGGATCCAAGCGTCGACATAGCCGTGCCAACCGAAGGCAGCGTCCACGAATGCCTGTCGAGATGCCTCGATGCACAAGTCTGCCATGACGACTTTGCAGTTGGAGCCGGTTGGCAATCGAATGGCATGCGCCGTTTGCTGGGCTCCCGACCCGTTTGAACGGCCGTGAACAACGACGTGCGCCGATGTTTGAGAGAATGCGATCGCCGTCGCCTGACCGATGCCGGATGAGGATCCTGTAACCACGACGACAGAGGTTGAGTTGCTCGGGCTCTTTCGCGGTGGTGAGGGGTGTTCAAGCCCCAACTCGCTGGGATGGGGGGCGTCGCTCAATCGTCACCTTCGATAGCCGGCGACTCGTAATTGAACTCTTGCCATTTCACGGCTTGGTCCATTGGTTCGATACGTAGGACGAGCGCTCCATTTTGGAAGACGCGCACGGTGCCGCTCGACTGGCTTACCACAATCGCGATCGCTTTGGTCCGTTGAGAGATCGCTGCACCAGCCCAATGCCGGGAACCGAGTCCTTTTGAGAGTTGGAGGTTTTCGTGCAGCACCTCGACGATTTGGCGGGAGCGTTCGACCACCGCATCGGGAGAGACAACGAATGCGCCGTCCATCTGGGCGATCTCTTTGATATCTTCCCGCACGCGAGGGTCGTGAAGGTTTCTCGATTTGCGGCTATAGCCCTTGAGGGGATCGAAACCGCTATCTTTGCAATGCTGGAGCACTTTGCGCGTGTCGCCCACGATGAACATCGTCCCGACCTTGTTCCCTTCCCGTCCCTCTCGTCCGATGGCGACGGCTAAGTCGATCACGATCTTGAGGTTGTTCAGGGGGACGGAGCTTTCGAGACGCTGCAAATCGCGGCTGGTGAAGCGACGCATTCGTTCGTCGAGGCGGATGATCGAGATGGAGTCGACGCGGTTGACTTCAAAGGCGCAGTAAACGGCGATCACGTCGCAGTGGCTGGCGAGTAGCTCGTCGGCGACGGCTTCGATCAACGCATGTTGGAGTCGTTCGAGAAGCGGGGAGTCTTCTTTGTTTAGGACCAGGGGGATCAGTCCGAATTTGTCGGCACCGGCCAAATCCTCTTCGCGATCGGTGGCTACGAGAACACGTTTGATTTCGGGCGGGACCAATTCCCGCAGTCGTTCCCAGTCGGTCGCCGCATCGAGCAGAAAGAGGATCGCATCTGCTTTGACCGCACACGCCAGGTTGCCGGCAGCTTCCGTGACGCTTGCAAATTCCCGTGTAAACTTTTGGAGGGTCATGCCAATCCTGGGGCGCAGAAGGAGATAAGTCCGCCGGAAGACCGCTCTGTGCGACCCCAACCGATCGGTCTATCAGTGTAATTTCCCAGCGTTTTTTCATCAATCGGGGCAGGGCCGTCCAAATTTGACATTGCCACCCGAGGCTTCCTCGATATACTCCGCTTCCCCTGTGGATGGACCGATCCCTTTGCCGATAATGCTTTGGAATCCTCGGTTCGAACCTTTTTGTATTTTTCGTTGAATTTTAGGTGGATCATGTCCAAGGCCTGTGAGGTTTGCGGCAAGTCAGCTTCGGTTGGCAACCAAGTAGAAACACGCGGTAAAGCAAAGTACTTGGGCGGTGTCGGTACCAAGATCACCGGGATCACCAAGCGTCGCTTCACCCCCAACCTTCAAAACGTCAAGGCTTCGCTCCCGAGCGGCGAAATCCGCACCATGCGTGTGTGCGTTCAATGCATCCGCAGCGGACGCATTCGCAAAGCGGTTCGCAACAAGCCGTTTTCGCTGCCTAGCTAGCTCTCGCTCTCCAGCTATTCGCCTCCGATTGGGTTCGAGCTGAACAACCTGCGGCATTCCGCAGCCTGTCCTATCTCTCCAATCAGAGGAATCGCTCCCCGCCGAGGACATCGACCTTGGGCGAAAAGCGATCTTAGAATGCAAGCGACGACAAAATAGCTGGCAAAGAATCGAATCAAAACCTGCTCCGCCGACGCGTTAGCAGGTTTTTTTATGGTGCTAGGTGGTATTGTGTATACTATCGAACCCGCAATCCCTCCCAATCTGGGCAAGATTCGAAGCAAGGTGACAGATGTCTCTGACAATCGATGATGTACGCCGAGTCGCCAACCTGGCACGACTGGAATTCAACGAAGCCGAATTGGCTGAAATCACAGCTCAACTTTCCAAAGTTGTCACGCTCGTCGATGAGCTTGCCGCTGCCAATACCGATGGCGTCGATCCGATGGTCCACGCCATTGAGCTAGCGAATATTTTAGCTGCTGACAGGCCGAAGCCTTCGGTGACAAGAGCCGAAGCGCTTCAAAATGCCCCCTCCGCCGACGACGAATGTTTCCGCGTTCCGGCAGTTTTGGGGTGATGTGTGTGGTCGATTAGGGCGTTTCTCAATACAGACACTCCCGTATTAGCCAAGCTTTGGGGGTTGCATCACGCCTCCATTCATTCGCTGGCAGCCTGTCCCGTTCATATTTGGGATACGTGCGTTCTCTCGAAACCATTTTTCAACGCGAACGAGCTCATCCTCGCCATCGACCATCTGAACAATCCCGTCGGATTTGCTCACTTTGGATTTGTCGGAAATCGCGATCTCCAAGGCCAAAGCCGCGATCATGCGGCAATACATCGCATTTGCGTTTCTCCTGGGCCTGGCGAAGACGCGATCGCTGCCATGTTGTTGTCCCACGCCGATTCCCAGCTGAAATCCCTCGGTGCAAAGAGTTGTTCAGCGCTCGGCGGAGGAGATCGAAGCGGATTCTATCTTGGGATTGCGGACGGCGATAATTTGATGGGGTTGTTTGCCAACGATTTCAAAACGCAGCGCTGGCTCACCGACGCGGGCTATGTTCCGGTCCGGCCGACGGAGTGCTGGGAACTGGATTTGTCCGTGTTCCGCCCTCCCATGGACCGCATGCAAATCCAAGCCCGCAGAACTTGCACCATCGGACGCATGCTCGACGAGGACTACGATCACTGGTGGACCAGCACGGTATTGGGGCACTGCGAACAGACCCGTTTTCACCTGATGATCAAATCTCCTCCGGCCTTAGCCGGTATCGTTTCGTATTGGTACCCAGACCCCAGTATCGTTGGCTTGGATTCCAGTGTGGTGCGCATGGTCCTCTCTGACCTTCCAGAAACCGACGAAGCCCAAGAGCAATACACTTATTTGCTTGCCGAGTCGCTGCGCCAGCTCCAGCAAGAACGAAAGCGAATCGTTCGGATCGTCGCCTCGGCCGATCAACAACGCATCGTAACGCTGCTTCACCGCCTCGGTTTTCGATCGATGGAACATGGTTTGTTGTTCGAGAAAGCCTATGACTCAGGCGTTTCTGCGTTTGGTTGATTAGGTCTGTGAATGTGTTGGCGATCCCAGATCACGCGAGCAAGGCCTGCACCACGTTGCCATGGACATCGGTGAGTCGGTAGTCTCGCCCTTGGAATCGATACGTTAATTTGGTGTGATCGAATCCCAAGCAATGCAGCCATGTAGCTTGCATGTCATGCACGTGAACTGGATTTTCGATGACGCCGAATCCTAGATCATCGGTCGCACCATATTCAAAGCCTCCCTTGGTACCACCTCCTGCCATGAACATGGTGAAACAATCAGGATAGTGATCGCGGCCTAGGATATCCCCTTTCGCTGTTCGACCTTCGCGGAACGGGGTTCTGCCGAACTCTCCCCCCCAAATGATCAGTGTCTCGTCGAGGAGGCCTCGCTGCTTTAAGTCTCGAATCAGTGCTGCTACGGGGCGATCCATGGTCTCGCACTTCTTTGTCAAACCATCGCGAATGTCTTCGGCCGGACCGGTCCCGTGAAAGTCCCATCCCCAGTCGAACAACTGGACGTACCGAACCCCTGACTCGACCAATCTCCGTGCGAGCAAGCAATTATTGGCCAAACTGGATCCCCCGACCTTGGCACCGTAATCGTCGAGTGTGGCCTGAGTTTCGCGCGAGATGTCCATAACCTCCGGTACGCTGGTCTGCATGCGAAACGCGAGCTCGTACTGGGATATTCGCGTCTGCGTCTCTGGGTGTCCCTTCTCTTCCATTTGAATTTGATTCAATTCGTTCAGCGCATCGAGCGTCTTGCGACGAAGCGACCGACTCATCCCGGCGGGGTCGGACGCGAAGAGGACCGGATCGCCCTGCGATCGACATTGGACTCCCTGGTACACGCTGGGGAGAAATCCGCTACCGAACGAACTTTTTCCGCCGTTGGGTTGCACACCGCTGCTGATGAGCACGACAAACGCGGGCAAATTTTCATTCTCGCTACCCAGTCCATAGGTAACCCACGAGCCAAAGGATGGCCGTCCACTGCGCGGAGATCCCGTGTAAACCAGTAACTCCGCCGGAGCATGATTGAATTGATCCGTATGCATGCTGTGCACCAAACACAATTCATCTGCGACGCCCTGTAGATGGGGCAAGCAGTCGCTAAGAAGCAGTCCACTCTTTCCGGACTCTACAAATTTATGGCGTGTTCCCAACAGCTTCGGCGTCCCTTTGGTGAACGCAAACTCTTTCCCCTGTAAAACCGAAGCAGGAGCGTCCTGTCCATCCAGCTCGATCAATTTGGGTTTGTAGTCGAACAAATCTAAATTGGGAGGTGAGCCCGTCATGTGAAGGTAGATTACATGTTTGGCTTTCGCGGGAAAATGAGGCTGTCGAAGGGATTCGTTCGTCGAATTGCCAGCCGCTTGGTTTCCCAGGAGCCCCTGGAGCGCCACAGCTCCTATTCCACCGGAGGCCGCTCCGAGGAAATAACGCCGCGTCTGTTGCGATAGATGGTGATGAAAGGGTGGGGTCATGGCTTCATCAAAAATTCGTCGAGGTTCAAAACGACATTGCACAGGGCTGTCCAAGCGGCGAGCTCGCTCGGAGACGCTCCGTCCGGGAGAGGGCCCAACGGTTCGGTAGCGAGCTTCGTCGCCAACTCGGGTGTCGGCTCCAGTTCCAAAATGGCTTCTTCCAAAAGTGAGCGCAACGCGGCAGTTTCCGTTGCTCGCGGTTTTCTCGCCAGCGTCAACTCGAAGACCTTGTCCAGGCGGGCTTCGAAGGTCTTATCCACACCTTCTCTTAGCACAGCTCGCCGGGCGAGTCCCTGCGCGGCCTCAACAAACACGGGATCGTTCAACGTGACCAATGCTTGCAACGGTGTATTCGTGCGATCCCGCTTCAAGACGCAGACCTCTCGGTTCGGAGCATCGAAGGTTGCCATCGATGGATAGGGATTCGAGCGGCGCCATTGCGTGTACAACGCTCTGCGGTAGCGGTTCTCTCCTTTGCTCGTCTCCCAATCCGTTTTGCTACCGAACGCAGCATTCAGTCCCATGCTCGGCTGCATCGGTCGAACAGGAGGGCCGAACATGCGATGGGATAATAGGCCGGCGGCCTCGAGGGCCATATCGCGAATTTGTTCAGCACTGGCACGGAACCGCGGGCCTCGCGAGAAATACAGATTTTCGGGGTCTTGCTCGAATCGTTCGGCAGAAACCGAAGATGTCTGTTGGTAAGTCCGGGTCAGAACCAAATAGCGAAGGAATTTCTTAGTGTCCCATTCCAAACGAATCCATTCTGTCGCCAAATGGTCAAGCAATTCGGGGTGCGTGGGCAAGTCTCCTTGAGAGCCAAACTCTTCGCTCGTTCGAACGATGCCGGTTCCAAACAAATACTCCCAGTAACGATTGGCGATTACACGTGGAGTGAGAGGGTTGTCCGATTGGACCAGCCACTTCGCTAAATCCAAGCGCGTTAACTCCGATGGTTTGCTCTTTTCTGGCTTGGCATACGAATGAAATGCAACCGGCAATCCCGGACCAACCTGCTCCCCGTGGACTCGGTAATTTCCCCGCAACTGAACATGCGTTTCGCGCCGCTTATCGGAGTCCAATTCCTTCATCACCGGAACCGTCGTTTCCGGCTTGGTGTCCGCCAACCTTTTTTCCAGCGATGCCAATTCGGTTCGCAATGCCTCGCGCTCCGGTGCGATGGAGCGAACGTAGTAGCGATGCAGAAAATTCTCTTCCTCGTCGCTCCGATCCAGTCTGGGTTTCTGAACAACAGAATGCACCTTGGAAGGCAGTTTCATCCATTCCAATAATCGTGAATCATTGCTCGTCGACACGCCTATGGAGCCAGATCCGGATTGCTGCTTCGATGGTTGAAGCTGCAATTGAAGAGTCAATGTCATGGGAAACGTTAGCATTTCCGATGCCGATCCTAACTGAATCGAGTCGATCGCCAAAACCAATCGACTGGCCTCCGGTTCACCGCTACCGACGGTCCAGCCGGTTTGAGGTTTGCCATCGATCGCTTTCGGACCTTCCGAGTTTCCGATCTCCCCAGCGGAATGAGCGAAGGACCAGGGGATCGCAGCAGAGGGGACGATTTGAAACTCGTGAGACGCTGCCCCCTTTTCGATGCGGAATTCGCTGATCCCTTCTCGGTCGGATCCAAGGACGCGGACGATGGCACCGCTCAATCGATCCTCTAGCTTGTTGTCGGTTCGGTTCCAAATACGAATCTGATCCACAGGCGTCGGTTCTGCGAGTTCGACTTCCCACCAAGGGGAGGAAGATTTTTCGGTGTGGGTGACCGAGTTCTTCGTGTATTCCCCATCGGTTTTCCCGTCGATGGCTCTCGCAGGGGCTCCTTCAAATCCCTCGCTTGACTGCGTCGCCTTTCCCTGGGGGCCGACATTCTCGGATCCACGGAATATCTGGACTTCTGCGAGCGAAAGGATCTTGTCCTCTCCTGGCAGTTCGATGCGAACAAAACGAGCGGGAAGAGGCGAGTTCTGGAGCGACCGCAAAGCCCCCCGGACTTCGTTGATCTTGAGCCCCTCTAACCCTTGAGTGTTCACCGCGATGCCATGGAGCTGTCGGAGATCTTTCTTGCTCGCAATCGTCCATTGCATTTCAAGCGAGTAAGCTTGGGAGTCCGGCTTCACCTCCACCCATCCGTCCTCCTGTGGTGATATTCCTGGCTCCTGATCGCGTGATATAGGAGTTAGCTGGACGCGGCTCCAAACGATCGGTTCAGCAAGATGTTCTTCCCAAGCCCTTTGTGCATCCGCCCATAAAGGCTCCGGTGCCTCTAACTCGCGATGCAGATCCTCGATCCGTTTTTTCCAACTTTCGATTTGTTGTCTTTGTTCAGGTGTGAACCAAGCGAGAGTCGGGCTTTCGTCGGTTCGGTCCGCGTCTTGCGATTGATTGAAGATCGCGAAAACCTCGAAGTATTCCTTTTGCGATATGGGATCGTACTTGTGACTGTGGCATTGAGCGCATGCCATCGTGACACCCATCCAGACCGACATGGTTGTGTTGACCCGATCGACGACAGCGACATTTCGAAACTCCTCGTCATTCGTGCCGCCTTCGTTGTTAGTCAACGTATTTCGATGAAAGGCTGTGGCGACGAGTTGATCTTCGGTGGGCTGTTCGATCAAATCGCCAGCTAACTGCTCGATCGTGAATTGATCAAAAGGCATCCCGCGATTGAACGCGCGGATCACCCAGTCTCGATAACCCCAGATCGTTCGCTGCGGGTCATCGGCATAGCCAGCCGAGTCCGCGTACCTTGCTAAGTCCAACCATTTGCGTCCCCAGTGCTCGCCATACGCGGGGGATGCGAGCAGTGCATCGAGTCGTTTCTCGATCGCATCGGGTTCCGTATCGGCCAAGAATTCATTCAGTTCTTCAAGGCTAGGAGGAAGACCGATCAAGTCGAGGTAGATGCGACGGAGTAGAATCGCCCGATCGGCTTGCGGAGATGGGGACCAATGACGCTCCAACATAGGTTTCAGGACGTAAGAGTCGATCGGGGAGGTCGGCCACTCTCGCCACTCCTTCGTTGCATCTAGCAGCGGCGGCGGCTGGGTCTTCATAAGCTCGTCAAAAGACCAATGCTTTTCGTAGGTCGCTCCTGCGTCGATCCATGCTCGCAATGCGGCGACCTCCGAGTCCGACAGGGCGGCGCCAAATTCGGGAGGCGGCATTCTCTCGCTTGGGTCTTGGCTTAAAACCCTTCGGATCATTTCCGATTCCGACGCCTTTCCGGGAACAATGGCTGGCGAACCGGAGTCGGCGCGACTTGTCGCGTTTGCAAGCGAATCCAGGCGCAGACCTGACTCGATTTTCTCCTCATCCGGGCCATGGCAAGCGAAGCAGCGATTGGACAGAATGGGCCGGACCTCTCGTTTGAAGTCGACGGATGGGGCCCCCGCAGGAGAATGCTCCGGAAGCAAACAAGTCGAAAACCAAAACGCAAGGAGTGCGTACCGAATCATCATGGTGACGGAAGGCGGGGTTGGATGAGGGCAAACGGGCCACTCCATTTTATCCCACGGCGATGATTCGATTCCAGGCAAGGAACCAAATGTTGCCAAATTCCTTCCGGCTCCCTCCCCGTGGCTTGCGACTAAACATCTGAGTTTTCTCGCAAAACCAAAAACCAGTGCTGTTCAGTCCGGCACTCGAAGGTAAAGTACGACCGCGCCCCCAACCCCACACATTTATGACTGTCGATATCCAACGCATTCGAGATACGATCTATCCCTTCCGTGAAGACTTGGAAAACGTACGGACCGAGGTTCGCAAAGTACTGGTGGGTCAGGACGCTATGCTCTCCCGTCTGCTCATTGCTCTGCTAACCGGCGGCCATGTATTGCTCGAAGGATTACCCGGGCTTGCGAAGACCACTGCGATCAAAGCCTTGGCGGGAGCTATTCACTGCGAATTCCAACGCATCCAATTCACGCCGGATCTCCTTCCCGCCGACTTGATCGGGACAATGATCTACAATCCCAAAGAAGGGACGTTTGGAACTCGCAAAGGACCGATCTTCGCGAATCTCATTCTCGCGGATGAAATCAATCGGGCACCGTCCAAAGTGCAATCCGCCTTGCTCGAAGCCATGCAAGAACGACAGGTGACCATCGGCGACACGACCTACCCTCTCGAGGAGCCTTTCTTGGTACTCGCTACCCAGAATCCGATCGAGCAGGAGGGGACCTATCCGCTTCCGGAAGCCCAAGTCGATCGATTCATGCTCAAGGTGGTCGTCGGCTATCCCAGCAAGGAGGAGGAACGAAAGGTAATCCAATCCGCCATGGATGCCTCGCAACCACGCGTCCTCCCGGTTCTCGAGCCAGGCCGTTTGTTGGAGATGAAATCCGCCGTCCATCTTGTCTATCTGGATGACAAGATCCAGGACTATGTATTGGACTTGGTCGCTGCAACACGCGAACCCGAAAAGTTCAAACTGCCCAAGTTAAAGGCGTTGATCCAGTGTGGCGCGTCACCCCGAGCCTCGATCAGTCTCTGTGTTGCCGCGCGTGCCAATGCGTTCCTAGCGGGACGACCATTCGTCACTCCACAAGACGTCAAGGAGATCGCGCTCGAAGTCATGCGGCATCGCATTTTATTGACTTACGAAGCGGAAGCGGAAGAGATGTCCGCCGACGATATCGTTCGCCAAGTCCTCGACGCAGTCCCCGTTCCCTAAGAGCCATCATGGCAGCACGCGAACTCGACGATATTCTGCGAGAAGTTCGCCGCGTGCAAATCCAAGCGCGACGGCAAGTCAACGATCTATTGTCCGGCGAATATGCAAGCGCCTTCAAGGGCCGAGGAATGGAGTTTGAGTCGGTCCGGGAGTATGTTCCCGGTGACGATATCCGAACTATCGATTGGAATGTGACCGCCCGTTCCAGTTCCACCTTCATCAAGACCTTTCGCGAAGAACGAGAGTCGACGATCGTTCTCGCCGTCGATATATCTGCGTCGGGAGCATTCGGAACCTCCGAACGATCCAAGCTGGATCTCGCCATCGAAGTCGCCGCAGTGTTGATGTTTACGGCCATTCGAAATAATGACAAAGTCGGATTGCTGCTCTTCGCTGACGATATTGTTCGGTACGTTCCTCCTCGCAAAGGACGCGGGAGCGTTCTCCGTCTCATCCGCGAGTTGCTGACTGTCGAACCTATCCAGCGGACGACGGACATAGGACGAGCACTACAATATCTTGGACGCGTTCACCATCGGCGATGCATCCTCTTTGTCTTGAGCGACTTCATCAGTCAGGAATTCTCACGCGATCTCGCCATCGCGAACCAACGGCACGACTGCATCGCGTTTCTTCTGCGAGACCCGCGAGAAGAATCGCTTCCCAATGTGGGCTGGGTCGCCTTTCAAGACGCCGAGACGGGCGAAATCATTGAAATGGACTCCTCGAGCTCGTCGGTACGAAAGTGGTATGCAGCGCAGGCGAAGGAACGGGACGATCGACTGTTGGAGATATTTCGGCGTGCCCAAGTCGAAAGCTTGACCCTCCGAACCGATCGTCCATACTCCCATGACTTGCAACGATTCTTCCTCGCGAGGGAGCGTGCACGTTCATGAGTTCAATCTATCTTCGCGTCCTGCTTTGCATCCCGATTGCTAGCCTGATACCTCTTTCGTTCTGCCGTTCCACCCCTGCCCGCGCACAGCATGCGAGCAAGGAAAATACCGTCGCGGTAGTTAGAAAGGAGGCCAGCGAGCCGGGTTGGAGTATTCGAGTGAATGTGTCTCCCGGCGAACCCAGCCTATTGGATAGGCTGGTTCTTCAGTTCACGGTCGAAGCCGATTCCATTTTGGAGCATCGTGATCCGGAACTAATCGTTGCGCCGGAGTTCTTTTCTATTTACCGAGAATTGGAATCTCTGGAATCGAGCGATAGCAAGACACAGGTCTGGCAAGTGATCGTGACTCCGAACAGGGTCGGTAAGGTAACCTTGCCTCGATTGGCCATCCCCTTTGTAAAGCGGGAAGGCTCCAGCAATACACCATCAGGTACCGAACGAGGGATCATGGCAAGCCCCTTGATGGATATCGAAATCGTCGGCAACACCGACGCAGTCGATCTGTCCTCCATTCAAGGAGCGGAATTGGAATCCCCTTCCAGGGTAGGGGATTCCCAGTGGATGTGGCTCGTAGCGATCGGGGCTATCGCGATGGCGATCCTTGCTTGGGTCGCATGGTTAGCGCTCCGGGTTTGGAGACGTCATCGCAAGAAGGTAGAGACGCCAGAAGGATACGCGACGCGCATGCTGGATGTTCTCTTGTCGGAGAAGCTCCCGGAAGAGAATCGATTTCAAGAGTTTTACATTCGATTGACGGCAATTGTACGGCAATTCATCGAAAAGAAGACGGGCCTTCATGCACCGGAGCTAACGACCGAAGAGTTTTGGATCGCAACTCGACAAACACCTTACCTGTCGCCCGAATGGAGCCAATCACTTCATGCTTTTTTGTCCTCTGCAGATGTGGTGAAGTTTGGCGGACAAAGACCGGATCCCGGTGCCGTAGCCACTGCTGTTCGAACTGCTCGAGATGTGATCGACTGCTTTGCATTGGACCGTAAGAACGGCGGAGGAGACCACTGATGTTTGACTCCTTTCGCTTCTTGCATTGGGGATGGCTATTCGCGATTCCGCTGGTTTGGATCGGGATTTGGTACTTCCGAAAGCGAAGCCCACGGCCGGTTGTCCTGTTCTCGGCTGTAAGAGGTTTGCAACGTCCTCCTCGTTCGGTTTGGACTTGGGTGCACAGGTGTGTTCCGTTTACGGAAGGGATTGCTCTCAGTTGTTTGTTGATCGGAATGGCGCGTCCCCAATGGGGAGAAAGCGAGTCTCGTGTGAGTGGCGAGGGAATCGCGATCGAGCTGATACTCGATATCTCTGGTTCGATGGAGGCGATTGACTTTGAGTTGGACGAAAGGCAAGTGAATCGTCTAGCAGCGGTCAAGCATGTGGTGAAAGCGTTTGTTCAAGGTGACAAAGAGTTGGGATTGCGAGGGAGACCAAACGATCCGATTGGCGTCGTCGCCTTTGGGGGTTTTGCGGAAAGTCGATGTCCTCTCACGTTGGATCACCGAGCGATGGTGAGCGTCGTGGATTCGCTTCAGATCCCTCGACCGATCCGAGATGCGAGGGGGCGCATTCTGAATGAGCAGAGCTTGGAGGAAGAATTGGCTACTGCGATTGGGGATGGCCTAGCCCTCGGAATCGATCGACTCAAGAACGCTCGTTCGAAAAGTCGAATTGCCGTTCTGCTTACGGACGGAGATAGCAATGCAGGAGCGGTCGACCCTCGCGATGCCATGAAATTGGCCAAGCAACTTGGAATCAAAGTCTACACCATCGGGATTGGTCAAAACGGGGTTGTACCCGTCCCACGCGAAGATGAGTTTGGCACCCGAATGCTCGTCCCTGCACGCTTTACGATGGACGAGACCTTGCTCAAAGAGATCGCCCAGGAAACGGGGGGAAGCTACTTTCACGCGTCCGACACGCAGGGTTTGGCCGAAGTCTATTCCCAAATCGATCAATTGGAAAAGAGCGAGGTGGAAGAAATGCATTTCGCTCGTTACACCGAGGCCTATTCGTGGGTGGTGCTTCCGGGAATCATT
This sequence comes from Pirellula sp. SH-Sr6A, assembly GCF_001610875.1. NCBI lineage: Bacteria > Pseudomonadati > Planctomycetota > Planctomycetia > Pirellulales > Pirellulaceae > Pirellula > Pirellula sp. SH-Sr6A. The sequence goes on along the minus strand of NZ_CP011272.1, from coordinate 2,360,639 downwards.
CTATTGTGTTTGTCATACGGTTTGAGACGGACGAGACTTCAATGGCTCGCGTAAAACCAAATCGCGAAACGAGGTAATTCGATGGAATGGCGCAACCCTATCTACTGGACTGCAGGTTGGATTGCCGCGTTGGTTTGGCTGACGTTGGTCTGGTGGAGTGTGGTTCGCAATGAGCACAGGAGAGAGCGATTCGCCCCTGGTTCCATGCAAACGCAAATCCTTTTGCCACGCAATTCTTGGTCCGCATGGGCCAGCGGGATATTGCAAGCGATCGCTATTCTTCTGGCATTCTTCGCTCTCGCAGGTCCGCAATTCGGCGAGGCTGAGCAAAAAGTCGAGAGTCGGAGCAACGATCTCTACGTCGTTCTCGACGTATCGCGCTCGATGACGGCAACCGATGTATTGCCCTCCCGTCTGGATCGCGCCAAAGCAGATATTGCAAGTCTCGTGAATCAGTTACAGGGAGAGAGGATCGGATTGATCGTCTTTGCTGGTCAAGCTGTCATTCAATCCCCTCTCACTGTCGACTACGAAAACTTCAAACGCATCCTTGCCAGTGTCGATCCATTTAGTGCGCCGCGAGGAGGGACAGCCATCGGGGACGCCATTCGCAAAAGCACCGAAATCCTAGCTAAAACTCCTTCGGGACGGCGATCGATTCTGTTGGTTTCCGATGGCGGGGATCTGGAATCCAGTCCGGTGGAAGCGGCTGAGTTCGCTGCCCAGGAGAACATACCCGTCTATGCAATAGGTCTCGGCGATTCCAAACGAGGAGCTCGCATTCCTGCAGGGGACACAGGTGGTTTCGTCGAATACAAAGGGGAAGAAGTTTGGAGCAAACTGGAGCCGGCATTGCTCGAAGATATTGCCGAGAGAACCAAGGGCAGATTCGTTCCTGTAGGGACCCGCTCGATGGATATGGCTGCTTTTCATACCGAGTTTCTATCGGACAACGCCATAGGCTCTGGAGAAACACAATCCGAAGTGGTCAAAGCGGAACAGTTTCAGTGGTTTCTCGGCGCATCCCTCGTTTGCCTTGTCCTGGCTCCGTTTTTGTCTCAATGCAATCGCTTTTCCATGCGTCGTCCAAGTGCTTCGAATTCGCCCATGCAGATTGCATCTGTGCTCGCGTTGGTTTGTTGCTGGCCTTCGACTTCGGCTCTCTTGTTAGCCGATAGCGGAGCAACCGTGGAACCTCGCGAGGCCTTCGAGCGGGCTTATGTGGAACAGACGAATGGTAATTTGGAAGAAGCGATTGGATGGTACGAGCAAGCTTCGCGTTCGAGCGATTCCGGTCTCGTATCGGCTGCCCAATTCAATTTGGGTAGACTCTATCTGAATCAAATTTCTCCGGAGATAAAGCCTGGCGAGACTCCTATCGCCGATCAAGAGCGTCAACGCCTTGAGACGTTAGCGACGCTAGCGATCGATTCCTTTTCGAATAGCTTGGAGTTGGCACCAGAAAAGCAACCTGCGAGACAGGCGTTGGTTGCAACGAAACTATGGATCGCGAAAGCAAAAGATGCGTGGCGATTGGAGGATCTGCGGGCGAAGGTCGCAAAGTCAGGTGGCTTCGCTGCGGTCCAAGCGATCGCAAAATCTCAAGTGGAACTGCTTCATGGAACCCAAGAGGCTCGAGATGGTTTCCAGCCGACGGTCTATGCCGACTTAGCAACTCGACAACGCGCCTTGATCGAAGAATTGGCCATCGCTGAGCAGCAGCTTCAGTTGGAGTTGAAAGGGGACGAGCAAGACGATGCACCGAACGCTTCTCAGGATGCAATGAATCAAACCCTGGCGGTCATGGATCGTTTCTTCGCCGAGATCCGCGATGCTATGGTCCAATCGAATGATGTATTGAATTCCTTTTCGGCCGGCAAAGCAGTGCAAGAGCAGTTGAGAGGGATTCAATCCTTGGAAAGCCTTTGGAACTTGCTCGCCCCCTACGAAGCATTGCTCGACCGATCCCTTCAGGAACAAGAGGGACTAGTTCAAGAATTGGAACCAGCCGATGCCTTCTCCGTCGAGTTGCCTCGCGAAAGATGGTTGCAACGCCAGACGTGGAATCGGAAGCGAGCGGCTCTTCTGGCCGAGAAGGCATCGCAATCGCTCGCTGCTCAGAAACCATCCGAACAAGCAGATGCTATCTCGAGCGATACGAGCTACTTAGAGAAAGCTATTTCGGTCGGCCCGCAAGCGGCCGAGGCGATGCACGCCGCTCTGAATCATGGTTTGTCTCGAGAATCGCGCGATGCGAGGGAACAGGCAAAGGAAGCGTTGCGACTACTGAGGGAACTTGTACCTCCCAAGGATCCCTCTTCCTCCGACGAGGGCGATTCGAAGGATCAAGAATCCAAGGAAGGTGAGGACTCCTCTAAAAAGGAAGATTCCCCATCGAAGAGCGATTCCTCAGAAAAACGCGAATCGTCCAAGAATGAGGACTCCTCGTCGAAGGAGGATGCGTCCAAGGACCAGAGTGAGGAACATCAAGCGGGAGACGAGAAGAGCGAGCAAGAGAAGCAAGAGCCTGCACCTGGGGATCAGCCTGCCCCTAAGAAAAAAGAAGAGCCGGACAAGAAAGCGGCCGGCGAGAAACAAGAACCAACCCAAACGACCCCCGATGAGAAGAGCGGAAAACCTGATGCGTCGGTCGAAGAAGGGGCTGCTGCGGAGGGAGAACCATGGGTGATCAGCCCCGATCGGCTCGAGGAGCTTCTTCGCAAAGTGCGTGAAAGGGAAGTCGAGAAGCGAATTCGAGACAAGCGTTGGAGAGAACGGATTTACGGACGAAAACCAGTGGAAAAGGATTGGTAGTCATGATTCGAATCCCAATTTCGATACTTACCTTCCTGTTTGTGGCCATCTGCGTCGGAACCGTCGCTGCGCAACAGCAACCGAGTATCCATGTTGACACCGATGCTGACGAGGTGTTCGTCGGAGAGTCCCTCACGTTGCGAATATCGCTCAACAATATGGACGGAGTGGCAGCTCCAAAATTGGATTCCCTCCAAGAAGATTTCACTACGGAATTGATTTCCGAGAGGCCGTTGAATCAATCGTCGACGACCATCATCAACGGGAGGGTGATGCAGCGCAATCTTTATCGTGTCGACTTTGACTACCAACTGACTCCCAAGCGGAAGGGGAGCCTCACCGTCCCGTCCATCTCCGTCGAATTTGAGGGGAAGCAGTACCGCAGCGAGCCGATAGAGATCCGCGTCTTGGAGCCTGCGCCTCAGGATTATGTATTTCTGGAGACCAATGTTTCGAAGACTCGCGTTTATCCGACGGAGAAGTTTGATGTAACACTTCGAATTTTGGTACGTGGTATTCCTGACTGGGAAGGAGATCCCGTTCGACCCCTCGCCAGGCGTCCACCGCGACTGAGTATCCCCTGGGTGGAGACGCCTGACGGACTGAAGGGACCGGATCAAAGCCAATGGCTGCAAACGTTGCTATCGGACCGAAATTATGGGTTCACAATCAATGGGATTCGCACATCGGGAACGTTTCTCTTCGACGGTCCGCAGCTAGCTCTGTTCGATCTATTGACAGGTAAGACCAAAAAGAAGATCGAGTCGGGCGAAGAGCACGAGTTTTTCGTCTACGAGATAACGAAATCGATGCGGGCCAATATGCCTGGTCGTTACACGTTTGGTCCCGCGATGGTGAAAGGGACGTTTGCCGTCGCACGCGAAGAGGAGAGGCTCATAGCCAAGCAAATTGCAGCGAACTCTCCCTCAGTACAGATCGAAGTGATGGAGGTTCCAACACCCCGGCCCACGAATTACTTCGGTGGGATAGGTGACTACAACCTCTACACCGCATTGTCGACGAGCAAGTGCCGAGTGGGGGATCCTATCACTCTCAAGCTGACTATCGCATCGGCGGAGAGCAGCTTGGAACCGGTGTTTGCACCGAAGTTGACGAATATTCCCTTTGTGGCCGATTCGTTTGAGATCATCGACGACTCGCCGATTGGCCAAACGGAAGGGAATAAAAAGGTGTTTGAGTATTCGCTGCGTCCGAAGAAAAAGATGGATGCCATTCCGCCGCTAGTTTTCCAAACATTCGATCCCGGCAGTGAAACCTTTAAGGATGTACTTGGCAATGCAATGACGATCGACGTCGAGGAGGGGGCCGCGATGAATCTTACCAGTCCTCCCTCGAGCAACCATGACTCCCTACACGAGGAACGATCGGACTCGGTCGACATTACGTCTGGCACGATTCAGTCGCGTCCTGTAGTTGAAAATATTCTGCGGAGCGAGCATTGGATGGCTGCGGTTGCGATCAGTTGGTTCGGCTCACTGGGTGTTCTGGCGATTGCGCTATTCCGTCGGTCAATCCGAGCGCGATCCGAAAAGCGAAGGGGGGCATTAGAACTACGCATTCAAAACCAGATGCGAGAAATTGTTGAAGCTTTTCGGAGGGGGGATACCGATTGGGCATGCAAACGGATGCATCAGAGTTTTGCTGAGATTATGGCCCATTCACCGAATGGTCCGGTCGAGGGAATGACGACTCGTGACATCGTCGAGAGCGCGGAGAGGTGCGGGGTTTCCGGTGAGCTCTTGGACTCCTTGCGAGACTTCCTCTTCAAGCTTGACTCGCGTCGGTTCAGTCCGGCTACGGAGTTCGAGGATTCCCAGCTTCTGTCCAAGGCGAGCGAGGTTCAAAAATCACTTTTGGAACATTTGTCCCGAATGAGTTTGGGAGAGAATAAGCGATTCGCGTTCGGAAAACTTGCAATGTTCTGGGGCGTATTCCTCGTGACGGGGGGATCTACCGCTATGGCGGACACGATGGAATCATCTTGGAAACCACTGTTGGAGCAATTTGCTCAAATCACTGCGGTAGAAGATTTTCGTAGCTTGGCGACTGCGATGGAGATGTTGTGCCGCCAGGGCGAGCCCAACGCGAATGCATATTTCCATCAGGGAAACGCTTGGTTCCGAGCGGGCGAGTTTGGGCGAGCCATTCATGCGTATCAGATCGCAAATCGCATCGCTCCCGGTGACGAAGCTATCCTAAGCAACTTGGAAATTGCCCGTGAATCTGCCCCGGCGAAAGGGAGTGTCCTCGAGTCTTCGTTCGGCTTGGGGAGATGGTTTCGTATTCCACTGACTTGGTATTGGGAACGCAACCTTGCAGCCATCGCGTGGATCCTAGCGGGACCGGTGTTTGCGTGGAGTTGTCTTTTTTCGAGACGGGGGCCATTGCTGGCAAGTATCGGCGCGATGTGCCTCGGTTCTTGTTTAGGATTGCATGCGTGGATGGAATCTCCCGATCGCTACGCATGGACGAACGGAGTGGTCGTTCGCGAGACCCAACTTTTTGAAGGAATGAGCGAGAGGTCAAAAGAAGCTGGCAGTCGTCCCCTTGGCGAGGGAGTGGAGTTTGAGGTATTGATACAAACGCCGAGCTGGGTGTTAGGACGATTCCCGGAGCGGGGAGAAGGATGGGTCAGAAGCCAGAACGTCCGGACGGGTCGGTAAAGCTCCCCAACCGCGACGCAGTTTACACGGACTGCGGCACCAGAATCGATTGGGACTTTTCTGCACGTCACCACGCGCTCGACTCGAAAAGCGACTGGATTTGGCTTGTGCGATTCTCGTTTCACTTCGGGGGGAGGAGTGGACAGGGGAGCGTCTGGTTGTCGGATAGGCAACCTTCAGCGATACTGGCGGTTCGGCTCGCGACAAGATGCCGAGCGATGCTGGATGCCAAACTGGCGAAGTATTCCATGGAGTATCAACAAGTGATTGCTCGATTCCTGCGTGTGTCGATTTGGTTCTTCGGAGTAGTGTTAGCGATGAGTCCGAGTTGGGTCTGGGGTGAGTCCCGTCCCAATTTTGTCTTCATTTACACCGACGATCAAAGATGGGATGCATTGGGTGTTGTTCAGCGCGAGCAAGGGGAAAAAGGGAGATTCCCATGGCTGGAGTCACCCAATCTCGACAGACTGGCTGCGGATGGAGTCCGATTCCGAAACGCTTTTGTTGTCTTGGGATTATGTGCGCCGAGTCGCGCTGCTTTTTTGACGGGGCGATATGGCCACAGGAACGGAGTCATCGATAACCACACTCCCTTTCCAGAGAGTAGCGTCACCCATGCGACCCTACTGAGATCAGCTGGATACAAGACAGGCTACGTCGGGAAGTGGCACATGGGTTCTCAGAGCGGGCAACGACCAGGATTTGATTATTCGGCAAGCTTTGTCGGCCAAGGTGTGTACTTCAACTGTCCCTTCGAGATCAATGGTGAGAAGCAAGCGACGAACGGATGGGTCGATGACGTTTCGACCGAGTATGCGTTGGGGTTCATCGAGAACAACAAGTCACAACCCTTCTCGTTAGTGCTCGGTTACAAGACTTGTCATGGTCCATTCACTCCGCCGGAACGACACGAAGATACCTACGGCGAGGCAACGGCGAGGGTTGTACCGAATCTTGCTACCCCTGCGATTTATCGTCCCGTCGGGGACCAACGCGCAGGGAAGAACCAAGTTAGAGTGGATCCGGATCAAAAGACGGTGAAGACCAATCTTAGAATGTTTCGTGGATTGCGCGCCATCGACGAGAACGTGGGGAAGATCTTGGATAAGCTGGATCGTTTGGGGCTCAGCGAAAACACCGTCGTCGTATACAGCAGTGACAACGGATACTATCTAGGAGAGCATGGTTTGGGAGATAAACGCTCCGCTTACGAAGAAGCGATGAGAGTTCCCATGATTGTCCGTTATCCGAAGATGGTATCGCGAGGATCCATTCGCGATGAATTGGTTTTGAATATCGATTTGGCCCCAACCTTTCTGGAATTAGCTGGGGTCAAAATCCCCGACGACATGCAAGGTAAGAGTTGGAAGCCGCTGCTCTCCAGCAAACCGGATGCGACCGACTGGCGAAAATCCTTCTTCTACAATTACTTTCTGGAACGGCCATTTGGTACTCCTAGTGCTACGGCTGTACGCACGGCGAACGCAAAATTGATCAAGTATCCCGGGCATGAGGAATGGACCGAGTTGTTTGATTTGAGCAATGATCCTTATGAGACCAAGAATCTGATTGATGACGCGAAGGCCAGTGCGTTGCGTCAGCAGTTAGAGGAGGAATATCGACAACAGGTCGAGGCGATCGGCTTTCATGTACCTCGTTATGCGGACGAGAATTTGCCACCGGAACCAGCACGAAATTCCCCTGCTAGATCCAATGTCAATCGTTGGGTCATCGATTTGGACCTGAACGATGCCAAAGCGGCAAATGAGTCCATGGTCAAAAAATCCAAGATCAAGTTTGGGGTGGGAAGAGATGGAAAGCAGGTTGGTATTTTCGATGGTGCAGCGATCATCGAAGTGGGCAACTCACAGGTTCTTGATCCAAGTTTTAGTCCATTGGAGATTGAAGTCGTTTTGTGGGCAGACAAAGACGGAGTTGTGATCGCTCACGGTGGTCAATCGTTGGGATACGTGTTAGCGATTGCAGACGGGAAGCCACTGGTTGGTTACAGGAGTGCTGCGGGGCTCAAAACGGTTCGGGGAGGCGAGTCGATTATCGGGAAGTGGGCGAAAGTAACTGCCAAAGTAACGAACGATAAGCGTTTGCAGCTCTACGTGGACGGTCGATTGGAGTCGGAGACTGCGATGGAGGAGTTGATATTTAAACAACCCAATGATGGGATGCAGATCGGCGCCGATACCGGCAGTCAAGTCATGGAGAAAGATGTCGGAAAATATCAAGGAAAGATCGAAGCGATCCGGTTGTTCATGGGGCAGCGTTAAGGCTTGGTTTGCAATCTTGTGCGATCCAACTGGAGTGCCCCACAACCACTTCGGATTTTGGACAGGCATGGTTACCAAGCGACCGAACCGGTTACGGGGAGGGGGATTGAGTACGAGTCTTTAAAATGGATCGGTTCGAGATGTTTTTGTTCGATCAGGCTGCGCAATGGCTCGGTGATTATCTGTTTGCATTCAGTGGCGAATTAGCCGCGGAGGGGGGCGGAGGATTGTGGAGTGAGAACCGAGTTGTCATGGATGATGCGATTCAGTCCTCATAACTTGAGTCCGCACTTTCATTTCGAATTAGCACCATTCGTCTTCCCTCCGCGCTTCTCCGCAATCTCCGCGGTTAAATCTCCTTCGGCGGATTGGCATAGACTTGATGCAATGAGTTTTTGCGCGCCAAGGCGCAAAGCTCGCCAAGGGGATAAAGCGACAGTCTCGTTGTATGTCTCTGAAGGCGTGGTCCGTGTACCGGTCGCGTGATTGGGGCAACAATCGGTAGGATACGTAATCCAGATCTGATCACTATTCGGGTGTTGTTTCTCCACCTGCGCGGCTGCATAGCGCACGCAAGATTTGTTCGTCGGCCGAATAAGGCATCCACGCAACGGAGCCATCGAGCTTCGCAAAGTTCACTCCGCTTCCGTGGTAGCTCCAGGGGTGAAATTGGCTGCAAAAATCTGTGGCCGCACCTGCGCCGAACCAACTTTTCAGGCACTCTCTCGACGGATAAGAATCAGACAAGGTGTCAAGACGTTCAAACAGCCCAATCGACTCGTGTCCGTACTCTTGCGAACCCAACCATGCACCAACAAGCGGGCGTGTGGAAAGACCTCGTTCGCTGACAGCCAGCGTGTGGCTAAGGCCATCGGTGATCTGATTGAGCCGAAGCGGCGTCCCTGAAGGCCATCCTCCGAAGTCACTTGGAAAAGCACCGTCATTCAAAATGAGGGATTGTCCCACGACGCCAACGTAATTCGTCGGTGCGAAAAGCCTCCCTGAATGGACATGGTAGTGCAGCCGATTTGCATTCCGATCGGAAGGACATTGGAATGCAGACAAGATGGTCGTCGTACCCGCTAAGCCGTCCCATTGAATTCCATCGTCGATTTGCCTCTGAATTGTTTGGTAGAGGGACATCTGTTCCATTTCTGGGAGCACTTCGGAATGCCAATGAACCAACCCAGCAAACCGCCCGCGACGCATCGGCAAGTGCTTTACCCTCGTCTCGTGCGCCAGGATGCCCAAGCCAAGTTGCCGAACTCGATTACTACAATCTCTTGTTCGGCTAGCCTCTCTTGCTGCTTGCACTGCAGGAAGCAGCAATGTTAATAACAACAAAATGATGATAAGGACTAAAAGCAGCTCAATGAGGGTGTAACCCCGTGATTTATTCCAGTTCCTAGCCAAAACATCACTTCGAACTTTTTCGATATACATAGATGAAAAGTAGCATCGCTGCAAAAAACGAAAGTACGACCACGAATCTTTCGAAATAGCTCTCATCGGACGCCGGCAGCATTTGCAAATCAGGTTCGGGTACCCCGTAATAGGAAGTAAAAAACTGATCGCTCGTGACCTCTGCTTTGGCCGGCGGCGTCTCGGTCCATTCCAGCGTAGCCTTCGAGATGCGACTCGCGTCGTCATGGCTCACGTCGATGATGAGGCATTTGCGAGGGACAGGAATCGAATCGATATAAGCGAACTCGAGCACTTTAAAAGTGGAATGAACCTGTGACGATCGAGTTCTCATCTCATAGATCAGTCCCGATTCGTCCGCGATCATCATCAAATCTGAACCGTCTGGAAGCCAGTCTTTGAATAGGACTTCCATCATCTTTGTTTCCTGGTTCCACTTCGACTCTGATTTTTCCCCTGATTGATTCCATTCCATGTAACGCGATGTGAAAAGCGGGCCGCCAAAGGAAAAGTACATGCCAAACATCTCACGCCGCTGAATATCGATCATCCAATTGGATTTGACCTTGGAGAAGTGCGATAAGCCGAACGGGGAGCGAGGCAAGCGGTGGAGAGCATCCCAAGTGTTTGGTTTGCTTCGTGATCCCGCTTTCGAGTTTAATACTGCGTTGTAACTATTGTTTTGAAGATAAACATAGACATCACCGCCGGGAAAAAACTTGATTGTGTACGAACCACTTTGATCGCTCGCAAGATAGCTCTCGACTAGCAACGTTTGGGAATTGGCTTTGTTCACCACAATCGTTTGCCGAGAGCATTGGATGAATCGACCGCTTTCATGCTGAAGAAAGGTCGAGATGACGCTTGCCTGTCTCGATTGCATTGCCAAGATCGCATCTCCAATATCCTCCCCGTTTGTTGAGGAATGGGAGTCTTGAAACAGCCCGAGCAGAAAAAGAAGCGTCCATGCGAAAACGATAAGGAATGCCATGGCGTGAAATACCTACGCGCTGCCCTCATTCGACCCCTTCGACGCATTGGACCTATTAGGGTGTGAGCGTGCTCGTGAGGAGTAGCAATGTATGCAAGAACCCAATCCCGTCCACGACGCGAGTCGTGAAGGATTCATGGACGTAGAAACGAACGGACTTCAGGTTCGAATGGATACGGCCGAGCTTGGAGCTCAGTTCACTCGTCAGGAGTTACTTTTTTCTTCGTCGCTTTCGCTTTCTTCGTGGCAGTCTTTTTCGCTGCCTTGGTACCCTTGGACGTCGTTGCTTTTTTGGTCGCTTTCTTTGCGGTCTTTTTCGACGTCTTCTTTTTCTTCGAACCGCCTGCTGCAGCTCGGGCTGCTAAGAGCTCCACCGCTTGTTCGAACGTCAAGTCATCCCCGCTTTGATCCTTTGGCAGGGATGCGTTGGTTTCGCCATCGGTCACATAAAGTCCGTAACGGCCATCGCGCAGTTCGATCTTCTTACCCGTCACGGGGGATTCATCGAGCTGTTTCAACGGTGCTGCGGCGACACCGCGCCCTCGACCGGGTGCTTTGGGCTGAGCGAGGATGGCCAATGCTTCGTCGAGTGTGATTTCGAGGAGATTCGAACCGGCGGGGAGGGACCGGGAGTCGGAACCGTGTTTGAGGAACGGACCGAATCGACCTTGGGTCGCTATCACAGGCTCGCCATCTTCTGGGTGAGGGCCCAAATCGCGAGGGAGCGACAAGAGTTTAACGGCCGTCGCCAAATCTAATGTTTCGACGGTCATGCCTCGCAGGAGGGATGCATTCTTCTTCTCTTCGTCGTCGGCAGCCCCCATCTGTACGTAAGGCCCGAAACGGCCTTGTTTGATATAGATCGGCTTTTGCGTCTCGGGATGAATGCCGAGCGGCTCTTCGCTTTGCTGTTGTTTGGCGAGCAGTTCTTCCGCTTTGTCCAACGTGAGTTCATCGGGAGCCATGTCGTCGGGCAAGCTCGCGCGCTGGTCCCCCCGTTCGATATAAGGACCATACCTACCGACGCGAACCACGATGGGGTTGTCGATCGATAAATCGGATGGGAGGGGATAGGAGCAAGCCGTTCGCGGATCGATTTCCGCAACCTTTTGTTCCAGCAACGGTTTTAGGCCGATACCGCCGGGAGCAAGTTTTTCTAGGACTTGATCGCTACCAAAGTAAAACTCTTGAAGGTAGGCGAGATTCTCTCGTTCGTTTCGGCTGATTTGATCGAGATAGTCCTCCATCTCTGCCGTGAACTGGTAGTCCACGAGGGAGCTGAAATGTTCTTCCATCAATCGAATGACGGCGAACGCAGTCCAGCTCGGAACCAGTGCATTTCCTTTTTTGAACACATAGTCGCGCCGAAGGATGGTGTCGATGATCGATGCGTAGGTACTAGGACGGCCGATGCCCCGTTCTTCCAGTGCTTGCGTCAAGGACGCTTCGGTAAACCTCGCAGGAGGTTGAGTGGTGTGCGAAAGGGACTCGAGGTCCAAAATCTTCAGCAGATCTTCGGGCCGCATATCCGGAAGCAATTTTTCTCGCTCGGCCAGTTCGGCTGCTGGGTCATCGCTACCTTCCACGTAGGCCCGGAGAAAGCCTTCGAATTCGATGGAGGTTCCGGTGGCTTGGAAAATCGCGTCATCCGCTGCGATGGTAACAACAACGCGTTTTTTGCGAGCGTCCGCCATTTGGGATGCGATGGTTCGCTTCCAAATCAATTCAAAGAGACGGAACTGGTCGTAGCTCAACTCTCGCCTCAGAGCATCGGGAAGTTGAAATGGGTGCCCGGCGGGACGAATGGCTTCGTGAGCTTCCTGGGCATTTTTTACTTTTGTCGCGTAGGTGCGTTCCGAGGAATAGAGGAATCGTTCCCCGTATTGCGAACGAACCAATTCGCGGGCAGCGTTGACGGCTTCTTTCGAAAGGGTCGTCGAGTCGGTACGCATGTAGGTGATGTAACCGTTCTCGTACAAACTCTGGGCGAGTCGCATGGTATCTTTCGCAGTGAACCCGAGTTTTCGGTTCGCTTCCTGCTGCATCGTGCTCGTGGTGAAGGGAGCTTTGGGACGTTCGGTGTAAGGTTTCACCTCCACATTGAGGACTTGAAACTCGGTACCCATCAAGCGGTTTTTGAGAGCTTCGGCATCCTTCTCATCGAGGAGGAGCATTTGCGGATCTTTGATCTTCCCGGTCGCCGGATCGAAATCTTTTCCGCTAGGAATTTTGCGACCCGCGACACTCACCAGGGAGGCCGAAAATTTTTCCTGCATGCGCGTCTGCAGTGCGGCTTCCAAATCGAAGTAAGTCGCGGAGTGGAAGGCCATGCGTTCTCGCTCACGTTCGACGATGAGTCGGACCGCGACGCTTTGAACGCGACCCGCAGACAGGCCGGGGCGAACTTTTTTCCACAGCAGTGGAGAGATATCGTAGCCGTAGAGGCGATCCAGGATACGGCGTGTTTCTTGGGCTTTTACCAAGCCTTCATCGATATTTCGAGTCGACTTCAGCGCGTTTTGTATCGCTTCTTTGGTGATCTCATGAAACACCATGCGATGCACAGGGACTTTGGGTTTGAGCACCTCTTTCAAGTGCCACGAGATCGCTTCCCCTTCGCGGTCCTCGTCCGTCGCGAGATAGAGGGCTTGGGCATCTTTGAGAGCCGACTTCAGGTGCGTGATGTGCTTCTTTTTGTCCGAGGGGACGACATAAAGGGGCTCGAATCCTTGGTCGACATTTACCCCGAGCGATGCCCAGGACTGCGATTTGAATTCGGCGGGCACTTCCTTTGCCCCACCCGGTAGATCCCGAATGTGACCGATGGAAGCCTCGACCTGGAATGCACTACCTAAATACTTGGAGATCGTTTTCGCCTTGGCCGGAGACTCAACGATGACGAGCGATTTCTTTTCACTCATTTGCTATCCAAGGAATTCAAGTGGCAGGAAGATAAAAATATCGACTCGATCAAGATTAGGTGATCGAACGGAAACGAACCGGGACGAGTCAGGCACACGATCTATGGAGACTATGTATAGCGTGCTTTCGTAACAGCTAAGCGGTTTTGGCCCAAACCAGGAGGGTTTGTCAAGCCCCAGATCGATTGTTTGCAGTGCAATTGCATCAACCGGTGGAAACCCTACAATCCAGCGGACTCCGCGAAAACGTTGGAGTGGATGCAGGTTCGGAGCTACGCAAAGGATATCCTCGGGTATGGCAAGTCCATTCGAAATTTTCAGAAAGAACCAACGGCTATGGATGGCTGGGGCGGTCCTCGTCGCGATCATGTCCTTCGTTGTCGCTCCCATGCTGGAGTATTTCAGCGGTGCTCGAGGTGGCGCATCGGGGAGCAATCCCGTCATCGCTTCCTGGAATGGGGGCGTGATTCGACAGAATCAAGTCGCCATGGACGAAGGGGACTTGGTCCTGGCCAACCGATTCCTTGGCGAATTGGCGCGGGCCGTGATGGAAAAAGGTGGTATCCCTGCGGTGCCCGGGTTTCAACCCGAAGCCGGATCGCTTGGAATCACGCAACTCAATACGTCTCCCGAGGAAGTTATCCTCTTTCGTCGTTTGATGCTCTCGGAGGCTGCACGCCACGGCATCCAGTTCGACGACAAGGCGGCCAAACTCTTCCTGCAACGATTCGTCGATGGAAAACTGAATGGAAGCGAAATCCAGGCAATCATGGTCAAGTCGACCGAACGACGGTTGACCATGCCGCAGTTTTCTCGCTTCATCAAGGATGAGCTAGCATTCCAAGAGATGGAGCGATTGACGTCGTCGGGATTGTTTTTCCAAGACGTCCGGGATTCCCGATTAGTGGGATTCCCCGCTCTCTCCACCCCCAGCAAGAATTGGCGCGAGTATTTGCGACTCAACCAAACCGCCAAGATCAAAGCGTACCCAGTCAACGTGCGGGATTACTTGGATAAAGTCGAAGCGACTCCGAGCGACAAGCAGTTGAAAGATCTTTACGAAGCGGGCCGCAATATCATTCGAACCGCGGGGATGCTCGATTCCCAGCCCGCCTTCATGCTTCCTGCCACAGCGGACATCGAGTTCGCGTCGATCGACTTGGAAAAGGTGATTGCGGACGAGATGGCCAAAATCTCGGACGATGTTTTGCGAGCCGAGTACGAAACTCGCGTCAAAGCCAATCAATTCCGAGTCCCTATCGAGCCTGAAAACAAGGTTGAGCCCATGGGATTGCCTCCGGCAGCCGGCACATTGCCTGCCGCCAATCCGCCCGTAACCGAGCCAGCGCCCGCGCCGTCAACCGAAACTCCCGCCCCCACGACGGAGCCCGTCAAACCCGCTGAAACGCCCGTTCCACTAGCGGAAACGCCCGTCACGGAGCCACCTGTGTCGAGCGAAAACAAGCCGACGGAGCCCGCTGGCGAGCCACCAAAACCACCTGTGTTGGATAATCCCGGTGAGGGAAGCGGCGAAACGCAAAGTCGATTGGACAGGGAGCTAGGGACTGTTCGTTTGGTTTCGTTCCAAGAAGAAAAGCCGCAGTCCGATGTTGCTCCCGCGCCGGCTCCAGTGGAGCCAGCGACAGAATCCGCACAGGCAGAGCCTGCCCCGGCAGACGCCAAACCCGCCGACGTCGTTCCACCGACTCCGGCCACAGAAGGAAACGGTGCGGCCCTCACGCTTGGAGACAAACCGGATGCAGCTCCGCAAGATCCAGCCAGCCCAGCGGTCCCAGCCGTCACACCGATGCGAACACAGACCTTTGAGGAAGTGAAGAGCCAGATCGCGAGAGAGATGGCTTCCGCAACGGCGACGAAAATCATCGACGACAAATTTGAGCAGATCTACAGCGCGATGCGCATCTACCAGGCGGAGCTGGCAACTTACAAGAACCAGCAGGATCAGCCGGGAGGGGACAAGCTGGAGGCTCCCGTCAAACCGGATCTCAATGCCTTGGCCAAAGAACATGGGTTGGATTACGGCACGACCGGCGTCGTGAATTCCGAGTCCATCGCCTTGATGCCTATCGGTCGATCGACGGTAAGTTTGGGAGGCCAATCGCAGGCCATCCCTGTGTCCCGATTTGTCGAAGCCGTCTCGGGGCTTGGAGAAGCTTACAACCCGCTCTTGTCCGTCGCCCTCGCGGGCCAATCGACCTTGCGATTCGTTTTCTGGAAGACCGACTTAGAGCTTCCTTCCACACCGAGCTTTGAATCGGCGAAGGAAAACGTTGCAGCCGTTTGGAAAGTGCAAGAAGCGCAAAAGCTAGCGGAATCCAAGGCAAAGGAGATTGCGGGACGGGTCGGTGCCGGTCAGATCGAAGACGCTTTAACAAGCGACATCGAGAAGAAGCTCGTCGTGGAGCCTTCTCCGTTTACAGCGATGAATCGAATGTTTTTGATGTTCATGCAGCTTCGGATGAGCGGTGCAGACGAAGTCAGTCAAATCGATCAATTGCAGCCGGTGGACATGGCCTTTATGGAGACCGTTTTTGCAGCCAAGCCAGGGGACGCCGTCGTCGCTCCCGATAGGCAGCGGACCGTCTATTACGTGGTGAAGCTCATCGAAACCGCGCCTCCCACGGAAGAATTGCTAGCTAATTTTCAACGAGCTCCTACCGAAGGAGTCTCCGCGTTGGTCTCGCGTGGCAATCAGCAATCGATTCAATCCATGCAGATGAATATTGAAAGCCGGCTCGGATTCCGAAGATACTAACAAATCGAAGTACCATGTCCTACACGATGGTTATTTTTGGGGCGTCTGGTGACCTTACCAGCCGCAAGCTGATACCGGCACTTTACCGCCAGTTCCAGCGTGGCAAACTCCCCAAACCAACGAGGATTGTCGGTGTTGCTCGCAGCCCGTTTACTTCGGAGCAATGGCGGACTCAATTGACGGAGTCGACCGCCAAGTATGTCAAAGGAGACTTTCACGCGGACGTCTGGAACGCCTTCGCGGAGAACATCCATTACCATCCTGGTGACATTGGCAACGACGACGACTTTCGCAAGATCGGAGCGTTTCTCAACGAGATCGAAGGGAGTATTGCCACCGATCGCGTCTATTACTTGTCCACGATGCCGCAGCTTTATGCGACGGCGATCGCGCAGCTCGGCAAAGCGGGGTTGAATACGGAAGAGAATGGCCGCCGGCGGGTCGTTATCGAAAAGCCATTTGGTACGGACCTGTCGACCGCTCGCCAGTTAAACGACTCGATTCACCAAACCTTTCGCGAAGATCAGATCTATCGGATCGACCACTATCTCGGAAAGGAGACGGTTCAAAACATGTTGGTATTGCGTTTTGGCAACACCATCTTTGAGCCGCTTTGGAATCGCAACTATATCGACCACGTTCAGATCACGGTTGCCGAAGAAGTCAAGGTAGGACGCCGCGGTGATTACTACGACAAGTCGGGTATCCTTCGCGATATGTTTCAGAACCATATCTTGCAACTGATGATGGTCACGGCCATGGAAGCGCCGGTGCGTTACACGGGCGAGTTTGTGCGCGATGAGAAAGTCAAAGTGTTGCAAGCCGTGAGGCCTTACCGGGGCAGCGATTTCGCCGAGAATGGCGTGCGTGGTCAATACATCGGTTATTGCGACGAAGAAGGGATCCCGGACGACAGCCAGACCGAGACGTTCGCTGTTTTAAAGCTTTATGTTGATAATTGGCGTTGGCGGGGTGTTCCGTTCTATTTGCGAAGCGGCAAAGCGATGTCGTGTAGAACGACGCAAATCGTTATCCAGTTTCGCGAGCCCCCCCATATGCTCTTCGGGGAGTCCAAATCGTGTCGCCCTGAGGCCGATCGGTTAGTAATTCAGATCCAGCCTGCGGAGGGAATGCAGTTGCATTTCCAATCGAAGGTTCCGGACTCCGATATGAAGCTCCGGTTGAGCGAGTTGGATTTCCGATTCGATTCCAGTGGCAAAGAGCTTCCCGATGCGTATCAGCGGCTTTTGTTGGATGCGTTGGTCGGGGATCCGGGATTGTTTGCTCGAAGTGATGAAGTCGAGCAGGCTTGGCGGATCATCGATCCCATCATCGCAGCTTGGAAGAGCCCTGCGGCACCTACGCTCCACCTCTACGAACCAAGTATGTGGGGACCTACTCCCTCGGCCGAATGGATGGCGGAGCAAGGTCGCAATTGGTTTGACGTTTGCCCCATCATCTAGCAAGTTCGCTAGCAAATGGAATTTTAGGAAATTCCGTTGTAGACGGAAAAACCCGCAAGTTTTAACACCTGGCAGGCCGAAACTCATCTTGTCCGACGAATAGATCGTCTCCGACTCGACAAGGGTTTTATCGATGTCCTGCATGCGTATTCAAAAGATTGTTAGCCTAACGCTACTTGCGGTCATGAGTTCTCAGGTGGGATGTCTCTCCCTGTCGAACATGGGGTTAGGGCCCTTTGGCGTGCCCGTGCCAGTGAGCCCCTACTTTCAAGACAACGAGGAAATGCAATTCCACGTTCACGAGCGTTACGCTCGGGTTCCTATCATGGGGCCTTTGACACAAGGTGGCCCGGTTGCTGCCATCGATCCTCCTAGCGATGACGAAGTCATCCACGCGTTGGAGCGAGCCCGACCTATCCGGGGTGGTGTACCTTTCCTTTACGAAAAGCAACGCAACCGCGTACGCATCGTCAAGGAGAAGATCGCCGACTATATCGACGATCCACGCTTTGTGCCTCTTATCGGTTTCGCCCAGTTGCACCACGCACACTACAAGTGCACGGTCTACTTTGAAGAGCGAACCATCAACGGATGGCCAGTCCCCTACACTCTCGAAGATAAAGAGTCCGTGGAAGTCGTGTACATCGACCACAACCACTTCCACATGTGCGGTGATCCTGATACCGGAGCATCGAGTCCTTACTAAACCGAGCGGGATGTCGGCAAGGACCCGTCGAGAATCTACAAGAGACAGCATGGCAAACCTGCCATGCTGTTTTCGTTTTTAGGGCCATTTAACAAGGCGTTGGGTCGGTTGGAATTCCGAGCAATTTTGCCCAAGCCTGGCACACCGATCCAGCCCTTTTTCCATGGGCGTCGACGGTGACGATGCGTCGGTTGGGATCCGATGGATCGAGGCTCCACTGGAGGTGTATCCAGTTCTTCGGCATCCGTTCGAGAAAGCGGTCCGCCCATTCCACGATGGTGACGGCGGGGGCCTCGAAGAATTCTTCGATCCCCAATTCCAGCAGTTCGTCTTCGTCCGCGACGCGGTAGAGATCCAAATGGTAGATCTTCGGTGACGTCGCAATCTCCTTGACCAGCACGAAGGTCGGGCTGCTCACCTCGATCTCGCTTCCACCCAGCGATTGTGCGAAGAAACGAGTCCATTGCGTCTTGCCAGCCCCTAGCGTGCCGGAGAGTCCGAAGGTGAGAGGGACTTCCAAGCATGCTTTGGCAGCGGCGGCGAATCGTTCGCAATCCGCGAGACTGAAAAGTTCCAATTGAAAAATGCGGGTCATGGCAAATGGGGAACGGGAAGGGAAGAATCACCAGAAGCTTGGTCATGGGCACTTAACCGGAAAACTGGTACACTGACCGGCCTGGATAGGAGGCGTCAGACGGGCGCCATCCCACGGACTTGCCGCGGTTTGCGGCCCCTTTATCACTACGAGCTCATCAATTACCGATTGGATCGCCAATGAGTAGCCTGGACCAGTATAGCTACTGCCCTTGTGGCAACGGAAAGAAGATCAAGTTTTGCAAGTGCAATCAACACTTGGCAGAAATGGAAAAAATCCATCGCATGATCGTTGGCGAGCAGAACGTGGCTGCGTTGGATCGCATCAACGCAGATTTGAAGACAATGCCTTCGGAGCCTTGGTTGTTGGCGATGAAGTGCGAATTGCTTCTCCAGCTTCGCGAATTGGAATCTCTGGAAGAGACATCTGCCAAGTTCATTCGGTTGCAGCCCGATAACCCGTTGGCCAAGCTCTACCGCTCTCTGCTCGCGGTGATTCGCGGGAACACCGAAGAGGGAGCGACGCTGCTCCTCCAGGCGATTGGCGATTCGACGGAAGTTTTGCCACCGATGACAGCGACCGTCGCGCTCAACTTGCTCGAAACCATGGCCCAACGAGGCCTGGCGCTCCCGGCTTTGTTGCATGCCGAGATGCTGATGGATATGGGGGACGAAATCGCTCGATTCGGTTACCAAGCTCACGGGTCGTTGGCGGGTCAAACCAATACAAATATTTTATCGCGTGAGTCTCTCCCGTCTGCGGTTGATGCCGAGTCGGAACCTTACGGCGAAAGGTTGGCCGAAGCGGTCGCTCTCATTTCGTCCTACCGCGTTTCGGCAGGGAAGACCAAGCTGGAGTCGATGCTCCGCGAGTTTGGCCAACAGCCTGCTATCTTGCAGCAATTGCTCTACTGCCATTTGATGCTTTCCGATGCGGACAGCGCTGGTGCCGCTTGCCGAAAGCTGGCCTCCTTGGAAGCGTTGCCCGAACCGCAACGGATTTATTACCAAGCGCTCGCTTATGAGTTGACACCACGAGCAGCGGGTGTGGGCATCGCGGAAGAGCTTTGCCAATACGAGATCGAAGCAGGTGCGGAGCTGGAAGAGAAGATGCTCAGCAGCCCGCACTTGGTCCCGGTTCCTGTGGAGCAGCTCAAAGGTTTGTTGTCTGCCCTGCTTCAAGAAGAAGTTCCTCCCAAGTCTTGTTTCGTTTGCGTCGCCCCAGTGCTGCGCGAGCAATTCGGCGAGCTTGAGGCGAGCCGAACCGGTTCCTGGCTTGCCTTCTATGGCAAACAAACCGATAAGCCCGCGCGATTGGTAACGATGGAGCCGCCGCCGAGCGCTCGACGTGAGTTGCTGGAGCAGGTCAAGCAAGAGTTGGGGCTGACCGGCCTCACGCGAGTCTTGATTCAGAAGCTTCCGACTTCGTATTTGTCGCAGGTCTCTGCATCGATCATTGTGAAGCATCAAGTACCGGCAGAACGCTCGGTTGCTTTCCGCGATGCAACCCGACAATTGGTCTTGGATGCGTTCCTCGATTACCCTCTCGAGTGCATTGGCGAGCAGTCGCCTCGGCAAGCGTCCACGGATCCTAAGCAGCGGATCGCCTTGTTGGCCTTGTTACTGCATTGGCAAGGATCGGGATCCTCCGGATTGAACAATACCCTGTTCCAAGAGTTGCACCATCAGCTTCATTTGACGCAGCCGTCGCTCCAAGCTTCGACAGACGTCTTTGACCAAGTCGGCGGGGCAGCTTATTTTTGGACCGATCTCAAGTCGATCGATCCAGACAGTTTGATCCAGCTGATGCAGTCTGCATTGACTCGAGGTGTGGCTTCGGTCAGCGAAGACTTGGTCCAAGCCAGCGAGCGAATGCAGTGGCCGGATAATCTCAAGTCGTCGGCAGAGTATACCCTTCTCAATTTGAAGGCGCAGTTGGCGACGGATCCGAACGAGGCGGAGAAGTTGTTGCTCCGCATTTCGGAGTTGGCCAAAGAACTTGGTGTTCCCTTGGGCAATGCTGTCTTGGAGCGAGTCGAAATACTCAACAGTTTAGGTCGAGGAGCGGAGGGACGCATATTCCTGGAGAAGTCCCTGCGTGAGAATCCAGAGGACCCTGTCCTCCTTCAGTTCTTGCAAATGGCGATGATGCGCGAGCAGCAAATGCGTGAGCGAACAGGAAGTCTCGGCGGCGGCGAGCCATCGATCTCCCCAAGTTCGAGCAGTGGATCGGGACTATGGACTCCGGATCAACCGGCCGAAAGCGACTCCTCGGGTGGTGGCAGCAAGCTTTGGATTCCCGGCCAGTAAAGATTCATCCCATCCTGGAGTCATTCGAGTCCGCTTTTACCAACTTCCCGCTTTAGCAGCTTTCGCAGAGGGAACTCTGTGAGCCTGACTGCAGTAGGTTTTTCGATCAAGCCGGTGTCTTGCAACAACGCAACACACCGGCTTTTTTCGCATCATCGATGACAAATCGATTCTAACTCCGCGGAACTCCGCCCCCTCCGCGGTTGATTCACCACTGAATTCAATCCATAGCAGCAAGATTGATAAGCTCTTAAAAGTGTCGTAGACGGGACGCGTCACCAATCCGTTCCTGTATTCCCATTGCGAGCTTTGCGCCTTGGCGAGCCACTTCTTCCTGCCGGCAGTTTCTCGCAAAGGCGCTAAGCTCGCACCAATCCAGAACCCAGAGCTTTCTCGCTAAAGCGCTAAGCTCGCAATGGGAGAAAAGGGGATGAAGAGAGGGGATCGTGATGTGTGACGAGCTTTAAAAAGTGATCTGAAGCCAGTCCGATGAAGTTCGCAATTCATTCGATTCCCTCCATCTCTTGTCCCCCATCCTTACCAACTTTGCACCTTGGCGCGCAACTTCCCCCCCCAGGCACCAAGAAGAAGTTTCTCGCAAAGGCGCTAAGGCCCAAAGAAAAGAACCAAACGCAAGAGGAGGCGAACATTCGGCAAACGCATTGGAAGGCACGCATCATCAACAACGACTCGGTATCAACTCCGCGATCCTCCGCCCCCTCTGCGGTTGATTCACGACTGCATTCAAACAACCGCAGTAAGATTGATTATCTCTGGGATGGGGTCTGGTTGGGTGGCATTACCAATCCGCCGAAGAGGGGTTAACCGCGGAGATCGCGGAGAGACGCGGAGGTAAGACGAATGGTGCTAATCCGGAATGAAGGTGCAGACTAAAGTTTTGAGGATTGAGTCGCATCATCCATCAATTGCCTCCGTCTTCGGAATGGTTCAAACGCTGGTCTATCCGATGCCCTGGTGCCAACACTGCGGTCAAACATTGCGATCGCGTCATGCCGCACAGTGCTTCAAATGCGGTTCGGACCGGCACGAAACATGACAAATGTGCCACAGATCATTTCCGGCAACCTTCAATCGGCTAGACTATCGTGAACACTCCGCCAACGCTGAACTCAAACCGGCGGATAACAAAGCCGTGCACACGGAGCACGGCTTGCATGGTTTCACAATTGGAAAGTCGTCTCTCCGTGCCCGGTGACGGCTGGCGTTTGTCGATTCCCTAATTTTGCAATTGAGGACGGAAAATGAAATCAATTGATGGTAAAAAACTATGGGGCGCGTTGACTTCGGTGGCAACATTTGGATTCGCATTTTGGGTTCTCGTCTCGGCTGTACACCTGAACTCAACAACGCTTCAATCCATTGATGGGCCGTTGAATGGAACCCAATTGGCAGCGCTCCAACTCAGTACGTTACTTACTGCAACTTCGGCAGCTATTTTCATGGTCTCGCTAGTCACTGCGATTTCGCTGATTATCAATCGACGCAGTTGCGATTGTCCATCACGTGGTTGCAGTTGAATCAGAATACAGACGAGCAAAAAATTTGTAGCGAAGTGCTCGGTCAGGCGTTCTGATCGGCGTGGAAATTTCTCCTCGAACTCGCTGAATTTGGCCGTTCTGTTGTCAGATACAGCGTGCACACAACCATGACAACTTCCGAGCATCACGGTTTCAATGCTTGTCTGACTGACTACCTTCGTGTCGTGTTCTGCAAATGCCCGCGATGTGCCAACCGCGCTGTAATACACGCTGAGTCACGCTATGCGATCCCGTGGCGCCCAACCAACGTCAGATTCACGTGTCCGTCATGCGCGTTTCACCACGACTGGCCGATCCCAACTTGGGAATCCGATTTCGCCAACTTCGTTCTCGCCAACTTACGCGAACCGTACTTCGGTTACACAATATGGGCGGTCGGCCAAATCGGTAACAACGTATTGGCAATACTGAATCATCAGCATGCAAACGATTTGTCTGCATTTGTGATCCTCAAAGATCGACCACGACCTCAAAGCTCGAAATGGTCAATGGTAAACAGACTTCCCAAATGGGTATTGCTCGGAAAGAATCGAGAGAAAGTGATTGGGCTGATTTCCGAACTCCGAGCGTTGCTCCCCTAAAAGACAACAGAACAGTCGGTTCAACCGTGTCGTTCTGGCTGCCGTGCTCGTGCTCAGTCGCGTAGCGACGGTGCTCGTAATCGTAATCGGAACCAGCCTGATGACTGCGCAATCTTTTGACCACGAACGACTCGACGTTTATCGACTTTCGATCGATACCGTTGCTCGGTCATTCGAGGCGGCGCAACGTACGATGCCGAGATCGATTACGATAACGAGCACCGCTGCGTTGAGCAAGAGCACGAATCTCAGACCGAAGAAATGCCAGAACCATGGGATGCAACGGAGCGGCGGTGGTGAGCGTTCTCGTGAGCTCAGCGTCAATTCCCGCCGCCCGCTGATCCTTTTCGTTACGTGCAAAAGGTGACGATGAAGTTCAGACTACGTTCGCTATTGATCGCTACCGCCTTAATTGCGCACTTTTGCGCTAAGCAATCGTGGACGGACCGCCTTTGCGCTGACGGTTCAATACCCTTGGAAACCGTGATTCCCTTCGTAATCCAAACAGAGTTTGATGACGGAGAATATTCACATCGACGGACCTACGTTGGAGCATTGGGGCACTACAAACTTGTATCGACTTCCGCATCTTCGATTCATTACTCAGGAACGAGATATTGCTACGTACCAAAACTCTACGAGATCGACGGTGCCCAACTGGATGTGATGATAAGAGGTAACGGGACTGGATTCGTGCATCTGTCGGGAATGGTACAATCTGAATCGGGTCTGAAATCGGCGATCGCAGTATTGAATGAAAACGACTGGGCAGGAGCCACCCGAGCATACATCGACGTTGCTGTAGATGGCTGCGGGGAACGACGGACGTTCTGGTACGACATCCCCAAGGATCGCACAAACCGCAGGTAACAAGCACATGCACCGAATTCCCCGACGGTGCGTTATTTAAGTGGCAGCATCACTTGCGGGGACATCGGTGATGTGTGGTGTTATCCGTACCTGACGTGAATGAGATACTCGATACCAACCGATTGCGTGAAACCGTACTTGAGCTGCGTGCCCGTTGGAAGGCAGCACTCTCAGCGCTCGACATTTCCACAATCCAACTTGTTGACTTGGTTGCGTCTGCAGATCCTGAATTTGAATGTGATGTTCCGCTCCCAACGGGCAAAGGCAAATTGCGTGATCGATTGGAACGACTGGACTATCGATTCCAAATATTTCCCAAGACAGTGTCGTTGTTTTCCCCGTACGAGATTTTGACATACCTTCACGATTAGGGGTGCAACCTAATTACGGAACACCGGATCATTGACATTTGGTCCCCATCCGGTGAGATGCTTGGAGGCGTTGCAGGCATGATTCCGTGGCAACAAAAACCTGACGGATAACCACGCAATGCACCCGAGTCGCGAAATCGGGCGTTTTACAAATGAGAATTTCCCGTCGCGACCGGGTGATTGCGGTCGACTATGAAGTCCTGGGTTTGCAAGTGGCGGTCGCCACGATTTTTGGATTTTTGTTTTTACATCATGAGAGTTCCCGGTAGGTGCCTTCGTCGGAGCCGCTTGTCGGTCGCTCACCCCGGCGCAGCGCATGCGGAGCGTATGGCGAATGACAAGCGGCGCAGCGGAGGGCACCGGTGCCTTTGTTGGAGAGCTTTGAGGGAGCTTGGCCCTGGCGATTGTGACTGCGATACAAGGATGTTGATTAAACGACTATTCGAGGTGTAAACGCTCTTCGGTCTTGTGCGCCTGCTGATGCAGGTAGCGTCCCCTCAGTTATCCATACACGGTTCAAGCATCTTTGATTCGATGTTGTTCCGCAGTGGCTATAGCTTGCCTGGAGGCTTCTGTGAGCAGCAAGCTACCTTCCGTTCGACGACACATTCTTTAGGGCGACGTGTTTGACGATTCCGTGAGCCGAAGCTCATGTCCTAATGGAACCGTCAGTGTCAGTTTTGATGGGTGTTGAGTCGATTGGGTAGGTCTTCTCCTTGATGGCTGTCTGTTAATCGCTGGTTACACTGGCTCCGTGGTTAAAATGGTGTTGTCGGGTTATTGTTGAATCCATGGTCCAATTCGTTCTCCGATCTGAATGATCAGCCCGCGATACTGGTTGTCCAATGATTCGTTTTGTAAATTGGCGAGCAAGGCGCATTCGTTCTCCGATGTCAAACGCATCAGGCAGCCGGTACGGGCTTTCTTGCTCGCCGTGGTTTGGTTGGTGTTTGTTTGCTAATTGCACTAGACTTGGTTGCTGCTGTCTTGCGTGGCTTGTCTGATTTTGCAATCGTTTTGGCTTTGGTTTTCACCGGCCTGGCCTTGGCGTTTTTCTCAGCCGCAGCCTCTCTAATGGCTCGAGCTTCGCGTCGGAGGCGACTCTTGCGTTGGTCACTGTTCTCCTTGGGCTTCATCTCGGAGAGTGTGGCTTTGAGGGTAGGCGACATGCGACCGAAGGACTCCGTGACGTCAATCATGCGCTTCGGATCCCAGTCTTTGTCGTCTCGCATCAGTGCCCAGGCTAAGACCGCTATCTTGCGGG
Organism: Pirellula sp. SH-Sr6A; assembly: GCF_001610875.1. Classification (NCBI taxonomy): domain Bacteria; kingdom Pseudomonadati; phylum Planctomycetota; class Planctomycetia; order Pirellulales; family Pirellulaceae; genus Pirellula; species Pirellula sp. SH-Sr6A. The sequence continues at coordinate 2,335,031 of NZ_CP011272.1, read as the reverse complement.
CAAGTGCCACAGCAGCTTTCTTTTTGCGAGTGCGTTGCTTGCCGCAGACTCGCTCGTAGATGGACTTGGCCCATGGATTGTATCGCAGCGATGCCCATGCGCATTCGACCAGGATGGTTCGAGCTAATGGGTTGCCTCGCTTGGTAATGCGACCGTTTCGGTCGGTCTCACCGGATTGATATTGGCGTGGTACGAGCCCGAAATAGGCAGACACTTCGCGGCCGCTAGAGAAGCGATGCGGATCGTCGATGCAAGCGACCAAGATCTCAGCGGTTCTTGGTCCAACGCCGGGGATCGTCATGATACGTCCGATTCGTTTATCGTTCTTACCGATTGCTTCAAGCTTCTTGACCACCAGGTCATGCTGAGCGGTGAGTGCATCGAGCTGCGTAAGTTCGATATCAAGTTCGGCTCGCCACAGTTCCTTGTCTTCGCATTCCGATAGCGGCTTGCGGAATGAATCGATACGCTTCCGGCCAGTGTTCCAGGCCTTCTCGCCCGAGTCGATGGTGATACCATGATTAACGAACCACGCGCGGATAGCACACTTCATCTTGCAGATGCGATGATCGAGCGTCTTGCGATATTTGACCAAGGAGCGGAATTCTCGAAGTTTCTCAGACGGCATGTGCACAGCCTTAAGTTCGTTCATCGAGGCCATTCGAGCGAGCTTGAGGGCATCGTCTTTGTCGGTCTTGCGTTTGACGTTGGACCACTTCCAAGCGTCTTCGTTGGTTGAGCAAACAAGAGTTTTGAGTCCCTGGCTGATGGCCAGGTCATTGATCCAACCGGAGGGGCCGCAAGCTTCCATGACGACAAGGTCGACTTTGCGTGACGCGAAGACTTTGGCAAGATAATCGCGTTCAGTCGCAGCGACTTGGAATTCAGCTTTGCGTGTTTTGGTGTTGAAAAAGCAGCACATTGTCTTGAATTTGCCGAGGTCGAGAGCGAGAATCAACATGTTGGTTAGCTCCATGGGTTTGGGGGTGGAAGAATGTGACAACGGTCGTTACAGCGACCAAAGATCACGGGTCTGAGTCGCCAGATTTTATTCGAATGGCTCCCGCCCCAAACCCAGGACTTACATGGATTCTTTCTGTCAGTAGAATTGCGACAGGTGTTTCGAGATCTAACGTTGAGTTCCCATCAATCGTGTGCTATCGAACATGTGATCGATAACCTATTGGAGTGCTCCCCAAAAGTTGATCCATGAGTTATGAAAGTCTATCGCCGCAAACGGCAGGAGGACTTTGATGACGAGAAAGCGAAATCGGCATTCGGCCGACCAGATTGTGAAGAAACTACGAGACGCTGATGCAATGCTCGCTGCGGGCAAGAGTGTCGGCGAGGTACTACAGGCCCTCGAGATCAGCGAACCGACCTTGTCGCGTTGGAGATCCCAATACGGGGGCATGAAGAGCGAGGAAGCCAAGCGGCTGAAGCAACTTGAGGATGAAAACCAACGACTGAAGAAGTTGGTTGCCGAGCAAGCACTGGACATCCAAATGCTGAAGGAGATCACTAGGGGAAACTGACCAGCCCCGAGTCACGACGAGCCGCCGTGGAACAGCTCCAAGCGAAGTTCTCTGTATCGGAACGTCGTGCCTGTCGAGTGCTCGATCAACCGCGATCGACGCAGCGATTTGTGGGGCAGCCCAAGGATGATGATGCGCGGCTGACGAAGAAGATATTGGATTATGTCCGTGAGCGACCACGCTGGGGTTACCGTCGTATCACACAGTTGTTGCGTCGCAGTGGTGAACTGATCAATGTGAAGCGAGTCTATCGCCTTTGGAAAGCAGCAGGCTTGAAAGTACCAAGAAAAAGCAGACTAAAGCGAGCCACTGGGGAAAAGGCAAACGCTTGTCACTTGCAGCCTGCGGGCTGTAAGAACGACATTTGGAGCTGGGACTTCGTTCAAGCCTCGACGGTTGGTGGCAAGACGATTCGCTTCTTGAACATCGTTGACGAATACACTCGGGTGTGCCTGAGTATCAAGGCAAGCCGGAGCATTACCAGTGAGGATGCAATTGACACGTTGGCGGAGCTAATCGCCATGCATGGAGTACCTAAGCGGATTCGAAGTGATAACGGCCCAGAGTTCATATCAGCGGCGATCAAGCGTTGGCTGTCGTCGCTGGGGATCGAGGTGCTGTACATCGAGCCTGGTTCACCTTGGCAAAACGGAGTCTGCGAGAGCTTCAACAGCAAACTACGAGATGAATACCTGAGCCAGACCGAACTGTTGAGCGAACAAGATGCACGACTCAAGGCGAGGGCTTGGCAAAACGACTTCAACGAGAAGCGTCCGCACAGTTCGCTGGGCTACTTAACCCCCTCGGAGTTCGCGCGTCGTTGTGGAGCTTCGCCTTCGCTCGCTGCGCTCGCTCCAGCGAACCACCACAACGAGATGGCTACGCCATTACCAACTACCTAACCAAACCTTTCATAACTCCTGGTACAGAAAACTGGGGCACTCCACTATGGCTTCGCTACCAATCCATTTCTGGGATTGCATGAGAGCAGAACACTAATCGTCGCTAATCACCACTAATGAAGGAATAGCAACAAGATGGTCGTGTCTTTTGATTAGTGCCAATGAGTGGAAATTAGTGTTCCCGCTTTCTCTTTACGCTGAACTTTGCGTTCTATCAATGTCGCTGTTTGTTCTCTGTACGTTTGGCTTATTTCTGCGGTGTCCCCTGGGCTGCTGTGTAATCGATGAAATGATCAGATAGAATGCGTCCTAGGTTGGAGGTGTTTTCTCACTCGTACCATTCGCTCATCATCTTCCCAATGTTCCTCAGGGATCGATCCATACTCGAGCCTGTCGGTTCAGAGCAGGGGTGAGCTAACCAGCGAATGCACTCCAGGCCTCGATCAACCGGCCTTGGGTAGTCCATGCTTCGTTCGCTCGACGTGAGTGATCCTTTTTTCGTCGTCACAAACAAACTAACGACCGTGCCTGATTTGTTCCGTGAACTACCGATTTCTGCTTGCAAACGTCCCGGAATGTACGTTGGATGTAACTCGCTGTGGGATCGGATGGAAGATCGCTTGATTGAGAAACGCGGCAACAGGCATTGGACACCTGATGATTCCGAGACATGGACGACGCCGGATTCACAGCCGTAAACGCGATGCAAAGGTTTCACGCTCAAATAGCAAAAACACTGTGTGTACTCTGCATCGCTGTCAACCATGGACCGTCACTCGCGCAAGACATAACCACTTCAACGACCTCCATGTTTGTAGGTCGAATTGTCAAGATGTTCGGGGTTGGAGAAGTTGACGAACGGTGATCGAAGCGGACTGTTTCTCGCGACGGCGCTAGGGCGCAAAGAAAAGAACCGAAGGCAAGAGAAGGCCACCATTCAGCAAATGCGTTGGAAGGCACGCATCGTTAACAGCTGCTCTGGAAAAGCTCCGCGGTGGATTCACCACTGAATTCAATCCATAGCAGTAAGATTGATTAGCTCTTAAAATTGTCCTAGACGGGAAGCATCACCAATCCGTTCCTGTATTCCCTTTGCGAGCTTTGCGCCTTGGCGAGCCACTTCTTCCTGCCGGCAGTTTCTCGCAAAGGCGCTATGGCGCAAAGAAAAGAACCGAATGCAAGAGAAGGCCACCATTCCGCAAATGCGTTGGAAGGCACGCATCGTCAACAACGACTCGGGAGCATCTCCGCGATCCTCAGCGCACTCCGGGGTGGATTCACGTCTGAATTCAAACAACAGCAGTAAGATTGATTAGCTCTGGGATGGGGGCTGGTTGGGTGGCATTACCAATCCGCCGAAGAAGGGTTAACCGCGGAGATCGCGAAGAAGCGCGGAGGGAAGACGGATGGGGATCAAGAAAACCGCGGGTCAGATAATCGACGCATCCTTGTCTGTGGAGTCCGGTTATTGGAACTCCCTTCTCGGGCATTTGCGGAGAAGGGAGTTCAAGACCTCTGCATCCATTGCAAGCTGTGCGTGCGTCTGGCTACGCAAAGCCTGAGGAAAGAAGCGTTGCGACCTTCGTATCGCTACGTTTTAGGCGGGGTCGGCGCTCCCTTTTCGGCAGGTTTGTGAATGGCCGAATCGAGATCGATTTCACGCCCCAGGCTTTCGTGTTCGAAGGCTCGCTGCAAATATTGCACAGCTTCATCGATCGTATCTGCCTGCATGAGGAGCAAGTCCCCTTTGCGGATCAATTTCAAGGCTCGATCTACCGCGTTGGGCCAACCGGATACTTCATGGATCTCTTTGACCTTTCGTCCCGCATCCATGCCTTTCTTAAATAGCGACATGATCTCGCCCGGTTGCCGACCGCGAAGATATTGATCTTCGTACAAGATAATGCGATCGAAATGGTTGGCCAAAATCTCGCCCTGCCGAACCATGTCCTCGTCGCGCCGATCACCAGCGGCCGAGTAAATGACGGTCCGATGTTCGTGAGGGAATTGTTCCAAGGTTTCTGCGATCGCCATGAGCGACGAAGCATTGTGGCCGTAATCGACGATTACGGTGGCGCCATGCATCTCCACCAAATTGAATCGGCCTGGAACTTTGTCCATGTGCGCGGAAAAGGATTCCAGTCCGAGTCGAATCTGCTCGCAGGGCATACCAAGTCCCCAGCACGCAGCCGCGGCTGCGAGGACGTTTTCGACTTGGAAGGTGATCCTGCCGTTATGCGTCAGGGGAATGCGTTCCAGCGACAAGAGTGGAAAGTCGGTGGTTCCCTCGGCGAGTATGATGGCGTTGTCTCGCACGAACGCGGCCCTCCCACCTTTGCTGCGGTGTTCGGATAAGACCGGATCGTTTCCATCGATCGCAAAGAAGATGACGCCCCCTTTGCAACGTTCTGCCATTTCCGCTGTGTAAGGATCATTGGCTTTGAGGACACCGTATCCGGTTTTGGAGACGGCCTCAATCACGCAACGTTTCACCTTGGCTAGTTGCTCGAGCGTCTCGATGTCGGAGAGACCGAGATGATCCCCTTCGCCGATATTGGTCACGATTCCTACGTCGCAGAAGTCGAATCCCAAGCCTTCTCGAAGGATACCCCCGCGTGCGGTTTCCAGTACGGCAGCTTCGACAGCAGGATTCATCAGTACCGACCGGGCGCTTTGTGGCCCGCTGCAGTCGCCGGAATCAATACGTCGACCGTGGATGTAAATACCATCGGTGCAGGTCATCCCCACTTTTTTGCCGGTGCATCCAACGATGTGGGAAACCAACCGGGTCGTTGTGGTTTTCCCATTCACGCCGGTCACACTCACGATGGGAACTCGCCCGTTGTTCCCCTCTGGGAACATCATGTCGATGATCGCTTCGCCAACCGGTCGGCCTTGGCCGGACGAAGGTTCAATGTGCATGCGCAGTCCGGGACCAGCGTTGATTTCGACGATCACGCCTCGTTGTCCCTGCAGCGGTTGTGTGATGTCTTGTGCGACCACGTCGACACCGGCAATGTCCAAACCAATGACACGCGCCGCCTCGACACACTGTCTCGCCACATCGGGGTGTACGATATCGGTAACGTCTGCCGCCGTTCCCCCGGTGCTCAAGTTCGCGTTTCGGCGAATGAGAACCTTCTTTCCGAGCGGAGGGATCGTGTCAGGCGTTAAGCCTTGTTCCATGAGGACGCCGAGCGCGACGGCATCGATTTTGATTTTGCTCAAAACCGTGCTGTGACCATCGCTTCGACGAGGATCTTCATTGACGACATCGATCAGCTTCTGAACCGTCGACTGACCATCTCCAATGACGTGAGCAGGTTCTCGTCTAGCCGCTGCGACCATGCGACCACCGATGACAAGGATGCGGTAGTCATCTCCTGGGGCATGACGTTCGCAAACGATCGAGCTACCTTCTTCACGGGCCGCGCGATAGGCTGCTTCGACTTGCTCTCGCGATTGAAGATTCGTCGCAACTCCGCGACCATGGTTTCCGTACTGCGGTTTGATCACCACAGGCAACCCGATGTCCTGGGCGACCTCCCAAGCCTCTTCAGCGCTTTCGACGGGTTGTCCCTCGGGGGTCGGTACGCCAATGGTTTTGAGGAGCATTCGGGTAAGATCTTTATCTTGGGCGATCGACTCCGCGATGGCGCTGGTCGTATCTGCCTCGGCGGTGCAAATGCGTCGCTGCAAATGACCGTAACCGAGTTGGACCAAGCTTCCTTCGTTCAAGCGTCGCCAAGGAATGTTGCGAGCTTTTGCGGCATCAACAATCGCCTTGGTACTGGGGCCTAAGCAAACGTCGTACGCATATTCCTTAAGCTTCTCGACTTCCGCGTCGACATCGAACGGACGATCGTGGACTGCTGCCTGCAGCAACTCGAAAGCTTTGTCTAAGCAAGCCAGTCCGAGCTTCTCTTCGCGATAAGAAATCGCAACCTTGTAAACACCTTCTTTATTCGTTTCGCGGGCCCGACCGAAGCCTACAGGAGTGCCTGCTAACGACTGCAGTTCGAGGGTGATATGTTCTAATATATGCGCCATGTAGGTGCCGCGCCGCAGACGGACAAAGAAGCCGCCTCGCTCTCCGACACTGCATCGGTGCTCGACCATCGTTGGCAACCATGCCATCAGTCGCTCGTTGAATCCCGGAATCATTTCCGAAGAAGTATCTTTCAGCTCTTCGAGGTCGACCCAAGCCTCCAACACTGGCGAATTCGACCAGATATTGGGACCTCGGAGTTTGTTAACCTTCAGAATCTGCATGACTTCCTCTTGCTAGTACTACCATTGGAGAGAATCGCTGGAGTACCTATTGTGAATCATCGAATGCGAATTTGATACAGTTTCGTCAACTGAAATGCTCGCAATCCACAATAAGCACGACTGATGAGCCAGCTTGCTAAAATCCAAGCTAGGTCAAAAGTGCAAACGATGGGCCATCTCTCCGGTGGCACCCTTTTCGGCAGGTAATCTATCGAAAAAACCGAAAAAAACAGCGGATTTCTGAATTTCCCGGCGAGTATGGTTTGCCATCAAATCGATAGCACGGTGTATCAAAACGAACGCAAGGAGAGTGAGAAATGTTTCGGATTCGACAAGTGGTCGCTGCAGATTTGGATGCCCTCTGGGACTTGATCTGCCAGGCATCGGCAGGGATGACATCCCTCCAGATCGATAAGGAGACATTGCAGGATCGCTTGGAGCTATCGACCTTTGCATTCTCGCGGACATCGGAAAAGCCAGAAGGCGCGCCGTATGTGTTTGCTCTCGAAGATCAGAGCGTTGGCAAGATCATTGGAACGAGTTGTATTTTTTCCAAAACGGGTGGATACCAACCGCAGTACTCGTATCGGATGGAGACCGAACGCGCCAGCTCCACCACGCTCGGCCTTGAGATGCTGGTGCACTCGCTGCATCTGGTAAAGGTCCACGACGGTCCGACGGAAATCGGAAGTTTGTTTCTCCAACCGGACTATCGAGGGCGTGGGTGCGGGAAGCTGTTAAGTCTCTGTCGATTCCTCTACATGGCGAATCATCCCAAACGCTTTGCAAGCCAAACGATTGCCGAGATGCGAGGCTATCAGGATGCCGAAGGTCACTCTCCCTTCTGGGATGCGATCGGCGCCCATTTCTTCAAGATCGATTTCCCCAGTGCGGACTCTTTGTCGATGGTTGATAAAACGTTCATCGAAGAATTGATGCCCAAGTATCCGATTTATCTCGAGCTCCTTCCGCGATCTGCGTTGGACGCCATCGGCCGAGTACACGATCAAACACGTCCGGCCCTCGCTATGCTCGAAGCGCAAGGATTCCAGCGAAACAATCTGATCGACATTTTCGATGCGGGGCCTGTCGTGGCTTGCTCTACCGAGCGGATTCGAACGGTGGCTGAGAGTCGGCTTGCTAATTGGACGAACGATCCGCTCGCCGATCGCTCCACACCCGCCATAGTCGCGCGAGGGACGCCCCCTTTCTTAGCGATTGAGACCGTCATCCAATGCAATGCTGCGGAGGGCTCCGAACAAGTCGTCTTGGACTTAGCTGCCATCGATGATTTGCAGCTGCAGTCAGGAGAATTGGTACGTTATATCGCCCTCCCTGCTAAACCCGCTTGACGAACGATTGGAAACGATTGGAATCGAAGTGTGATACCATACATTCCCCACTTCGAACCGACTTGTTATAGCAACTGGAAACAATCGAACCGAATCACTATGCCAATGAAATCTATTGCGAGCTTCAACCGAATAGCACCTGCAGCGCGCTGGTCCTTCTCATCCGTCGTACAACGTTGTTTGCTCGTCGTCCCTCTTGGGATCGGAAGTCTCGCGACGAACTCCTTCGCTGATGAAGGCATGTATCCGATCAGTGAGTTGGAGCGACTGCAATTGCCCCAAAAAGGGCTTGCCCTACAACCCTCCGAGATTTTCAATCCCGATCAAGTCAGCTTGGTCGATGGCATTTGCCGTGTGAATGGGTGCACCGGTTCGTTCGTATCCGACCAAGGCCTCATCATCACGAATCATCACTGCGCGTTTGATGCCATTCAAAAAGTCTCAACGGCAGACAAGGATTATCTGACCAGCGGATTCGTCTCTCGTTCGCACGTGGAGGAGCTCCCGGCTGCGGGCTACACCGTTCGCATCACGGAGCAATACGAAGACGTATCCGCCAAGGTGTTATCGTCGGTCGACGCATCGATGTCCGCCACGGACCGAACCAAGGCAATCGATAAGAGACGCAAGGAGCTTGAGAAAGAGGCGGAGACCAAGCATCCGGGACTTCGAGCCGAAGTGGCGGAGATGTTCACCGGAAAGACCTATGTCCTTTTTCTATACACGTATTTGAAGGACATCCGCTTGGTCTTTGCCCCGCCCGCATCCGTGGGAGCTTTTGGCGGTGAAACCGATAATTGGGAATGGCCTCGCCACACCGGTGACTTTTCATTCTTGAGAGCTTATACGACACCAGATGGTTCATCAGCCGAATATTCGCCCGACAACATTCCCTATCGACCGAAGCGTTTCATTCAAGTGAATCCACAAGGAGCCGAGGAAGAGGACTTTGTCTTCATCCTGGGTTATCCCGGTCGAACGCTTCGACAGCGCACCGCAAGCTATTTCGAGTTCGAGCAACAAATACGTCTTCCCGAAATCGTTCGCTATTACAGTTGGCAAATGCAGGAGATGGAGAAGGCTGGAGCGCAAGATCGATCGGTCGCGCTGAACCATGCGACGCGTTACAAGTCCTTGGCCAATGTTGAGAAGAGATCCCGTGGCCAATTGTTGGGCCTCACCCGAACCGGCCTGATCGAGACACGCCGGCAGGAGGAAGAGAAACTCAAAAAGTTCATCGCGTCCGATCCAGCTCTTGAGAAACGTTTCGGAGGAGTCTTGGAGCGAATTGGAGATGTTTATGCTGAGATCAATCGTTCGGCAAAGCAGGAGATCGCGTTGCGAGAGCTTCGTACAGCATGCCGTCTATTCTCGTTTGCCTTCACTATCGTCGATGCGGTCCATGAAAGACAAAAAGAAGACCTCGAACGCGAGTCACCTTACATGGATCGGAACTTGCCACTGACGACGAAGCAATTGCAATTGGACATTGCTGACTGGCATCCTGATACGGATCGGATTTTCTTACGAGGCCTCATCGATATCCTCAATGGCTTTCCGCAGGATTCCCTATCCCCGCGAATCGTGAAATGGCTCGATTCGATCGATACGTCTGACGAGAGTTTGAAATCCTGGATGGCCTCTACGAGAATTGGAGATGCCAGCTTCGCTGTGAAGTGCCTGGAAATGACTCCAGAGCAATTGTCCGCTCTTAACGATCCCGCATTGCAAGCGATGCTTTCGCTCTATCCTGAATACCTTCGATTGCGGGAGTTGGATAAGGAGCGGGAGGGCAAGCTTAATCCGCTGTACGGCGAGCTTCAGGATGTGAAGCAAAAATTCCAAGCCGACGCCTTCGTTCCGGACGCGAACGCAACGTTGCGACTGACGTATGGACGAGTTCGAGGTTATTCGCCGGCCGACGCCGTCATTCGAACCCCGATATCTACTTTGCGCGGAGTACTGGAAAAAACGACCGGCATCGAGCCATTCATTTCGCCAAAAGAGGTGATACAAAAAGCAAAACAGAAAGAGTTCGGACCCTTTGTGCATCCTCGGCTGAAGGACGTTCCGGTCGCCATTCTCTACAACACCGACACGACGGGTGGCAATTCTGGAAGCCCGGTCCTCAATCACAAAGGGGAATTGGTCGCGGTGAACTTTGATCGTACGTTCGAAGCGACCATCAACGACTTCGCTTGGAACGAAAGCTACAGCCGTTCCATCGGCGTGGATGTTCGATACGTTCTTTGGATCACCGGCATCGTGTACGGTGCAGATCATCTCCTCAAGGAAATGGGACTGTAAACACTGAGGGGCAGGATCGCAAACTAAGCCAGAAGCGCGCGGCAGATTTTTCCTTGGCTGAGAGCCAGTGGTCGCCCGATGGGAGTTTGCAGTTCTTGCGCGAAATCAATTCCAAACGACGAGAGGATGGTCGCATGCAAATCCTCTACAGAAACGGGATCGGCAACTCCTTCGATCCCGCTTTTGCCGTCGCTCGGTAGCTCTGGCGATGTTGCTCCATGGACGTAACCTCGTCGACAGGGACCGCCAAAGAGAACAGTGCTAAATCCATTCGGCCAGTGGTCTCGACCTTCTGCAACATTGATCTTAGGAGTTCGGCCGAATTCGCCCCCCCAAACGACCAAGGTGTCGTTCAAAAGATCGCGTGTCTCTAACTCCGTGATCAAGGCGGCCATCGCGGCATCTAAAACCTCGCAGCGACTTCGGTGAAACTCATGGTTGCGAGCATGGGTGTCCCATCCGCTCAATTCCACTTCGATGCACCGAACACCTTGTTGCACCAATCGAACGGCGGCCAAGCATGCGCGTCCGAAAGTTGTGTCACCAAATTTCTTTAATACGTCTGCAGGCTCGTCCGTCACCTTGAACGCGTTGATTTGCTCGCTTTCCATCATACGGGTTGCGCGAGTCGTCGACGTTTCATGCTGCGTGCGCACACGGTCTAAGTCCTTGAGACGTCCTCGTCGAAACTCCGACTCCATCAACTCGGAAAGATCGGTCAATCGCCGCTCCGTCCTCTCAGCATCGACACGGCTTTCCAAATTGGAGATACGATACTTGGGATCGCCAACTTGAAACGCATCGTAACCTGGTCCCATATAGCCACCCCGTCCGGGCCACTGCCCGCTCAAGATCGAAATGTGACGTGGGATTTCAACGTTGTTCTCGGACTGATGGCATAGCACCGCACCGATCGAAGGATGGATCAAAGTCGGATCAGGTCGCCATCCCGTCTTCATGGTGTAGGTGGCCCGTTCGTGGTCCCCCTCTTTGGAGACCATCGATCGGATCACGGTGGCTTGATGCATGATCTCGGCGGTTTGTGGTAGGAGATTGGATATCTCAAGCCCTGGCAGACTGGTGGCTATCGATTGGGTTTCTCCGCCAATCTTCGTGTCGGGATGGGGGTCAAAGGTTTCCAGCTGACTGGGCCCACCTTGCATCCAAAGAAAGATCAAGCTCTTTGGCTTGGTGTTGGCTCGAGCCCCTTGCAATGTCGCCGGATTCGCCAAGGCCTCTGCGACCGTCGTCCAACCGCTTGCGTATCCTAGCCCTGCAGCGGCGGTGGCGGATCGCAGAAACGACCGACGCCGCATCGCATGGAACGATAAGCATTCGATCTGCGAGGGGCTGTTCGGATTCATGGGTGGGTTCGCAGGTAAAGAGGAGTGTGTCGGGTCAAGGTTAGGGGCCGTTGGTCTAGCGCTGACGGTCCGTCGATGGAGGGAATGGATGGAAGTCAGTGGTTCCAGAGAAATTCCGTGCTGTTCATGAGTGTCCAATACATGTCTTCCACCACTCGGCGGTGCGCATTTCGTTTCGTACCTTCAAGTCGCTGTAGGAAGGCGGAAAGTTCTCGCTCGGAAGGGGATCGGTTGAGCACGGACAGAAAGACAGCTTCTATTGCCGAGCGGTCGTCTCTGGCTTGATTGGCGATTCGGGTGGACGCATTCATGACGGGATTGTCTTCGATGCGTTCCCGAGTGAACTTTCCATTCATCACTAACAAGCGTTGCGGGATGGTGATCGCATTGGCTTGAAATTCATCGTCCCCCCGATCGCCATACTCTTTGGTGAAGTCGTTCACGCCACCAAAGAGTTCCAATCGGGAAATGATAGAACTGCTTTCATCGATTGTTTTGATGCGCGACGCTTGATGGATCGATGCAGCGACTTGTTCCGGTCTCAACTGCGTGAGTGGGAACACCGCCCAGACTGCTTCATGCTCAAGATCGGGTTCGCTCCCTGGGAGGCGCGAGTCCCTTTGAAAGGCCTTGGTCGAAGCGATCGCTCGGATCAGGCGATGAAGATCATATCCAGAGCGAATGAAATCGTCGGAAAGTGTTTCCATCCCGGCAGGGAATGGGCCGCTAAGGGGAATATTGTCGATCGTGGCAGTCCATGGCTTCCCGAAGAGAATAGCCCAGACTCGGTTCACAGCCGCTCTCGCAAATGCTTTGTTCTCGGGATGCGTTACCCACTTAGCCAAACGGTCTCGAGGGGATCCGTTTTCGGGTAGCAGATGCTGAAGATACGGAACGGAAGGGGGGACTTCGGTCTCTTCGACTGCGTGAAGGTATTGGTATCGGTAAGGCCGATTCGTATTTCGCAGTCCGATGAACGGATTCTCCATCCGAGTACCGGCAAAAAACGCGGCGAGTTGATGAAAGTCTGCCTGTGCCCCTTCCCGCATCTCGGAGCCTTCGCGAACGACCGCTTCCTCACTCCTCGTCGGTGCGAGTTGTGCATGCGTCGCATCGTTGGGAAATGGGACATTGCCGACGTAATCGTCGTGGCACTGCAAGCAATCGATTCGCTGTGCGAGGAAGGCACGTGATGTTCGTCCCGCCAGTCGAATCAGGTCGGGTTGTTTGTCGTCCCCTTCGTCCATCGTCGCTGTGAGGAAATTGACCTGCGGAGAGTCAGTCCAAGCTCCCTTTGCGGTAATCAATTCGCGAACGATGCGATCGTATGGAATATTCTTGCTGAATTGATCCGCCAACCACTCGACATACATGCGGCGACGAAAAACAAGGAACGGTCCGACATTCGTTCCGACCGTCGCGCGTGTCCAACGTTCCGCTAGGTAATCCGCGGAACGACGATCCCGCAGCAAGTAATCCAGCCACCAAGTGGCTCGGTTTTCTTCGGGGATCTGCTGCAACGCTCGCACTTCTTCGAGCGATAGTCCGTTACCCACCAAGGCCAAACTGAGGCGACGGCACAGTATGAGCGAGTCCGCGGGTTCCGCTGCAGCCATTTTTCCGCTCGCGATGACCCGCTCCATTTCCAAGTCGACTTGATCGACCAACTCGCGGATCGAGGGATCCAGAGTACCTCGGACTCGATCCGCCTGGGGCAACAATTGAGGCTTGGAGGAGATCGAAACCAAGCTGCCGATGGCTAGACCCGCCAATACCGCTATGAGTATCAGCCGCTTTAGCCAACGGGTGCCGAAGCCCACGGGTGGTGCCGCCGAAGGTATCGTGCTGGCCGGAGCAGGGGTCTGATCTAAATCCATCGTGGCTGAAACCTTTTGCTAACTCCAACCCTTTTGCCATCTCGAACCGAGAAGTCAACCGTAGCGAGGCCGCTTGGTCCTATTCGTAGGAGTCCGTAAATACTTGGGGTAAATCCGATCGGATTTCTCCTTTCCCCAGCGACTTGTCGAAGAACTCTTTGATCTTTTTATCATAGAGCCCAGTTTTGTTGGGGGCGAGGGAGAGATAAACCGCTCTGGCAGCCAGATCAGTTGGTTCGCGATCGCTTAGGGTTAAGTCGGACATGGCTAAGGCAAGACCGAGCGGGAGTTGATTCCAGCTGTATCGTTCGTTCTTACCGGCTACGCGCACAACGATGGCTTCGTCGGTCACTTCGACAATATTGACCAGATTCTTTCCGACCGTGATTTCCTCCGTTCCTCGCGTCTTGGATCGGGCTTCTCGCATGGCATCGACCGCCATTTGATAAAGCTGACCTACCTGGTCGAGGCGTTTCTGTTGGGCCTCCATCTCGGGCGTCATCGGCATTTGGACCGCCGATTCCATCGCTTTGGCAAACGCCGCGAAATCGGTTTTCGAGAGAGCTTCTCGCCCCCCTTTCATGGCCGCGACCCACTTCTCCTTGTTCGCGGCGTTGCTTGATGTTTCAGCAGGTTGCGGTGTGGCCGGAACATCTGACTTAGGCATTTCGGGATCGGGTAATGCAAACGTGCCCGGGGGCTTGGCAAGGTCTGCCGGCAATTCTATTGGTTTGATATCGAAGGGAGAAGGTGACATGGCCGGATCGTTGGTCGCTGCGTTATCCGGAGGCGAATTGGATGGATCGCCGACTGGCAAGGTCGGTAAGTCCGATGGAGGTGGCGTTTGATCCGCCTGCTTCGCGGCCTGCTCTCGCATCCCCTCTTCGAACTCTCGTTGCAATTCGGTGGGAGCCACGTTCTGCGGCGTTTCTTGCTTGGCCAATCGTTTCTGGCTCGCTGCGAACTGAAACGCTGCGTAGGAGAGAAACCCGATGGCGGCGATCAAAATAGCCGAGACGGTGATGATCTGGTTTCGCTGGCGTTTTCGCTTGAGTGCTTGGATGCGAGCGGCAGCATTGGACGAAGAGGGACCGGCTCCTTGGTGGGGGCCGGTAGCGACCATCGGAATCGCTCCCGCGGACAACGAAGGGGTCCCGGGGTTATTGCCTGTCCAATTCGTTCGCAAAGGTTCCGGCACCCGCTGTGCAGGCGCCATGACGGCCACCAAGCCCACGAACCGCGCTTCGGATTCATGCCAAGGTACCTGGAAATTCTGCGCTGGGAGCTGCGACGGATCGAACGAAGCCATCGGATCGAAGGAAAAAAACTCTAGCTCGGATGGCGTTCTCAGCTGTTGGTCGTAGGCGTCTTTCTTCTCGGCGTCCAGCAAGGTTGCTTGCGCTTCGCGAAGGATTTGGGCTACTTTTTGGGCGCGACCTGGATGGGTTTTCCGATCGGACGCATTCCACGCGGCAGCAGATGTCTTCAGCCCGGCCTTGATTTCTTCCAGCGTCGCAGTCGGCTCCAATCCAAGCACACTGTAATAATTCCAGTCGTGCCCGTTCATCTTCCGCCCCAAATGAAACTCGATCGCTTGGAGAATTTCAGACATGGCAATTCACTAGGGTTCGAACTGAAGATGGCGGTGGGAAGGGATTGGCATGCAACGCCTCAAGCGAAGGGAGAGTCGGTAATGTCCTCATCGGAATCCATCTCGCTCTGGGACCGCATCCATTTTGCCGCGAGCGAATAGGCGAGAGACACGGCAGCTGTCATCGCTAGGGGGGCCGCGTAGCAGGCCATGAGAAACACGAGATGGGTGGTTCGGTCGGTTTCCCCTCGGCTCGACTTGGGGAGCCCCCAAAAATCATTGACGACATCGGAGATCATGGGTACCCGCGTCGCCAAGAGGAGCAAAATGCAAATTCCAGCGTTGACGACCAGCAAAAGAAAAATCATCCCCAAACTGAAGTGAGGACGAAAGGGCTCCTGGGAACCGAATGGATTGTGCGACGAATCAGCCGACAAGATAAACCCTTCCTAAACGAGGCACCTTCCATTCTAACTGGCCACACTAGCCGGAGAAATAGAGCCGTGAGTCGGTTTGTCGGGTTCGGACGCCGTTTTCATTTTAAAACGGTGTCGGTCGGAGGAGGCTTCTTTTCGGTGCTGACAACGACGATCTATTCCCCCAGTTTGCGATCCCAATTCTTCGAAATCGCGTCGATTGCCTTCTTCAACTGGTGCCATTGAACAAAAGCGTGGTGCAGATCCAGTTTGCTAGCGTCCTCGCGATCGAAGCCTTGCTCGCTCACGCGGATGGTTTCATCGAGTTCAAACATAGCTTCTCCGAACTTTGCTTCCGTCGCCTCGTCGATGTCGGATGCGAGAAGTTCGAGGCCGACCGACTCCGGTACACGCAACATGATGCGATGAACTGCCCAAACCGCCGCGCACTCTGCATCGTAACAATCGACAATCCCCCGAAGGGAACCGCTTTGAACATAAAACTTCGCCATCGTACTCGCTTCGAAATCTTTTGGAGGGCCTGGATGCAAATCACTCAAGTTGCCGCGACGGCTTCGATACGCTCAAGGTGCGGTGGTACTCGAAGAGCGTGTCCTGACCAAACGGTCAAGGCTCGCTCACACCTTGGATATCGATCGAACGATCGTCAGCTTTGAGACTTTATCTTTATCGTTGCATCCATTGACACGAACGGTCATCATCCGAAGCGAACGAGGATTTCTTCGACGAAATTCTCAGTTTTGAACAAGGCCACCAACTTTACTTCTTCCATTGGCGATCGGCAAAGTCCATGTAACGTTGCCAATCGAAAGATAGGATGTCATGAGCACCTGTTCGAGCATGGTATCCAATGTTGCCACCGACACTCGTGTCAGGAGCAGGAGGCGTTTCGCTATCCAAACCTGAGAGTCCGAGCATTTTATAAACGGGTGTAGCATAGAACCCGCTCAGATGTTCTCCCTTGGGGTCTGCCCATTGGTCTTCGGTCGCGCTAGCGATGTAAACCGCGCGAGGTGCGATGCTGGCAATGATAAAGTGCGCGTCGTGAGGCATCCCTTTTTCGTTCTTCGAGTATTTCTTAAAGTTCCCGCAGAACCAATGCGGGAAAGAATTGTTGATGATCGCCACGGTTTCACCGAAGTTACGACGTTCTAGTGCCGCTCCTCCGCAACCGGAGTTGTTGGAGATGACGAGCGTAAATCTCTCGTCGTTCGCACCTGCCCACAATGCCGCCTTGCCCAGGCGCGAGTGCCCGACGACGGCATAGTTCGTCTCGTTGAGTTCAGGCTGTTGCGAAACCACATCGAGCAGTCGAGAGATTCCCCAACTCCACGCCGCGATCGTACCCCATCGATTGGGGTGATTCGCATCGGGTTTCTGATCCGGAAAGAGTCGGTGCACTCCGTTGTTAAAACCATCATCAAAATCGGGATCGATATCACCATAATAAGCCGTTGCGACGGCGTACCCGCGCGCCGTAATCTCTTCAATCGGCCACCGACGCGATTGCTTGCCTCGTCCTTGCTCGTTCGCTTGATTGTTTGTTACCCCTGTGTCTTTGTTATTCGCGATCCAAGATTTTGGAATGCGAAGCGCAGGATCGTCGTCGATGGAATGATTGCCTTGGAAGTTCAGCCCGAGGAAGGTCCCTTTTACTTTTGTTCCCTTGGGAAGGAAGATCGCAAGATCGACGGAATGTTCCTCTGACGGCGTTTTGAAAGTGACAACGACTTGCCGACGCAGCGTCCTGCCATCGTGCATCGTCGCTTCTTCAACGACCTCCGACTTCAATTCCACGGCACCGCTCGGTGCGAATCCGAACTGTTGATCGGCAAGAAGTTTGACTAACGCTTCGCGATGGGACTTCCAATTTTCGCGTGTCGCCTTTGCACCGTTTGGCAAAACCATAGGGTCAGGCAAGACGCCAATATCGATTTTGGCTTCGTCGTAGTTCACATCCCGTCGCTGCGAAAACGCATCGGAAGAAAGTGGAACAGTCAAACATCCCCACGCAAGCAGGCGGGTGAAGTGACCTCGGAGCGATGTGGTACAGGGAAAAGAATAGCGGCTGGTTTTCATGGTGATGACGATCGGCGAGAGGAAGGATAGGTGCGTTGCACCCGCATACAGGTCGCAACGAAGAACTGCGGGGATGGCGTGTTCTCAGTTTAGCGATTCGAAACTCCTCTTGTGCGAAAGAATCTCGATGCGAAAGAATCTTGCGCCGATCGGTTACACTTTAGAAACGTTCCTTCGGGTTGACCTTGCCTGCCAGGGCAGCCCCGGATCTCCCACCTAGCCTCCCCAGGATTCTTCATCATGCGAATATTCCCGATTTCGGTCGGCGTCTGGATGCCACTTTTGATTTCGATTCTCTGTTCCTGCTCGGACGCGATTGCGCAAGAGAGCACGACCGAAAAGCTGCGCATCATCTGTTTTGGAGCGCATCCGGATGATGCCGAATACAAGAGTGGAGGTACCGCGGCGCTGTGGGCTCAGCAGGGGCACGCGGTGAAGCTCGTGTCGGTTACCAATGGAGACATCGGCCACTGGGAAATGTCGGGAGGGGCTCTAGCGCAGCGCCGAACCGCGGAGTCGACGGAAGTAGCGCGGAGGCTCGGAGTGACCTACGAGGTTCTCGACATCCATGACGGAGAGCTTCTTCCCACCCTGGAGAATCGAAAGCTGATCACCAAATTGATTCGAGAGTGGAATGCGGATGTCGTGATCTCCCATAGGCCTTGGGATTACCATCCGGATCACCGCTATGTTGGAGTTCTCGTTCAAGACGCCGCGTATATGGTGGCAGTTCCCTTCTTTTGTCCCGACGTCAAACCGTTGCAGAAGAATCCGGTCTTTCTTTACAGCAGCGACCGATTCAAGAAGCCTTATCCTTTCCGAGGGGACATCGCGGTTGCCGTCGACGAAGTCTTCGAAAAGAAAGTGGATGCTTTGCTAGCGCTAGAATCGCAAACATTTGAAGGGGGCGCTCTGGGCTCGGCCGAGCAGATGGCCAAGGCCCCGCCGGCGAACCAACCAGAAGCCCGGCGAGCTTGGCTTCGCGAACGCTGGGAACGCCGCCAGACCTCGGAAGCAGACGACTTCCGCATGACCCTCGAAAAATGGTACGGGCCTGACAAAGCCAAATCGATTCGTCATGCGGAAGTATTCGAGATTTGCGAATACGGTCACCAGCCTAGCGATGAGGAGATTCGCAAGCTGTTCCCATTTTTTGGTGGCATGACCAGCAAATAGCGAACGTCGACGGTATTGACCGTTGGCGAGAGGTAGGCTCAACGCAAATCAGGGCCGGGTGCTCAAGTTTTGCCCCGGTTTTATTTGAGTTTGAAACTCTCGCCAAGGCGCAAAGACGCAAGGAATTCCAGTTAGAGCTTTGCGACTTAGCGCCGTTGCGTGCACTTGATTTCCAACCTTAGAACTACTTGCTGCCCGGATTCACTCTAGCAGCTTCAATTTGAGCTTTCTGAGTGCGAACACCTTCGAGCAAATACTCCCAGTCCAATGCCGGGCCAGGATCGGTCTTGTTGGACTGGACGTGGTAGTGACCCAGGATGCCGGAGAACGAGGCCCACTGTTCGTCGCTGAGCGTTCGGTCGATGATGTTACCCTCTGGGGTGCGTGGAGCATCGGGTTTGAGTTTCGGAAAGATGTCACTCAACGCGGCCGAAAGTTTGATCAAGGCCGCGTACTGCTCCGGTGTGTAATCGTATTGCACATAGTCTCGACCATGGATCGAGCCCTTGACTGGCTCTGGTTTTCGAGGCCGAAGTGTTTTGTCTAGGAGCGCCTCGCGACCCTTGATACTCTCGGGGAAGGTGAGTCGTACTTGGCCCGATTCGTCGGTTCGATACCACTTGGCAAAGGGGTTGTCGCGGGAGTCGGGCCTGTAAGCACCGATGTTGGCGATTTCGATACCGATACTCCGATCGTTTGCTTTTGTCGAATGCCACGCTCTCTCTTTGAGGTCAAGGGTTTGGTAGATCGTGCCATCGACATCGAGCATGAAGTGAACGCTCAGGCCCCGTTTGTCGTGCAGAATGTAGAAGCACTGGGCACTCGTCCCGCATACGTCGAAGTGCAACACGAATTGGTCGACTTTTTCTTGCAAAGTGCTCAGATCCCAACCGCCACCCCGGATCTCCGCGAGTTGCTCGGGGGTATACTCTGTCGCCGATGCTCGCTCGAACCGAAGACCATATCGATCCGGATGCAACTCCTGGGGCTTGGTTACAAAATCGACCTTCCCCTCTTTCATGTCAGCAACCGTTTTCTCCCAGCTTCGCTGATCGAAGGGGGAAAAGCGGCGCGTGGTTCGGTAGGCGTCATAACCCCCTTGGTCCATCCAGAGTTTGACAGGTGTTCCAATGCGGTAAAGTTGTCCACAGACAACGATTTCATCACCGTGCCGCGTTTGAAACCCAAGATCGGGATCGGCCGCAGCAAGAGAACCGGAAATGAGTGAGCCAGGAAAGAGTGAGACAAGGCCGACCCATGCGATGCTGACTGCAGCCGAGGTTTTCACCCGAGCCAGGAATCGATCGAAAAGGGGAGGGCAACAGAAAAATGGTGGCGCTACGTTTCGCATCGCGAGCATGGGGATACTTTCTTGGGACAGGAGGGGCCAGTGGTGGATGTGGAGAGGATTAAGCATCATAGAGGGATTCTGCCGGAATTCACCATGAAAAAGAATCGGCTCGGGCTGGAGATTGATTGATGCCCCCGTCGCGTTGGTTTAATCTAAGCATTCGAAATTCCATTTCCGAAATGATTTAGCAGGACAGACCATGGCAACCTACCGCCGCATATCCGTGACCGAAGAAGACGGCGTCAGTATCGTTCGTTTCGTTGACAAGAAAATCGTGGACTCCGGGAGCATCGAGCAATTGGGTGAAGAGCTCAATGCCTTGGTGACCGTTGAAAAGCGACCGAACATTTTGCTCAACTTTGATGGGGTCGATTTCTTGTCCAGCGCTGCTTTGAACAAGCTCATATCGCTCAACACCAAAGTGAAGGGGATCGCGGGACGTTTGAAACTCTCCAACCTCCGCGCGGAGATCAAAGAGGTTTTCAAGATTACGAAGTTGGACCGATTGTTCGATTTGCGGGCAACGCAAGACGATGCAATGGCGGCCTTCAAGCTCTAAGGTACGAGCAGGCGTCACGACCTTTCGATAGGACGGAGGCATTATGCCATCGATTGACGAAACTTGGTTTCTGGACAAATGGATTCCCAGCGATCTCGGGATCGCCCACGAAATCATCGAAGAACTGATGCAAGCCATGGAGAAGGCTGGCTGGCCAGGTGGGGACATGTTCCATGTCCAAATGGCACTAGAGGAGGCCATCGTCAACGCAATCGAACACGGCAATCAACGCATCGTCGATAAGAAGGTACGGGTGGAATTCGAAGTCTCGGTCGGCCAGGCACGGATGCGAATCACGGATGAAGGAGAAGGATTCGACCACCGCAACTTAGCGGATCCCACTTCCGAAGAAAGGCTCGATAAGCCCCGCGGACGAGGTGTTCTGTTAATGCGAGAGCTCATGTCCCACTCCGAGTACAACGATCCTGGGAACCAAGTCACTTTGATTAAAAACCGTTCGAGCGATACGCAATCCGAAGACGAATAGGACACTTCCCAGCGAGAATGTCGTATATTGAGGATCCTTGATTCATTCCTCACCAAGGATCCTTCCAATGTCGCTCCCGCCAGTTCTGCGTCTTGTGGCCCGACTGACTGTTTCGTTCGGCTTGCTCGCGCTGCTGCTTACCAGCCCATACTGTCTTCAAACCGCATCGGCCGCATCGAACGCGGATGGCGATTCGCCTACGGTCCCTAATATTGTTTTGATTGTCGCGGATGATTTGGGCTGGGGCGATGTGGGATGGCATCAAAGCGAGATTCCTACACCCAACCTCGATCGTTTAGCGAAAAGCGGTGTAATTCTCGAGAATTTTTACGTTCAACCCGTCTGTTCACCCACCCGTGCTGCACTGATGACGGGTCGGTATCCCATGAGGCATGGCTTGCAAGTCGGCGTGGTGAGACCGTGGGCACAACACGGACTACCCCTCGAAGAGCAAACCATCGCGCAGGGACTTCAGTCCGCTGGTTACCAAACGGCGATCGTTGGCAAATGGCATCTCGGGCACTTTCAACCCGAGTACTTGCCTACCCGCCGCGGATTCCATCACCAGTATGGCCACTACAATGGCGCCATCGACTACAACACCCACGAACGCGACGGTGGATTCGATTGGCATCGAGACGACGCGGTCGATCGCGAGGAAGGGTATAGTACCGAATTGATCGCCAAGGAGTCAGTTCGGATCGTCGAGGCGTACGCGGGCAAAAAGCCCTATTTTCTTTATGTGCCGTTCAACGCGGTTCATACACCCTTGCAAGTCCCCGCGAAGTACTTGGAACCGTTTGATCATCTCCAGGGGAACAGAAGGCAATATGCGGGGATGCTCCATGCGATGGATCAAGCCATCGGCAAGATCGCCGAAGCGGTGGAACGTACCGGAGCGAAAGAGAACACCCTCATCCTGTTCAGCAGTGACAACGGTGGTCCCTCTCCTGGCAAAGTCACCAGCAATGGACCGTTGCGAGCCGGCAAGGGGACGGTTTACGACGGAGGTGTGCGAGTCGCCGCCTTCGCAACTTGGCCAGGAACACTCCCGGCTGGCGCGGTCTGCAATGAACCGATGCACGCGGTGGATCTCTATCCCACTTTGCTGCGGTTGGCGAAAGCCAGCGTTACCCAACGCCTCCCCCTTGATGGACGAGACATATGGGGAGCGATTTCGAAAAACGAAAGCCTGGGAAACCGCGAAATCTTGATCAATGCGGCACCCACCTCCGGAGCAATTCGTGTCGGAGACTGGAAGTTAGTGGTCAATGGCGGTAAAGCAAACGCGGGCTTTGACGGCGAAGAATCTCCTTCGTCCGATTCGAATCCGAACTCGAAGAAGGACGACCCGGATCGACTGGAACTCTTTCGCTTGAACACCGATCCATCGGAGAAAGAAAACCTAGCCAGCGCTGAGGGGAAAAAGGCCTCGGAGCTCTACGGACGATGGAAGGCTTACCGCGATCAAGCCGTTGCACCGAAGACGAAACCCAAACCTGCCTCCTTTCAGTCCCCCGCAATTTGGGGGGACTTTCCAGCACCCCAGGGGGTTCAAGTCGGAGCGCGAGCGCCTCGAATTCAGGCGATGGACGACGCGGGCAAGCCTTGGGATAGCAGCCGGTTGCTTGGCAAAAAAGACTTGGTCGTCTATTTCTATCCCGGCGATCTAACGGGCGGGTGTACGAAGCAAGCTTGCAGCTACCGCGATCGCATGAAGGATTTCCAATCCGAAGGGATCGAAGTCGTTGGTGTTAGCGGTGACTCGGTTTCGAACCATCAAGCATTCAAAGAGGCCCATAGTCTCAATTTCACGTTGCTCGCCGACACCGACGGAGCCATCGCCAAGGCCTTCGGTGTCCCGTTCACCAAGGAAGAAAAAAAGGTGAATACGAAGGTTGGAGACAAGTCCTATTCCATTGTTCGAGAGGTGACGAGCAAGCGGTGGACGTTTGTCATCGATCGCGAGGGCAAGGTGATTTATAAGAACGAAGCGGTTGTGGCTACCGATGACAGCCAGGCCGTTCTGGAGGTCCTTCGAAAACGGTCGAAACCTTAAAAATCGGTCGGCGGTTTAAGCAGCATTCACTCGCACCGAGACGCACGACTCTCACGTGTCCGAGCGAAGGCGAATGTCCCGCCCAAGAATGTCTTTACTTCCCCATTTTCCCCGACGAGGATTCTCATGAACCGCAAGAACGCTTCCGATTTCGATCAGCGTGCGTTGGATCTTTATGATGATTATGCGCACGGACGATTAACTCGCCGCGACTTCTCGCAGCGCATCGCAGCGATTGCGACCGCCGGGGTAACTGCAGAAGCGATCATCGAAGGCCTTACGCCGAATTATGCTTGGGCGCAGCAAGTCGCTCCGGATGATGCGAGAATCAAGACGGAGACGTTCGAGTACGATTCCCCGAAAGGGGGAGGAAAGATCAAAGGGCTATTGGCACGCCCCAAAAAGGAGGGGACCAAGTTCCCTGCGGTTCTCGTCATTCACGAGAATCGTGGCCTCAATCCTTATATCGCCGACGTCGCGCGCCGGTTGGCAACGGATGGTTTCCTGGCTCTCGCTCCCGACGCGCTGAGCCCTTTAGGCGGTTACCCGGGAACCGATGACGAAGGACGTAAGATGCAGGCTTCACGCAAGCCGGCGGAGATGCTGGAGGATTTCATCGCCGCCGCGCAGACCCTCCAATCCCATCCGCTTTCTACAGGTAAAGTTGGTGCGGTCGGATTTTGCTACGGTGGCGGCGTCGTCAATCAACTGGCTGTCCGCATTCCAGATGTGATTCAGGCAGGGGTACCTTTTTACGGAAGCCAGCCCAGCCTGGAGGATGTACCCAAGATCAAAGCGGCGCTGTTGATTCACTATGCGGAGCTAGATCAACGTATCAACGCCGGGTGGCCTGCTTTTGAGAAAGCGCTCCAGGAGAATAAAGTAAAGCACCAGGCCTTCGTTTACCCTGGTGTGAACCATGGGTTCCACAACGACTCCACTCCGCGTTACGATGAGGCCGCCGCGAAACTCGCTTGGGAACGAACCGTCGCCTTCTTCAAGGAACATCTCGGTTCGTAACCGCCTGTGCCCTCCATCTTCCCTCCCATATCCCACCTTGACCCGGAGTTCCTTCCATGCGTATGGCGTTTGTCAGTTTTGTCCTAGCCTCGTTTCTGGTTCCCTCCACTGCGTTGTCGCAAACGCGGGAAGAGAAGGTCCGCAACGATCGGCTTCGAGTGTCGAAATCAGGACTTTGGCATTACAACGACATGGCGGCAGGGTTCGCTGAGTCCCAGCGAACCAGCAAACCGCTCATGGTGGTGTTTCGATGCATTCCCTGCGTGGAATGCGTCAAACTGGATGATGATTTGATGGAACAAAATAGTGAGATCCTCGAGGGGCTCAAGCGCTTTGTGCGTGTCAGACAAATTTCCAATAATGGCGTGGATTTAAAACGCATCCAATTCGATTTTGATCAGTCCTTTACCGTCCTGTTTTTCCATCCCGATGGAACCTTGATGGGCCGATACGGAACTCGATCCCACCACTCCGAATGGAAAGACGATGTGTCCATCGAAGGGCTTGCAGAGGCCATGAAGCAAGTCCTCAGCTGGTATGAGAATTACGATTCCGTCCGCCCGTTGCTAGCCGGAAAGCAGTCGTCGGAACTGCCGCTCTCCACGCTTATTCCCAATGCGGGCAACCAAGTGGAGACTATCGAAGAGCCTCAGCAGTTTCCCACTCTGACGAAGTATCCAGCGAAACTGAATCTCGATGATCAGCCCGTCAAGAATTGCATCCATTGCCATCAGATCGGAGACGCACAAAAGGCGTTTGCGTTGACGCTGAATCTCCCGGAGGGACTTCCTGAAAAGCTATTGTTCCCCTATCCGCATCCGAAGTCGATCGGGCTGATCATGGATGTCGATGCGTGCTCGACCATCAAGTCGGTGACCGCAGACTCGTTCGCGGATCGCTCGGGATTGAAGGCAGGAGACCGTATCGTGGAATTCGGAGGCGAAGCTCCCCTGAGCATTGCCGATTTGCAATGGGTGCTTCATAAACGCTCCAATCGACCGGAGGTGATCCCGGTTGTCGTGGAGCGGGGTGGAACTCGAGCGACTCTGCAATTGCAGCTCGCGGACGACTGGAAGTCGAACGATGATATTGCGTGGCGCGTTTCGACGTGGGAGTTGCGTCGCATCGCCCTCGGCGGAATGGTCCTCAAAGACTTGACCGATTCGGAACGTAAAGATGCACCGGAAGGTGCGTTGTTTCGAGTCGGGCATGTCGGTCAATATGCTCCGCATAATCGCGCGCAAGTCGCTGGAGTAAAGAAGGACGACTGGATTGTCGCCATCGAAGGACGAACGGATTTTACACGCGAAACCGACGTCATCCGTCATTTGCTAACCGCTCGAGAGAAGGATAGCCCAATCTCGATCGAAGTATGGCGAAACGGAAAGCGTTTGAAGCTTCAAGTTGCGAGAAAATAGAACAAGCATGCGTTTTAAGGATCGAGTCGTCATTGTCACAGGTGGAGCGAAGGGGATCGGACGCGGGTGCATCGAGGTGTTCCTCCGGGAGGGGGCATTCGCTGCGGCTTGGGATCGCGATGCCAACGCATTGGCGAAACTCGTCGAGGACTTGTCTCCCACCTATTCCGATCGCCTTCAAATCTTGCAGGTTGATGTCGCGGTGCCGCAACAAGTTCTCGATGCCATGGAGCAAGTTGTCTCACGCTTCGGTGCATTGCATTGTTTGGTAAATAATGCGGGTGTTCATCCGCCCGACACTCCGATCGAGGCGATGCCTCCGGAGGAAGCGATGCGGGTAATGCAAATCAACTTTGCCAGCACGTATGCTTGCTCGTACCATGCCCTTCGGCATCTGCGTGCCACGCGAGGTACGATCGTCAACATCTCCTCCATGACCGCAGTTTTGGGGCAGAGGAATTCGACGGCTTACGCGGCCAGCAAAGGGGCTCAAGTCTCCTTCACCAAATCATTGGCGTTGGAAACCGCCGAGGATGGCGTTCGCGTCAATGCGATACTCCCCAGCAATGTCGATACACCCTTGATGCGGGATTGGGCGGCGACGTTGCCGGATCCTAAAGCGGCACTCGATCGGATTGCGAGGTTGCAACCATTGGGGCGCATGGCATCGCCGGACGAGATCGGAAAGGTCTGCCTATTTTTAGCGACCGAAGATAGCAGTTTCTTAACGGGCCAGGCCATTGAAGCGGACGGGGGGGCGGCGCTCGATTATTGATCGCAACATTGAATGCCCTCCGTGGAAACGGAAGGATCCGAGCGAACGGCGATCCCCATCATGGGGCATTAAGGCTGAGCGATGACGATCGAATCCGTTTCAGGAAAGACGACACCGCGTCTCTCGGCCAACAATCGCAAAGCGATTTCGAAGTAGGGGTAGGGGATGCGGGGGTTGCGTTTGCGAGCCCAAACAAAGACGACGTTCACCATGGACCGTGGGATATCTCCCGCCTCAACCCGAGCGATAACGTGGTCGATGAAAGCTTGTTGCCCCGTTTGTGTCGTGCGAAGCCCAAACACCAATTGGTCTCGTAGTTCAACGGTGTGGAGGGACATCATCCTTTCCGCCTCGTTAAAATCGAGTGAGTCCTGTGCTGTGGCAGGTTTGTTCCCGAGACACAAGGCGAGTCCAGCTGCCCCGAAGAAGCGAACGGCCAACTTTGTATTTCGATGCATGGAGATCTCCTTGGAAGGATTGGGAAATCGGCTTGTAACCTTTCTCGACGCGCGGGACCATATCCCGAACCCCTCGGCGGCCACAAGAGAAGATAGGCAACCCTCTTAAGGATAGGTAAGTTGGAGAACACCACGAATACGGTGGATGGCTGGCCCGATTCAGGCAGATTGGCAGGTGTCGATTACGGAACCGTGCGGATAGGCGTGGCTTTGTGCGATCCCAGCCGCACCTGGACCAATCCATTGGAGACCTACACCCGCAAAGGTCCTGAGCAAGATCGCCAGTATTTTTTGCGAATCACCAAAGAAAATCAGATTGGCGGCTGGGTCCTGGGACTTCCCATCCACTGCGATGGACGGGAAAGCGTGAAGTCGAAAGAGGTCCGAGAGTTTGCCAAGTGGCTTCGCGACGAAACCGATCGGCCGGTCCGCTTCATTGACGAACGGTATACCACTGCGTTGGCCAACCGCATGCTCCGCGATTTGGAGCTGACCCATAAGCAGCGTAAGAAGCAGCTCGACAAGATTGCGGCGCATATCATTTTGGAGTCCTATCTCGACTCCACCAAACAGCCTCATTTCGAACCTTTACCCCTCGAGGATGTCTGATGACTTTCCGGTTTTCAATCGTTCGGTTCCTCGCATTGGCTCTTCTGGTCCTTTTGGGGTTCGATCTTCGTGCCTTCGCTCAGACAGGCTTGGCGGAGAAACCTGCAACCGGTGAGAAAACGGCGATCAGCAGACCGCCGAAAGGTTTGACAACCTACATGGGGCGACGGATCGCATTGCCGATGAGCTACCATGGCATCCCGTGGCTCAATCGCCCAGAACGAGTCGATGAAGAAAAACCGAGCGAAATGCTCGAGCAGCTCCAACTGCGCGACGGGATGGTGGTGTGCGATATGGGCTCGGGGGATGGGTACTACACCTTTCAAATGGCGACCCAGGTAGCTCCTTCGGGACGCGTCTTGGCCGTCGACATTCAACCGGAGATGCTGCAAGCGCTCTCGCGAAAGATGGAAGATCGGAAGGTGCGCAATATCGACACCATCCTCGGTGAGCTTTGGGACCCGAAGTTAGAGCCCGAGTCAATCGATCTTGTACTCATGGTCGATGTGTACCATGAGTTTTCCCACCCCGTCCATATGCTGGCTGCTATCCGCAAAGCTCTGAAACCGGAGGGTGTGATTGCCTTGGTCGAGTTTCGGGCCGAAGATCCGACGGTGCCGATCAAGCCCGAGCATAAGATGACAAAGGCCCAGGCGATCAAGGAATTCAAGGCGAACGGATTCAAACCCGTCCGCCAATACGATCGCTTGCCCCAGCAACATTTGTTGTTTATGGGGAAGGATAGCGACTGGAAGGACGACGCCCGATAAGAGCGCCTGCGAGACGCAATCCAAGGAGTCCCGATACGAACTGGCCCGATACGAACTGGCCCGATACGAACTGGCCCGATACGAACTGGCCCGATACGAACTGGCCCGATACGAACTGGCCCGAGGACTAACGAAGCCAGGAAGTTATCCGGTCGGGGGGCTTACCGCGGTGACAGCGCTTGGCGAATGCGATCTTCGAGCGATGCAATCTCCGGGGTAATTTGTTCCAGTTCGGCAGCATTGTTTCCTTGCTCATGCTTTCGGAACAGGAAGAGATAGGTCTCGTTTTGTGGACGATGGTAATGAAAAAACCACTCGTTCTTTTGACGGATCAAGTCGCGATAGTTAGCGAGGGTCGCTGCGTTTGGCGTTTCCTCGAATTGACGTCGCCACGAGTCGGGGATCGTCAATCCCAACTGCTGAGCCATCTCGATTCCAGCCAGTCGATAGCCATCGGGAGTCCAGTAGATTCCATCGCTGGTTAGTTTTTTGTCCGCATGGAATTTCTCCAAGTCGATGACGGGGAGTTTGAGTTCGGCAGCGATGCGTCGCGTCGCCGTGTTGTAGGTGTGCAGTTGTCCGTTCCAATACTTCGCGTTCGGCACTGCCGATTCCTCGAACAGTCGAGGGAGGACTAGAGCAACGCGCAATTTGCGATCCGCCAATTGCTGGAGCAGCTTTCGGTATCCATTTTCGAAGGCCTCGAGCCCGGCTGCCCCTTCGCGGCACTCGTTCTCCCCGTAGCAGACGATCGCAGCCGTTGCTTTGGCTTTATCCAGATCTCCCAGCAGGCGTTTGAAGCCATCTTCCCGGCCCCCAAAAACCCCGCGAGCGTCACCAAAAACCGTGTCTCCGCTCCAGCCGATATTTCGGAACTTCAAGCTCGGATCGGCAGCGGTGAGGACCAGATCGATCCAATTGGATTGCTGCATCCGCTCTGTGAACCCTGAGCCTATCCAAGCCACGGTGTCGTTGGCCTGCAAAAAACTCGTCGCGGCGACCGCGTCCTGAGCAGGTGTTGCTGGCTGGCTGTTCGCTGCAGCAGCAAGAATGGGCTTCGCAAACGCGTTACCGGAACCCGACAGAAGGATCTGCGAGCCAGCCAAGGTGGAGGCGAACAACAAGCCTGCCGCGCCCGCGAAACGGGAAGCAGGGCGAAGGTGGGAATGCGTCATGATGCTTTCGGTGAGGGGAGGGGCGATTCGAGCCATGAGCGAATCGAACTCCAAGTATCCCAAGGGAGCGAGAACCAATCAACCAGAAAGTTGCCCACACCGGAAAATCCTCCGATCGCAAAGGCAAAGATGACCCCTGCGACCACGAGATTCACTGCGGGGAGAAACATCCAACAAAACAGATTCCCCAATCGTCTCAATTCGCTGGTTCCTGTTCTCCAGTGGTGAACCAAGTAAACCCAGTGAAGTCCTAGTCCAAAACCCAGCATGGCCGAGCGCAGCGAGGCAAACAAGATCACAGAGGGTATCCAGACCAATAGCGTAGAGAGTGGAAAGGCATAGGGGGCTGCCAACAGAACCCAGTTTCCTTTTCCGAGCCACCGAACTCGGGACAAGTCCGGGGTGTTGGTTTTGCGCCGAATCGCAACCACCGGGTGAAACAAAAGGGTCGCCACGACAACTTGCGTGGCGTCATGCAGAAGCCGAAAGAGAGTGCGGACGACGCGCGACGATGCGAACGAGGTACGAGAAGCGAACAGAATCAGCCCGAGACCGGCGAGAAACATGACCAAATAAACGGGCGATGCCAGGGACGCGTACAGCCAGCGCCCCATGGAAACCAATGTGATGGGAACCGTGAGCGTCGCGAGGGTGGCAACCGGCCATTTGGTCCATTCGATCCACCGATCGATTTGTTTGGAAATCATAGGTTGCTCAGTTTACCGGTTTTGCACCCGTTGAAACCCTCCTCCCCCCATTCCACCCCATGCACGAGTTCCCACCAAGCGTTTCCCATTCGGGGATTCAGCCCGTTGGACCTTGGAATTTAGAGCTCAACGGATAAGCTTTGTGACGGTTCCAAGGTTCCGGCTGGCCCAATTCTAAAAAAACGAAAGCACCATGAAGACTATTGAACACGATGTGGTTGTGCTCGGGGGTGGCCCCGGTGGTTACGTCGCCGCCATTCGAGCAGCGCAACTGGGTATGAATGCCGCTTGCATCGACGAGAACAACAAGTTCGGTGGAACCTGTCTCCGCATCGGATGTATCCCGAGCAAAGCCCTTCTCGAATCCAGTCACATCTATCACGACACGAAGGCAGGATTGGGGAATCATGGAGTCGTGGTCGGCCAGGTCCAATTGGATTTGGCTGCGATGATGAAACGCAAAGACCAAGTTGTTCAAACGTTAACCGGCGGGATCGACCTCCTTTTCAAAAAGAACAAGGTCACCGGTTACAACGGTCTCGGGCAACTGCACGACCCCAATACGGTCGTCGTTCGGCTCCTCACCGGCGAAACGGTCATGATCAAAGCCAAGCATATTATCCTGGCGACCGGTTCCCGCCCCGCTTCCATGCGAGGAGTCGAAGAGGATGGAAACTTGATCGGGAACAGTACCGCCGCCCTGTCTTATCCTGCCGTACCCGAGAATTTCGTCGTTATTGGCGGGGGCTACATCGGGTTGGAGCTCGGCTCGGTCTGGAACCGTTTGGGTAGCAAGGTCATCGTGCTCGAAGCCATGGACCGCATCTTGCCCGGAATGGACAACGAATTGAGCCAAATGGCCCAGCGTATCTTCACTCGCCAAGGAATCGAGTTCCGGCTTAACTCGTGGGTCGAGAGCGCGAAGGTAGAAAATGGCAAGTGTGTGGTTCGCTGCAAGGGAGCGGAACCCATCGTCTGCGACCGCGTTCTGCTCGCTGCAGGTCGGGTCCCCAACTCTCACAACATCGGCCTCGAAACGGTCGGAATAGAAACCGACAAACGAGGGTTTGTCCCGGTCGATTTGTCTACCTATCGCACGGCTGTCCCCAGCATCTACGCCGTCGGGGATTTGATTGGAGGAGCCATGCTCGCGCACAAAGCCATGGAAGAAGCGGTTGTGTGCGTCGAACGGATCGCCGGTATTCACGCTCACTTCAACTACGATTGCATCCCCGCCATCGTTTACACTCATCCTGAGATCGCGACGGTTGGAAAGACGGAAGAGCAGCTCAAGCAAGCGGGGGTCGAGTATCGCAAGGGAGTAGGTCCCTACGGTGCGAACGGCCGAGCTAGGACCCTTGGGGATATCGAAGGCCGAGTCAAGATTCTGGCGGATGCGAAAACAGATCGCGTCCTGGGTGTCCATATCATCGGTGCGCGGGCTGGCGATCTGATCGCAGAAGCATCGATTGCGATGGAGTACGGTGCTAGCAGCGAAGACATCGCCCGCAGCTGCCACGCCCACCCGACGTTGGCAGAAGTCGTCCACGAAGCGGCGCTCGCTGTCGATGGACGTGCGATCCACTCTGCGTGATTCCTTTCCGATCCGACTGATTTCCACAGACGACAGACAGAATGCCTCGTTACAACCCCGCCGTTATCGAACCCAAGTGGCAAAACTATTGGGAATCGAACAAAACCTTTCGATGCCCCGAGTTGCCTGCAGGTGATAAGGTCTATGTCTTGGACATGTTCCCTTACCCCAGCGGTGAAGGCCTCCACGTAGGTCACCCTGAGGGGTACACTGCGACCGATATCGTCGCTCGCTATTCCCGAATGCGTGGCAAGACCGTTTTGCACCCAATGGGGTACGATGCCTTTGGGCTTCCCGCCGAGGAGTATGCGATCCGGACCAATACGCCGCCTCGCGTAAGTACGGAAAAGAACATCGCCAACTTCACACGCCAGTTGAAGATGTTGGGCTTTTCTTACGATTGGGATCGAAGTTTGGCAACCACCGACGTCGCCTATTTCAAATGGACCCAGTGGATCTTCCTCGAGCTATTCGATACTTGGTACGACCCCGCGCAACAAAAAGGACGTCCCATCGCCGAACTGCCCATCCCTTCGGACGTGCAATCGGCCGGTGAGCATGCCGTCGCAGCCTATCGAGACCGCCATCGATTGGCCTATCAGGATGAGGCGCTGGTGAACTGGTGCCCCGGTCTCGGTACGGTATTGGCCAACGAGGAAGTGATCGATGGAAAGAGCGAGCGGGGTAGCCATCCCGTTCAACGCATCCCATTGAGGCAGTGGATGCTCCGAATCACCGCCTACGGCGATCGACTATTGAACGATCTCGATGCTTTGGACTGGTCTCCGAGCATCAAAAAACTGCAAGCCGACTGGATCGGTCGCAGCACGGGTGCCGAAGTGGATTTCCCGGTTTGCAGCGCGGAGGCCTTCGCATCATGGAAGGCATCTCGCGCAACACGACCTTTCCCCGAAGTCCAGCCGGATGACTCGATCCGCGTTTACACGACGCGTCCAGATACTCTCTATGGCGCGACCTACATGGTCATCGCTCCGGAACACCCACTTGTTAAGAAGATTGTTACGTCCGCTCAGAAAGAAGCGGTAGTCAAGTACTGCGAGGCAGCTGCATTCAAGAGCGATCGAGATCGTACCGACGGGGACAAGAAAAAGACCGGTGTCTTCTCAGGTGCGTATGCGATCAACCCCGTCACGGGAACTCCCATTCCCGTTTGGATCGCCGACTATGTGCTGATTGGATATGGAACGGGAGCCATCATGGCTGTTCCTGCGCACGATGATCGCGATTTCGAGTTCGCGACTGCTTACCATTTGCCCGTGGTTTGCGTCGTGCGCCCCGAATGTGCCGGGGAGGCATTGCAGAGCATTCTCGACGGGACTGCGTGCTACACGGGGCCGGGCAAAGCGATGAACAGTGGGCCGCTCGACGGTTTGGGAACCGACGACGCGAAAGCAAAGATGATTTCGATTCTTTCAGAATCGGGCATTGCCAAGGGTGCGGTGAACTACAAACTGCGAGATTGGCTTTTCAGTCGGCAGCGATTCTGGGGCGAACCCTTCCCGATCCTTCATGAGCTGGATTCGGACGGAAATCCGACGGGTCGGATGCGGGGCGTGGATCGCGATCAACTCCCTGTTGATTTGCCTCACCTCGAGGATTTCAAACCCCATGGTCGCCCTGAGCCCCCTTTAGCGAAGGCTGCGGACGAGTGGCTATACGTCACAATCGATGGAAAGCGTTATCGCCGCGAAACGAACACCATGCCGCAGTGGGCCGGTTCCTGCTGGTATTACTTGCGATTTATCGACCCCAACAACGACAAGGCCCTGGTCGATCGAGAGAAGGAGCGAGCGTGGATGCCCGTCGATCTTTACGTCGGTGGAGCCGAGCACGCCGTTCTACACCTGCTCTATGCGCGGTTCTGGCACAAGGTCCTTTACGATCGCGGACATGTTTCGCATCCGGAGCCGTTTCAGAAGCTGGTGAACCAAGGGATGATTCTAGGTGAAGTGGAATTCACCGGGTATCAAAGGAGCGATTCCACGTGGGTCAGCACCGCATCGATCGAAAAAGGGGAATCGGGATTTGTCGAGCGCGCGACCAAGCAACCGGTTCAATCGGTCAAGGTCGACGAGACCGCCGTAACCAAATCCGGGGATTGCTTTGTTCTCCTCGCTGATGAGTCGATTCGCGTGGATAGCCGCGCCCACAAGATGTCCAAGTCGCGAGGAAACGTCATCAATCCAGATTCGGTGGTTTCCGAATATGGTGCCGATTCGCTTCGTCTCTACGAAATGTTTATGGGCCCTTTGGAGGCGACCAAGCCTTGGAGCACGAAGGGGGTCAATGGCGTTCGCAATTTCCTCGATCGCGTTTGGCGACTCATGATCGATACGCAAAGCGACACCAACGCGTTGGTCGACTCGGTCCAAGATATCGCGCCGACACCGGAGCAGAATCGCGTCATCCATAGCACGATCATGAACGTCACCAAGGATATCGAATCGCTCGGAGTCAACACGCCGATCGCCCGGATGATGGAGTTCGTCAACTTTTTTACAAAAGAAGCCGTTCGACCGAAGAAGGCGATGGAGACTCTCGTCTTGCTATTAGCACCCTATGCCCCCCACATCGCTGAAGAGTTGTGGGAAGCGCTCGGGCATACGACCTCGCTCGCCTACCAGCCTTGGCCGGCGTTCGATGAAGCATTGACGAAATCGAGCGAAGTGGAGGTCCCTTTGCAGATCAATGGCAAGGTACGCGCGAAGGTGCTTGTTCCGGCCGATGCGACCGGTGAACAGCTGGAAGCGGCCGCGCGGGGTCATGAACGCATTCATGAACTGCTCGAAGGAAAGCAGATTGTGAAAGCGATCGTCGTTCCGGGACGTATGGTCAATTTCGTGGTCAAGTAATCGCGCAGTCCAACTAGGGAACCCACTATGGCACGGATCTTTATCGATGGCGAGGCAGGAACGACAGGTCTGCAAATCCGCGAACGATTGGTTGAGCTTCCTCAATTCGAATTGGTAAGCATCGACCCAGCGGCGAGAAAAGATCCCCAAGCGAAGAAGCAGCTTCTTGGGGGTGTCGACTTCGTCATTCTCTGTCTGCATGATGATGCAGCCAGGGAAACGGTTGCGCTCGTCGACTCCCTTGCCAACGCGAAGAAACCGCGCATCATCGACGCTAGCACAGCCCACCGCGTGGCGGAGGGATGGACGTACGGATTCCCTGAATTGGATCGCGGGCAGCCTGAACGAATCCGGATTTCCGATCGTGTATCCAATCCTGGATGTTACCCGACCGGAGGCATCGGTCTCACTCGGCCTCTCATCCAAGCCGGCTGGATGCCGAGCGATTACCCGCTCGTCGTGCAGGGTTTTAGCGGTTACTCGGGAGGGGGACGGCAAATGATCGAAGCCTACGAGGCGACCGATCCTGCTCAAAAAGCACCACCCCTCGATGTCTATGGCCTGCAACTGAAGCACAAGCATGTTCCAGAATTGCAGAAGTACACAGGGCTGACACGGAGACCGATTTTCTTGCCGTCGGTCGGCTCCTTTCACAGCGGTATGATTGTGGAGGTCGCGGTCCATTTCGATTTGTTGCGAGGCGTTTCCAAAATTCGTCAGCTCGAAGAGTGCCTTCGGGAGCATTACGCGGGTTGCGAATTTGTGAGCGTGGTGCCGCCCACGGAAAGTGGACGAGTCGAAGCCCAATCGCTCAACGGGACCAATCGCATGGAGCTCAGCGTCTTTGGAGACGATTTGCTCCAGCAGGCGGTATTGATTGCCAAGCTGGATAATTTAGGGAAAGGGGCCAGCGGTGCCGCTGTCCAAAACCTTCGATTGATGTCGGGCCTTTAAGAATTCGTTGATACCTTTCCAACTCAACCAACGCAAATCCGTCCATGTCATCCCCTTCCAAGCTCACAGTGAACGAACCCTACGACACCATCATTATCGGTGCGGGGATGAGCGGTTTGGCGGCGGGCATTCGATTGGCCCACTACGACCAGAAGGTTTGCATTCTGGAAAAGCACTGGACTATCGGCGGACTGAATTCTTTCTACCGGCTCAACGGCAGAAACTTCGACGTCGGTCTCCATGCGATGACGAATTTCACGGCGAAGGGGACCAAGAAAGGGCCCTTGGCCAGGCTCCTCAAGCAATTGCGGTTTCGATGGGAAGATTTTCAACTGGCAGAGCAGTGCGGTTCTCGGATTGCGTTTCCCGGCGTGCATTTGGACTTTGACAACGATATCCACCTACTGCAAACCGAGGTCGAGCAAAAGTTTCCTAAGCAGAAGGATGCATTTCAGAAACTACTTGGACAATTGATCGACTACGACGATCTCAAGCAGGAGGATTTTCAGCTCTCCACGCGCCAGATCTTGAACGAAATCTTCAGCGATCCCTTGCTCATCGAAATGCTTCTTTGTCCCTTGATGTGGTATGGGAACGCTCGGGAGCACGACATGGACTGGGGGCAATTCTGCATCATGTTTCGCAGTATCTTTCTGGAGGGATTCGCCCGGCCCTTCAAGGGAGTGCGATTGATCCTGAAGCATTTGGTTCGACGCTATCGCGAGCTGGGTGGCGAACTACGACTGCGAAGCGGCATCGCGAAGATCTGTGTCGAAGAGGGGCGTGCCGTCGGAGTGGAATTGGAAGACGGAACCCAACTGAGGGCGAATCGAATTCTATCAAGTGCCGGAATCGTCGAAACGATGCGACTATGTGAAGACCGGACGGTCGAGGAGGTAGCGACCGCGGGCGAGATGACATTCATCGAATCCATCTCGGTACTTGATCGCCAGCCCCGCGATATCGGTTTCGATAAAACGATTGTGTTCTACAACGACTCGGAAACGTTCCATTGGACCAAACCCACGACGGAGTTGTGCGATATTCGAACGGGAGTCATCTGCTCCCCCAACAATTACGACTACGCACCCGATGACGGACAGTTGGAAGCAGGTTTGATGCGATTGACAACGATCGCCGACTTCCAGCGATGGTCGTCGTTAACTGAGGACGAATATCGACGAGCCAAGTATCGCTGGTACGATGAGTCCGTCGCGTCGGCAGTTCGGTTTATTCCCGACTTTAGACGAAACGTCGTCGACAGCGATATTTTCACTCCCAAGACCATTCGTCGCTTCACGTCTCACGACAACGGCGCGGTGTATGGAGCCCCTGTCAAGCAACTGGACGGGACGACGCGTCTGAAGAACTTGTATTTGTGTGGTACCGACCAAGGCTTCGTGGGGATCGTCGGTGCGATTGTGAGTGGAATATCGATGGCGAACCAACACTGCCTCCGCGATGTCGCGTCGTAGGCAGCATTGTTGGACTTTAACGGTTTTGCCGTTTCAGTTCTTCTTCCATTCAAAAAAAGAGCCTGCAGAATCAAGCTGGAACGCAAAGGATGCCGATTCGTCGGGCAGAGTGTAAGGGTTCTGCTGCCCTTTCAAGTTGTCACGGTCGATCGAGCGTTCCATGGATTCACAAGAAGCATTTCTGAGACAAGAGGTCGAGTCAGCGACTCCCGCGAAGCTGAGATTTCTGCTGCTTCAGAAAGCTCATGGACTGTCCCTTGTTGTCCAAGATCTGTGGAAACAAGGCAAGCATGCCGAGGCGGACCAATGGGCATTGCGAATCCAGGATATCATCACTGAATTGCTAGCAGGTGTTGTCGATCCCAAGCATGAGCTTGCTCAGATCACGACGGACCTGTATGTTTTCATGTCGAAGTTGATCGCTGCTGTCGTGGTCGAACGGGACGCAGAAGCGATGCAAAACGTTTCTGAAATCTTAGAGATCGAGATGGAAACGTGGGCCATGTTCGTTCGCAAAGAAGCGATCGAAAGCAGCGGCGGCATGGTGCCACCGCCTCATTTTCAATCGACCTCCGCGTCGTACGAAGAGTCGACCTCGTCGTTCTCATTTCAGGCCTAACTCCCCCCTGGCAGGCAGGCGTTCATCTGCGAGTTGGCGAGCGTGCTACGGTGCTCCGTCATTCTCCTCGATTCTGGGAAATATGCCGGCGTCAGGGGTCGGTGCAGGGGGAAGTTCGGACGCTTTGGCGTGGAGCAGGACGAGCGTGCGTTTTTTCGTTTGTGTTGTGGACGGCGCGATCGCTAGTCGGCTTTTATCTTGATCGGTCCATCCGATTGCGATGCACTCGCCACGACCGAGTGGATATTGACTGGCGACCAACTCGAGAAGACTACCCAGGTACAAATCGTCGAACGCTTCATCGCCGTGCCATTTGGTGCCATCAGCTCGCAGCACATCTGGCCTCTTCAAAATGGGGTTTTTATCCCAGTTCGGGTGCCAGCGTTCGATTTTGTCACCGTCGAACCACTGCACCTCTGTGGACTCACCGGTCGCTAGATCTCCGATCCAACCAATTTGTAGTTCCCCCTGTTGATTCAGTTGAAGGACCGCCAAATCCAAGAGGGGAATTTGCGTACCATTGGACCAGCTGATCGTGTTTTCCTGGTCATTGAACGATGCTTGGAATCCTCCACCTAGATCGACCATCTCCTCGGCTTGCAGCAACCCGGTCGTATTGGAGAGGACCGAATGATTCTGTAAACCGCTCGCTTCGGAATCCGCGTAGGTGTAGGGGACTTTTGCCGTCACGGTCCGCCGTGAGAAGGGGGCATCGGTTTTGGGAGGTAGCATCGGAGTAACTATCCCGATGTCTTCTTCGTACTGAGCTTTGTATTGGGTGGATAGAGAGGTGTAGAGGGCCGTGTAACTGGAGAGGATCCCCCTGGGGTGCTGGGCGTGAGCCTCGAGAATTCCATACGTCTGCTGGCTTCTCGAGAATCCGACGTCCAATTGAACGCTCCTCGCCACAACGAACGCGCCGATGATCGAGATGATGGGAGCGG
Organism: Pirellula sp. SH-Sr6A; assembly: GCF_001610875.1. Lineage (NCBI taxonomy): Bacteria > Pseudomonadati > Planctomycetota > Planctomycetia > Pirellulales > Pirellulaceae > Pirellula > Pirellula sp. SH-Sr6A. The sequence goes on along the minus strand of NZ_CP011272.1, from coordinate 2,296,292 downwards.
CCACCCAAGCAAGCTCGACTCGGCCGACCAATCGGAAGACCAACCAGTTCAACGGGACCAGAACGATGAGATACCCAACCAGCAACTTGATAACGGTTTCTAAACGCGGAACAGTGATCCCTGAGGCTTCTTGCAGTCCTGATCGCGCGGCGAGGACAATTTCCGAATCGGGATTCCAAGCCCCGAGACTTGTTTTCTTCGATGCCGGAAACCGCGCGGATTGATCTTTGACGGGTGTGTCCGGCTTTGGATTGGTCATCATCGATATATCGAGATCGCGAGCCCAAATTCTCAACCGGGTAGAGTGAAGTGGATTCATCTCGGTACCTTGTAAGGAACCCGCATAGAGAGTGTCGATGTCGGGGGCGGGAGAAAGGGTTCGCGGTGGCTTTCGCAAGATTGCGTTGTGGATCAGTGAATCGTATGAGGGCCACCGAACAAACGAACTATCCGACATGGGGAACGTCGTCATGACGACTCGTCCTTGTCCTACCAGTCGTTCCGCCACCAGCCCTTCGAGGGAACCGATCCATGAACTTGATTCCGCGAGATCGCCAGTCAGTTTGGAGAGCGTTCGGTCGGCCTGAAACGGAACTAAGGAATCGCCTGCACGGCGGATCGTCCACTTGGAATTGAGCTTCGAGCTGTCATCGTCTGTCCACGCCGTCGTAGCTGTGTTTTGAATCGGAGCGAACTCCTTGAAAAAGGAGCCATCGATGCCACCTACCGCGTCAGGGCCATTGATCACCACGGTTCCTCCGAAGTATAGCCAGTCGAGCAGTGCATCCTGTTGTTCACGGGAGAGGAGGGATGGAGATGCGTCGTTGATCACGATGTGAGAGATGGAGGTCATCGCGAAGAATCGGCTGGGGAATTGACCTGCGATTTCATCTTCGTCGAGATCGTAGACTTTGTGTGGAGCGAATCGTTCGTTTGTTAATCGCGCGTTGGATGGCCAAAACATGCAGGGCAACCCGCGCCAAAACATGTAGCGAGCAGGATCGGCGCTGAGGGTGATCAAGTTGTATTGGTATCCGTCCAGCAGACGGGAGGGGAATTCCTCCAGATATACCGGGACACCGCTCCGACGTTCGATATAGGCGATTCCCAAATAAGACGGTGTGCTGGTGGACGTAGTGTCGACCTCCCCTTCGTTGTTCACGGGGACGTCCGGTTGAAAGAACATCAACCGGATGTTCTTTGACTGGCCACGGGCGAGGGATAGTTTTCGTTGGAAGTCGATCGGCGCGTAGCCCGGGTAAATGGGGACAGGTTTGCGATCGCGATCATAGATCATCAAACTGGCTGCCAGGGCTTCGTCTGCTTCATTGGCCGTCAGTTTCTGGTTGGCTTGATACCAATGACCAGGCTTGAGAAACATCCCCACTGTTTCGCGAGCATAGGGAATCGCACGCATCTCGTCTCGATCCAGGCGTTTCGACTTTTTTTCATCCTCTTGGTTGGTGGACAAAGAGTTCGCACCCGGAGTGCAGCCGCGGCACCCTGCAAACAACGTCAGAAGTAGGATCCAAACGAGTGAGGCAGGGCGACGAGACATAGAAGGCCTATGGAACAATAGGGAAGAGATTTAGACGAGCGTTGCAGGTGCGGCCCATCCGCGTCGAGCTGGCTATTGTAGACGATTTGCCGGGGCATCTCGCCCAGGCGCCACGCCCGCGAAGAATTGCGGGTGGGATCGCTAGGACTGCGGCGAGGCCAACGCGAGTTGGTAGAGGTCCAGCATGTCAGCTTCGCTAACCGATCTGGGGTTGAAGCCTGCGGTCCATTGTTTGACGGCGCCTGAAGCCAGGGTTCGCAGGAGCGAGTCGGATTCGGTGGCATCGCTCGGCCAGCCTTCCAGTTGTCGCAAAGTGGTAGCGAGACCGGCCTCGCTCAGCCAGTGGGTCATTTGCCCTGCCAGCTGCTCGGCTGGGGGGACACCTGCTGAACCTGGATGGGCTGCGTTTTTCATCAATGTTTCGTAGCGATCTCCGACGACCGGGCTGTTGAAGCGGATCACATGGGGCATCATCAATCCGACCGCTTGCCCGTGGGGAGTTCCCAGATTTGCGGTGAGGGGATTGGCGAGGGCATGGGCTGCCCCCAACATGGAGGCCTCGATCGCCATGCCGGCAAATGCGGCACCTAAGAGCATATCCCCGCGAGCTTGCAGATCCATGGGATGGTGAATGACTCGAGAGAACCCGGAAGTCAAGCGGCGCCAGGCTTCCAGTGAGTAGCACTCCGACATGGGATTGCGTCGATTGCAGACGAACGTTTCGAGCGCGTGGGTCAAAGCATCGATCCCAGTCAAAGCCGTGACGCGGGCGGGTTGTGTTAAGGTGAGGACAGGGTCGAGCATCGCGATGCGGCACGCAGCACGCGGGTCGCCACAAGCCATCTTGACGTGGGTTTCTGAGTCGCTGATGAGGGCGAAGGATTGCGTTTCGCTGCCTGTTCCGGCCGTCGTTGGAATGGCGATCATCGGCAGGAGAGGCCCGGTTGCCTTTCCAACCCCCCAATAATCGTGGATTCGACCGCCACAGGAATAGATGAAATTAATCCCCTTCGCGCAGTCCATGCTGGAACCGCCGCCGAGTCCTACGATCAAATCCGGCCGAAAAGACTTCGCCACCTGAACCCCGTCATCTACGTGGCGAGTAGAGGGATTCTCGGTAAAGGAATGGAAACCGACCACTTGCAGGTGGGCATTTTGTAAGCTCTCGCGACCTCGGTCAAAGATTCCTGCTTGCACGACCCCTGGGTCGCTTACCAAAAGGACTCTCGTGCTGTCCAGCTCCTTTGCTAGCACACCGAGTTGATCGATACAATTGGCTCCGAAAAGAATGCGGGGCCGAAGTTGGTAATCGAATGCCTGCATTGATTCTATTGGGTTAGCGAAATCGCTCGGAGGCGATGGAGAAGCGATGATCGGGGGAGGGGAGGCATGGGAGAGGGGTATTACATTCTATCTTAACGGAACAGTTTACCAAAACTGCCACCCTCCGGTTGTAAGAGTCATACAGTAGCTTATTCTTCGCATGAATTCTATGAAGAACTGTGTCCGATAACGATGGCGAGTACCCGTTCACGGAAGAACCAACTCAACCCGCTCTCCCGGGATTGTAGCCTGCTGTTCGACCGTGAGCTTTATAGGAGATTGGCCATACAGGTTCGGCCGTTTCCAACGCTATAGCGTTCCGTTCGTTCAGGATAGGAGTTCCAGAACTATGAAATTAAGCAAAGTAGCGCTCTCTGCAATGATTGCAGGCGCTTGCTTAGGGGGAACGGCCTTCGGTCAAAGCAACCGAACTGCTCCTCGCTATTACCCAGCTTCTTACTACAGCTACAACGAAGATGGAGCTTCCACACAAGCTCCAGCTCCGATTACCTCTGCTAGCGATGCTGGAAAGTCCAGTGCACCAGCACCGATCGCCTCGTCCGCTTGCTGCGATAACTCGCCAGCATGCGATGTGGCTGCGATTTGCGACGGCAAATCCAGCTGCGACGGCTTGGGTGGTTGCGATAACTCGTCGTGCGGAAGTTGTTTTGGTGGCGGTCTCCTCGGAGATTGCTGCATCGGCGAGCCATGGAAATTGTTCCCATGCGGGATCGCTGGATTGAATGTGGGCGGGTGGACCAGCGTTGGGTATCATTCCCATCAAAACCCATTCAGCTTCAACACCTACGACAGCCGAGTTCAGTTGGGCCAGCAATGGTTCTTCGCTGAGAAGGTTGCCGACGGAAGTGAAGGCCTCGGATTCGGTGGACGTATCGACTACGTTTACGGTACCGATGCTCCCGACACCCAAGCGTTCGGAACCCCAGGCCGCTTCGACGACTCGTGGGACAACGGTGGTGCTTATGGGCACGCACTGCCACAAGTCTACGGCGAAGTCGCGTCGGGTGACTTGAGCATGAAGATCGGTCGTTTCTTCACGATCGTCGGGAACGAAGTTGTCGGTGCGACCGGTAACTTCTTCTACAGCCGTCAGTTCACGTTCTACAACGCAGAACCCTTCACCCACACCGGTGCTTTGGGAACTTACAATGTCGACGACGACACGCAACTGTATGGCGGATACGTCATGGGTTGGGACAGTGGATTCGACGACAACGGTGATGCGTACCTGAGCGGTTTCAAACGAGTTCTCAGCGACGATTTGACGGTTGTGTACTCTTCCGCTCTCGGACGTTTCGGCGATCGCACCGATCCTCGTGAGCGAGGCGGAGTGCACAGCTTGGTTCTGACAGCTGGCTTGACCGAAAAGCTGACGTACATCAATCAAACCGACGTACTGTTCACGCGAAACGTATCGGGTGCTGCTCACCGAAACACATTCGGTAACATTCACTACTTGATTTACCAACTCAACGATTGCGTCTCCTTGGGACAACGCTTTGAGTGGTTCAACTACGGTGGTGAAGGCTTCAGTGCAGGCAGCAACCGATTCGCTGGCAACTCGAACAACGATCTGTACAACTACACGGTCGGTGTGAACTATCGCCATAACGCGAACCTCATGTTCCGACCTGAAGTCCGCTGGGTATGGGATAAAGCTAACTACGGCTTCAATGAGAATGCAGATTCCAGCCAAGCTGCCTTTGGCGGTGACATGGTCTTCACGTTCTAATCCAACGTGTTGAAAATCGTTCTCCTGAACGACAACATCCAACGACACACCTCGCGTTCAGCGAGGTGTGTTCGTTTCATCAGTTCCAACTTTAAGATGTTTGGGCTTCTGTCGAACGGCCCTTCGTTCGAAAGGAATGAATATCCAACCCCAGGCGGACGATCGCTTTGTGAAGGCCTTGGCGGGTAATGCCCGCTGCCTTGGCGGCCTGCGACACGTTTCCTTGGTATTGGGCGAGCAAGCCCTCGAGATAGAGTTTTTCGCTTTGCGCGTGTTGACCGTGCCAGCTGGGTAATTCGCGTTGCCGTTTGGGTGCGGTGTCCATCGATCCCTGCATGACCGGGGCGCTCGATGTGACTTGCTTAGAAAGCGAGGCTGCAATATCGGTCGAATAAATTGTCTGGCCTTTCGCCAAGCAACCGCAACGCTCGATCGTATTTTGGAGCTCGCGAACATTGCCGGGCCAACTGTAGTTTCGCAACGCTTCGATGGCGGTCGGATGAAGCGTCCACTTGGGTTTGCGGTCGCGCTGGGCAATGCGATCCAAGAAATGTTGAGCGAGCATCTCCATATCGTCGATGCGGTCTCGCAACGGCGGAGGCACAACCTCCAAGACGGAAAGACGGTAATACAGGTCGAGTCGGAACTTCCCTCTGGAGACTTCCGCAGATAAGTCGCGGTTGGTTGCCGCGATGACGCGGGCATCGACGCGCACCTCTTCGGTTCCCCCAACGGGAATGAAAGTACCAAACTGCAGGACTCGCAGAAGCTTCGCCTGCATGGGCAGCGGAAGTTCGCCGATCTCATCCAAGAACACCGTCCCTCGATCGGCCTGTGCGATCAATCCCATTTTGTCCGCGGTCGCGCCAGTGAAGGATCCTTTCACATGTCCGAACAATGTCGACTCGATCAGACTTTCTGGAATCGAGGCGCAGTCGATTGTGATATAAGGCTGGTTCGATCGCAAACTCGCTTGATGGATCTCTCTCGCGATCAACTCTTTGCCTGTCCCGCTTTCGCCTCGAACAAGGACTGTTGCATTGGAATGGGAGACGCGGTCGAGCCATGCTTTCAGATCTTGCATGGCAGCGCTTTCGCCCAAGATCTCGCGGTAAGCGCCGCTTCGGAATTCCTGTTTGGCAACGCCGTTGGGCAACGCACGATGAATCGAGTGAAGCAAATCAGCAAGCTCAAATGGTTTTAGGAAATAATCGTGGATTCCCAGTCGAATGCCCTCGATCGCACTCGGCAACGTGGGCCTACCTGTAACGACTACGAATGGAGTGTGAGCAAATCGCTTGCGGCAAGCCTGCAGCAACTCCAAATCGCGATTGCCTGGCATATCCAAGTCCGCAATGATGGCCTGAAACTCTTGCGTCTCCAGCGCCTTCAACGCCGCGTGGCCATCCATGACGTAGTTCACTTGGTAACCGTGGTTTCGTAGATAGCGCGAGGTTGTTTCACCGAACAGCGGCTCGTCGTCTGCTAATAGAATGGATGGAAGTGGATTCATTGCGACAGACCTTTTCCTTTGACCTAGATACCTGCTGACTTCGATTCGATTCTTGCCGATGCGCTTACGACGGGGAGTTCGATGACGAAGGTGGCTCCCCCTCCGTCGGTACTCTGAGCTTCAATAAAACCGCCCATGGCCGTCGCCAGGCTCTGCGAAATCGCTAACCCCAACCCTGTCCCCTCCTTCTCTCTTCCCTGTTTGGTGGTGAAGAAAGGTTCAAACAATCGAGGGAGCATATCGGCCGGAATTCCATGGCCATGATCGCGCACACGAATCCTGAGTCTCTCTTGTTCGTGGCTATCCAGTTCGACTTCGATCAACCCCCCTTCCACGGAGGCTTGCACAGCGTTGAGGATTACATTGTATAGGATCTGTTTGAGCTCCTGTTCGAAACCGACGATCCAACACGCTTCGGGCCAATGGACGCGCTGGAATTCCGGTTTCGTCGCGCCAAACTGTGTTTCAATCATGACGATGACATCGTCCATCGTCTTCAATAAATCGAACGCGTCGGGAGGGGAGAGATTGGGCCTATAAAGCTGATAGAGCTGCCTGAGAATTCGGATGATTCGTTCGATTTCGTTGTCGACGAGACGAAACATTTCGAGAGCATCCACAGAAAGCTGGTTTTCATCCTGGATCAGTCGTATGGCGTTCTTAATCCCGGCCATCGGATTATTGATCTCATGAGCCACCTTCGCAGCGATTACCCCTAAGGCCGCTAACTTCTCGTTTTGAATCTGCTTGTTGCGGAGTTCTACAATCTGGGAAGCTCTCGCCTGCGCTAACTCTTCCAAGTGGATGTTGTATTTCGTCTTTTCCTCTTCGAGCGCCTTGCGATCGCAGATGTCTCGCATGCTCATTCGGATCCCTATTCGACCTCCATTGGCGACCACAAGCGGTTGCCAGGATACGGCGAACCAGTGCCAACTTTTATCTTTCTTTACGATCCGAAATTCGCGATCGTTTCCTGATCCTCCTTGAATCGCGGATGCCAGGATCGATTGCATGGTGGGGCGATCTGGTTCTGCAACAATCTCCAACGGATACTCCTGCATGCCCAGACACTCAGTCATGCTGAAGCTTGTAAGTCGTTCTACCGCGGGATTAACCCAAATCAGTTTCCCATCGAGATCGAGCCAAGACTCCCAGTCGTAGGTGCAGTCCGCTACAAATCGAAAGATCTCTCGCTGTGCTTGCTTTGACAACGAGGAATACGAGTAGGCGTTCATGGCAGGGGAAAGCTTAGTGGGGGAGGAAGGACTCCTCATTGTACCCTTACGTGCACCTGAGGCCATATCGTTGAAGCGAAATTGATGTCCGAGCGAGCCGTGTCACGGAAGACGGTAACGGTAGTTGACACTGGGAATTCGGATGTCCATCGTTCTCCGGCGCCGCGATGTGGATTGCGATAGCGCTCGAATCCGAGTGATAAAAATAATCGGGATGCGTCCCTCTCTGTTGCATTCGATTCTGACTGGAATCGCGTGGAGAAATCCCTATCTCTGCACCTTGCTCTTGGAATTGCGGGTCGATCGGTGGCCCGCTTCGTCATCGCAATCTGCCTGATTGCGTTCGATTGGTACCTCAGTTGCTTTAGATCGCAAGTGTAAAGCGAATGTAAGTTGCTTCGCTAAGAATGGAAAATGCGAAACAAGAGGAGTTACTATATGAAGACGATCCGTTACATCGTCGCAGCGGTTGTTGCAACAGGGATGTTGTCGATCGTTGCACCAGCGGATGCGAAAGTTCGAGATCCCATTTCACGGAAATTCCAACCGGAAAAGGGTTTCTTTGAGGGCAAGTCGACGACCTCCACGAAGAGCCGCCCATCCCAATCCAAGTGGCTCAAGACACGGTCGTGGAATCCGTTGTCCCGTTAAGACCGCTCGGTACGAACCTGAACGATCGAAAGAGCTTGGACCATCACCAAGCTCTTTTCGTTTCATCGCGCGATCCTAGAGAATCGATGCGTTAGTACTCGGTTCAACTCTTTGCAACTATTCTCGACAAGGATCGCTAGACGCGTTGCAATACGAGGATAGTGTCGCACGCGTTGGAATTCAATTTCTGCGTCGAATCGATGTCGTACCAAAAGTCGTGCACGCCTGCGATTTTGAGCTTGGGGCATTTGGCCAACAAGCTCTTGAGTTGATCGACCGTATAGATCCGCAATGTGATGTGATCCGCCAAACGGAACGATTCCTCTTTCTTCTTCACGAGCATCGAAATGCGAAGCTTCTCAAGCCGTGTCTTCATGCTCGTTTCCACGACGGTCAACGCATAGTAGATCGACATGTCATCGGTCTTCGCGGTCCATCGTTCGGTCCCCCATAAATCGCCTCCGCGGGGAAGCAGATGCAAGGACAACACGAAAACCCCGCCGGGCTTCAAGTGATCGGCGACGCAGTTCAAATGAGCGAGAGCGGCCTCCTCGGTTTCCAAATGTCGAAAGGTGTTGATCGCGTTGACGACGGCGTCAAAGGGTTTGTCGAAGTGGAATTGGGTCATATCCCCTACCACTAGTTCGGCTCTGCATCCGTCTTTGTTAAGTTTCGCTTGGCAATAGTCGAGCGATGTGGGGTTGAGATCCAGCCCGGTCATCGCAAACCCTCGTTTTGCCATGTCGCAGATCAGCCTTCCCGACCCACAGCCTGTTTCCAAGACCCGCTCGACTGGGAAGGGGACATACTTGTTGAAGACATTCATTAAGAAGAGGGACTCGGTGGGGGTCTCTTCGAGAAACCCCAACTCATACAGTTCTGGATAGTCGTACCAAGACCGAATCGTCTCCGTCTTTACTTTGGTCGCGGTCCCTTTTTTTGTCGTCGTGCTCTTCTTCGAAGAGGTTTTCGCAGCGGTTGCAGCAGTCGTCTTGGCCAAAACTCAAACTCCATCAATTAGAAATAGAAAATTCGTATGGAAGAGACCATTTGCATCCTTCAGCAACCTCCCCCGTACCAGTTCATCCAACGGGAACATACCTATAAGTACGATATTCAAACCCCGGCATGATATCCGAACCCGGGCAAGAAACGAGTCGCTATGCGGTCAATGGAAGGGGGCTCGCCGCAAACTCCGAGACGATCCTGTCCCAGTCTCCGGGGGCAATCACCTCATTGCTCGTTACGAGTTGAAGGCGCATGCGTCGAATCACACCCTTTTCCATAAAACCACCAAACGCTTTGAACGGCGCGATCGCCGGGGGGGCGAGATCGATCGTCACGTCCTTTTGATCCAGTGGGTGCACAATGAGCCCCGCGGTTCCGTTTCGCAGCGCTACGACCCCAGGTGTCTCTGTAAACCCGGGTGATAGATCCGTTCCAGCACCGTTTCCGAGATTCAGGAGAAGGGTCGGGTGAGCCTCCAACGTCGATGTCTGAACACTTAGCCACATTTCGAGACAGACGCGTTTGGGATCGCTCGGAAGCGCACAAAAGTAGACTTGGTAAGCGAAAGGGAGCGGGGCACGTTCCGCGTAGGCAGCGACCAAATCCTCTCCTCGCACATAAAAATCAGAGGCCGGGAAATCGGAGGGTCGCAAATCCGACCCGGTAGATGGAGCGGTCGGGACGTTGGAGGAAATAGAAGGATCGGTGGGGCAAATCGAGACACCCCAGAGGTATGCGCCATGGTGGAAGAACCGAATCTCAGGGCTCGACTGCAGCGCAACTCGCACTGTCCAATCCCCGGTTTCCCATTGGCCCTCTTGATCATGAAGGATCCAGCTCATCGGCGATTTGCTCCGTTTCCCATCCGTCGTTTTCAGATTTCTCAAAGATCCGATACGATACCCCGCAAGGCATCTAGAAACAAGAAACGAAACGACTAACCCCTCCCAAGTTTACCGATGGAATTCTCTTTATCGAATGCCTTGGTTGTCGCCAAGGATGCAGCGGTTCGAGCCGGGCGTATTTTGGACGAGATGTTGCTTACCGCATCGGTGCGCGAAAAAGGACCGAAGGATTTGGTCACCGACGCAGACATCGCAGCCCAAAAGGAAATCGAGTCGGTCCTGCTGACCGCATTCCCCGATCACGTCTTCATCGGGGAGGAGAGCGGGCTGGAGCTAGGAGCCCATGGGCTTGCGGACGAACCATCCACCCGCGAAGAAGGCCCGTGGACTTGGGTGGTGGACCCGCTGGATGGAACCGCCAATTACGTCCATCGCTTGCCCAACTTCGCGGTGTCGATCGCTTTGGTACGCGGCGATACGGTGTGGATTGGAGTGGTTTACGACCCAATCTCGCGAGAGCTTTTTAGCGCAGTCCGAGGGGAGGGAGCGGACCTCAATGGTGCTGCGATCCGCGCCTCCGGGTGCCACCGGATGGAGGACGCGATGGTTGCTGTCAGCTTTCCCCCGGAGGTTCACCGGGATTCCCCCGAGGTCGAGCAGTTTCTGAATGTGCTCGAGCAAAGTCAAAGCATACGGCGGCTTGGGTCTGCGGCCTTGAACCTTTGTTACGTTGCCGCTGGCCGCCTGGATGCTTATTGGGCCAATCGTCTCAAACCTTGGGATGTCGCGGCCGGGGCATTGATCGTGGAGGAAGCCGGGGCGGTATTGTCGAACCTTTGCGGTGACCAGACAACGATCTGGCGTGGGGAGTACCTGGCTGTAGCCTCCCTCGAGCTCCAGCAGTTGATGATTCAAGCCCTGGGAACATAGGCTGCCGGCGCATTCGCTCCACGTGCTAGCAAAGGAATCAGCCGATTTTTCGGTAGGGTTTACCTAAACCGATTCAACTTCACGGACCGGCAGTTCCGATACTAGCAGCATAACCCAATTTTCTGCGTTCGTTCGGAAACCCCGAACGCATCGTGCTAAGCCTATGGGAACGGTGGAAGCGTCATTATGTCCGTGTTACAGCGTACGATACGAATGTTTGTGATGGCAGCGATGGCTGTCGCGGGTCCAGTTGCTTTCTCACAGAATGGATACCATCCCTCTGCTGTGCCGATGAACTTTGACCCGGATTGGCAGTTCTTTGCTCCGGTACAACTCCAGGATATGGAGGACCTGTCCGCCCGGCAGCGAGCGAATAAAGGGTTCTACGCAACCTACGATCGCGTCCATACCGGAGTAAGCCGATCGGATACCGAAGCTGCGTCCAATGAAATGGACTTCACCTGGGGGAATCGATTCGATTTCGGCTGGATGAAGGAAGACGATAAGGGCTGGATGTTCTCCATCATGAACATCACGGGTCCGAACGCGTACAACATCTATGAACAGAACCGCGTTAACGCGTTCATCGATGAGACCGATGCCGACTTCGAGGACCGCATTTACGAGATCGCCGACAGCCTCAACGTCGGTAACTACGCGAGCTTTGAAGCCAACAAAGTATGGCGGCTCGAACCCTACCGGTACGGTGGGATCCTCGAACCGATGATCGGTATCCGCTACGCTCACTTCCGAGACAGCGCACGGAACGATACGTACGACGTGGACTTTCCGCTCCCGCCAAATGAATTCGGTACGGATCTCGCCGCGGAAACGCTCCTTCGAGAGTACGTGACGACGAACAACCATATGGTTCTCGGTCAAATCGGGTTCCGATACACCAAGCAGGTTCGGCGGTGGACGTTCTCGAACGACGCCAAGGTCTTCGCGGGGCATGTGTTCCAGAGCCAAGGAACGATCAACGAGTCGATCACCTCGTACTTCACCACCGACATCGCTGCGGGAGATGATCCTGTCCAGCAGAACGACCGTACCGGAACCACCTACTCGGGTCGCAGCAACCAAGAATCAACTCTTGGATTCGACCTCAGGGTAGAAGGTGCCTACAAAGCGACCAAGTATCTCGACGTTCGAGCTGGATTCCAGATGCTCTACTACGGACGAGGCATTTGGCGGGGTGCAACAGTCACCAGTGGTGGAAATCAAGACTTGAACGATCAACACTTGATCATGCCGGGATTCACCTTCGGCGTCGCCCTCAACCGATAAGTTCCACAATCGGTTCTCGTGGCTGCGGTTCTCGCAGCCACAGTCGCGATTACAATCTAAAGCCATCCTCAGCGAAGGCAACTCGGTCTCGAGTTGCCTTCGCTCGTTTTATGGACCTATTAGCAAACCAACACGATGAATGCTACCTACTCGCTGGAACAATGGTTGAACACGCCGAACATCTCGGAAACCGCGACGGAAGGGGAAGGGCCTCGAGGGGCGCTACCCCTGACCGCGGAAATGCTGACCGATTGGGCCAGCGGTGACTTGTTCGGCTGGACCCAAAACGCCGGGATGGGGTGGGATCCTCAGAAAATGCTAGGGCCTCAATTTCTCCTGCTGAGCACGCAAGGCGGAATTCGCGGCGAGGATGGAAAGCCGATCGCACTGGGATACCATACGGGGCACTGGGAAGTGGGATTGCTCATGCGCGCGGCTGCGGAATGGCTCAGCAGCCACGGCGGGGTTCCGTTCGCGGGCTTTGTGAGCGATCCATGCGATGGTCGTTCGCAGGGAACCGTAGGCATGTTCGACTCACTTCCCTATCGCAACGATGCGGCAATCGTCTTTCGTCGCTTGATCCGCTCCCTTCCGACACGCAAAGGAGTTCTTGGGGTCGCGACTTGCGATAAAGGTTTGCCCGCCATGATGCTCGCCCTCGCTGGAGCTGCCAATCTCCCGAGCGTCGTCGTCCCAGGGGGCGTAACCCTCCCGGCTCGAGAAGCGGAAGATCTCGGCAAGGTCCAAACGATTGGGGCAAGATTCTCGCATGGCGTCATGACGCTCGAAGACGCCGCAACCGCAGGATGCCGCGCCTGCGGATCCCCGGGCGGGGGGTGCCAATTCTTGGGAACCGCCGCAACGAGCCAAGTGATCGCGGAAGCCCTCGGGATGACAATTCCCCATGCGGCCCTCGCTCCGAGCGGACAACCGATCTGGCTCGATATCGCTCGCAACTCCGCTTCGGCTTTGTGGGACCAAGTGGCGAAAAAGACTTCGCTCCGAGATGTCCTCACCGAAGATTCCTTTTGGAATGCGATTGCCGTGCACGCCGCATGCGGTGGTTCCACCAACCTGCTTCTTCATGTTCCCGCCATCGCCTTCGCTGCAGGATTGGAACGTCCGAGTCTGGCGATGTGGACCGAAGCCAACAAGCGGGTCAAGCGGTTTGTGGATGTCCTGCCAAACGGTCCCAAGTACCATCCCACAGTCCGGCTGTTCATGGCAGGGGGGGTTCCGGAGATCATGTGGCACCTACGCGAACTCGGTATTGCGCGATGCGATGCGAAGACTGTTACCGGACACACGTGGCACGAGATCTTGGACGCATGGGAAAAATCGGATCGACGACGAGCTGCCCGCGAGGCGCTCCGAGCCCGCGATGGGGTCGATCCAGACGAGGTAATCATTCCGCCGTCCCGCGCTCTGCAAATGGGTCTTACGAGTACCATCTGCTTTCCGACCGGCAATATTTGTCCGGAGGGCTCGGTGATCAAATCGACGGCCATCGATCCCACCGTCATCGATGCCGATGGTATCTATCGCAAAACAGGTCCTGCTCGTGTATTCACAAGCGAGAAAGAAGCGGTCGCAGCCGCCAAAGGAAAACATCCCCAACCGCTTCAAAAAGGGGATATCGCGGTTCTGATCGGATGCGGTCCTATGGGAACCGGGATGGAAGAGACCTATCAGCTCACCAGCGCGCTGAAACACTTGGAGTATGGCAAGCATGTCGCCGTGATCACCGACGCTCGATTTTCGGGGGTCAGCACCGGTGCATGCATTGGGCACGCGGGGCCCGAGGCCCTCGCAGGTGGACCGATCGGCAAGCTTCGCGATGGGGATATCCTCGAAATTGTCATCGATCGCGAATCCCTTCATGCGACGATCCATTTCATCGGTTGTGATGGCCAAACGTTTGATCCCGCACGTGGGGCCGAGATATTGGCTTCCCGAACAATTCACCCAGGACTGGCTCCCGATCCGCGATTGCCGGATGATAGCCGGCTTTGGGCAGCGCTCCAAAAAGTCAGCGGTGGCACTTGGGGGGGCTGTGTCTACGATGTCGATCGGATCATCCAAACGTTGGAAGCCGGAGAGAAGGCTCTTTCCTCCACCCCATGATTCTGCTCTTAGACAATTACGATAGTTTCGTCTACAACCTGGACCGGTACCTCCAGCGTCTCGGTCACCCCACGCTGGTTGTTCGAAGCGATGCGATCTATGTGGACGCGATTGCGAAGCTTTCTCCCGGCGCTATCGTGGTTTCACCAGGTCCCAAGACGCCGAATGAAGCGGGGTGTTCTCTCGAAGTCATCCGTCGCCTAGGGCCGACCATCCCAATTCTGGGGGTCTGTTTAGGTCATCAGGCGATCGGACAAGCTTTCGGGGGAACAGTCGTCCGAGCACTCTCCCCTGTCCATGGAAAAGCATCTCGTATTCACCATGGACCTTCTCCGCTGTTCGATGGTATCCCCTCTCCATACGAAGTAGCTCGCTACCACTCCCTGGTGGTGGACCGTCCATCGCTCCCACCCGCCCTCCAAATCTCCGCTTGGAGCGACGAAGATGAAATCATGGCCTTGGAGCATCGCGACTATCCCATTTATGGCGTGCAGTTTCACCCCGAGTCGATTCTCACCCACTTTGGCTACCGACTCCTCGCGAATTTTCTTCACTTAGCCGGTCTATCGAGCCACGAGATCCCGGGTGATGACTTCGGTGCACAGGAATGTTAGAAGAGTTATCAAGCTAACAGTCCACCACATTCACGGCGAGACCACCTAGGGAGGTCTCTTTGTACTTGAGCTGCATGTCGACTCCGGTTTGTCGCATGGTTTCGATGACTCGGTCGAGCGATACGAAGTGTTTTCCATCGCCGTAGAGAACCGCAAGTCGCGCGGCGTTGATCGCCTTAGCGGCACCCATCGTATTTCGCTCGATACACGGAATCTGAACAAGTCCGCCGATCGGGTCGCATGTGAGGCCGAGGTTATGTTCCATTCCGATCTCTGCTGCATTCTCAATCTGTTCGATGGTCCCGCCCATCACCGCAGCCAATCCCGCTGCCGCCATGCTGCATGCCACTCCGACCTCTCCCTGGCACCCCATTTCGGCGGCTGAAAGCGAAGCGTTTCGTTTGTAGAGAAGCCCGACCGCCCCTGCCGTCTTGAAGAACTTGTGCATCCCCTCGATCGACGAGTTGGGATAGAAATACCAATAGTATGCGAGCACGGCCGGGATGATGCCTGCTGCGCCATTTGTCGGAGCGGTAACGACTTTACCACCCGCAGCGTTTTCTTCATTGACTGCCAAGGCAAATAGGCTGACCCAATCCAATTGCTCCAACGGGTCGGTCAATAGCGAATCGCGTTCAGGATGATTCTCTAGTTCGCTCGGGCAACCGAGATTCTCGTTGAATCGATGAGTGAGCTGCTGAAAGATGCGAGGCGCCCTTCTCGAGATACCCAGTGGCCCAGGAAGCAATCCACTCGTTTGGCATCCGCGATCGATACAGCGTCGCATCACAGTCCAGATGGCCCCCAGCTCCTCGGCGATTTTTTTCTCGCTTCGGTGCACCAGCTCGTTCGCATCCACGATCTCGTCGATCCTTTTCCCGGCTGAGCGGCACATCACCATCAGTTCCTTCGCCGAGCGAAACGGGAAGGGTGCATCGGATTGTTGTGAATGGCTGGAAGCGGTTTCGGCTGCCTGGATAGTTCGAAGGTGACTCAATTAGTCGCGACTGTAGACGAAGCCTCCTCCGGTTGAAAAGTATTCATCGGAGAAAAGAGCTTCCTCGCTGCAATGTCCGGGCTCGATGTCCTTGGTCTGTCCGTTCGTAACGAAGAGCTTGATGCGAAATCCGTTGGGATGCTCTGGCAGAAAATCGTTTCGCCTCCAAAGGAGATCTCTCGACTCCAGGAATGGGAGAGTTCGCTTTCCTCCCAACTTCAAGGTTTGAGTTGTGCGGATCTCGGAAACCCTCTTCGCGATCGCTTCCGGTTCACTGGTGGCAGGGAGATGGCCGGAGAGACCGGCTAGGATGGCGACGTCCGTTGCATGTCCTAGTCCGGTTAATGCGAGCGAACCAAACAGCTCTACTTCAATACGAAGCGATGCGTCGGTCCAAAGCGGCTGGGAGCTAAGAAACTCCAATGCCCGATTCGCGAACCGGCACGCTCCCACCATTGGCCCGACGGTGTGCGAACTGGAGGGGCCAATTCCGATTTTGAATAACTCAAAGATACTTACCACGATGCCGATTCATCCGTGTCTTGAACTCGCTTTTCAAGCGATCGAACAAGCTCCGCCGCTTCCAGCAATTGAGCATGCATTCTCGTGAGGACTTCTTCGGTCCCCCCCAAGCTCTCTTCTAGAAACTTGGCAGCTGTTTGGTCCGACCACGACTCCAATACCACCGCCTTGGCTTCGCGCCAACGGCTGAGGGTGCTCTGAAGCTGCGTGATCGATCCGTTCAAGTCATGTCGGCATCGCGTGGACATCGGTTAGGGTTTCTCAACGAGGACGCTGGGGTCGGTCAAGTGAAAAAAGTGTCCATGGTCTGCGGTGATGACGACGAGGGAGTCCTTCCAAAGGTTTTTGGATTCGATCCATTGAAAGATCTTTCCAATCGCCTCTTCCCCTTGAAGGACCGATCCGATGGAGCTGTCGATGTTGTTAGCATGATTGGCCCAATCGACATCCCCCGATTCCACCATCAACCAAAAGCCCTCCGGATCCTTTTCCAAAACGGAGATCGCGGCTTCGGTCATCTGAGCGAGAGATGGGTTCTCCTCGATATCCTCTGGCTTGTAGAGTTCGCGAGTTTGTTTGGCATCGAGCGCCGTAATAAAGTCTCCGTTGGCAGTTCGGAACGGGAGATGTCCGTTCTTCGCACCGAAGAACCCGAGAAAACGATGGCCCCCTTCGCGAGCCTTGGCCGCCCCTTCGAACAACACCTCCGCACCCTTTCGGCCGGGCGTGCGCTGGGAGACGACATACGAGCCCCCGTGAGCGATATCGACCCGTTCACGATCCGATTCCGCCAAATAGCGATTGCCGGGAACGAAGTTCGCACCTTGGCCAGCTCCGTTGGCGGCGGTCTCGCCGTATCCGCATCCAATCAAAACATCGAGACCTGGATGGGGGGCTTCTTTGCGAGAGACACTCGGCAAACCAAGCAAATCACGGCTGAGGTCTTGGTAATCGTCCCGGCTCACATTCGCGGCGTAGGCAGCTGCTGGAGTGGCGTGGCAGATGGGAACGCTGCTGACGGCACCCACCGCAAATCCTTTCGTGCGCTGCGCCCAACGCGCGATCGTTTCGGCCTCTTTCATCTCTCCGTCCAGATTGACGGCTCCATTGACGGCCTTCACCCCGGCGGTGAGAGAGGTCGCGGACGAGGAGGAGTCGGTGTAGGCGTGCGGAGTGATCTTGGATCGGCCGATGGGGTAATCGATATCCGTTTCGGGAACCCATGGAGCGGTCCCACCTAATCGGGAATCGTAACCTCCGAACTTGGTGAGAGGTTTGAGATTGAGCTGCGCATCGACATCGGTTTCGACTTCATCAGCATAAGGAGCCGTGACGACATAACCGTAACTACTGGGTGCACCGGTGTAATCCTGAAAGAGCAGTCCGCTTCCTTTTCCTTCGGTGTAAATTTTTCCGCTCTTGTAGATCGCAGCCGCCTGTGTCGATTGCCAGTCCATTCCATCGAAGACAACGAGGAATACGTATTTCTTTCCTAGCTCTTCCACACTCTTGCGTTGCAAGCGGTAGATATCGGTCTGGTCCGCGTAGGATGCCTCTGGATTGAGGGTGTTGGGTGGAAGACGCCCATACAACACCTTGATCTTTTCTTCGTCCCGATAAAGGCTCCCTTCGTTCATGTACGAATCAAAGGAACCGCCGTAGACGTAAACAGGAATCAATCGATTCGAGTGGCTCGTCCAAGCGGTGTAGCTTTTAGGACGATTTCCCCAATGGCCCCACGTTGCTGTCTTGGTAAGCATAGCGGTTTCCTGCAGTTGACCGATGCGATCCAACTCACCTGCAGGGGGAACAATCTCCGGCTCCTCTTTAGTCTTGTCCGAGGCCTTTGTCTCGTTGGTCTTGGTGGTCTCTTCTTTAGGGGAAACCGATTTGGGGGGATTCTGGGGCTTTTCTTGAGCCCATGCGTGAGAGGGTCCGACGCTGGATGAGGCGGCGAGAAGGGCTAGAGTGCCCAAAGGTAGGGTTCGGAGGTGCGCTTTCATGACTTGCTGTGGATAGGGAGGTGTCGGTGGGAAAGCTGTATAATCGTCGCTCGTACCTTGATTGCCAATCCTCTTGGCGAGAAATATCCTTGAAGCCAATGAGGAATTCCCTCTCGATTATCAGGACAATTGAACGATGAAACGTCGGACCACTTTCTTTTTTCTAACCGGACTCCTCGCGATCACCGCGTCGTTCCAGTCGTCTCCGCTCCCTGCCGCTGAACCTACGGTCGTTAAAGTCTGGCCAGGGAAAGCGCCAGGCGTGAGCGACGAACTTCAAGAGAAGGAGTTCACGGAAGGGGGAAAGAAAATGGTCGCTGGAAATCCAATATACCTGACCACCGACATTTCCTCCCCGGAGCTCGTACTCTACCGAGCGAACTCCAACTCGAACGCTCCGGCCGTCGTGATATGCCCCGGGGGTGCGCACCGTTTGCTCGCATACGACTTGGAGGGAACCGAATTGGCCCAATGGCTGAACTCTCTGCAAATCCATGCGATCGTTCTCAAGTATCGGGTTCCATCCACCAATGCCGACTTCAAATGCCTTCCAGCATTGCAGGATGCGCAGCGAGCTCTCCGCGTGGCGCGTTCGAAAGCAAACGAATGGGGCATCGATCCAAAACGACTAGGTGTCATGGGCTTTTCCGCAGGTGGGGAAGTCGCGGCACGCGTCTCGCTTCAATTCCATCAAGAACACTATGCGAAACAGGATGAGATCGACAACCTATCCTGCAAGCCCGATTTTTCGATGCTCATCTACCCTGCTTATCTTGTTGAAAATGACGAGTTGAAGCCGGAACTCGATCCTCGCAAACATCCGAATGCCGCCGATCTTCCGGCCTTCTTCATGGTCCATACCTGGGACGATCCCGTCACCCCGATCAGCAGCATTGCGTTGGCCAAAGCGCTCAAGCAGGTGAATAAACCATGTGAGCTTCATCTCTTTGACCGAGGTGGGCACGGTTATGGCATCCGGCATGTCGACGATGTCCCGGTTACCGACTGGACCCGAGCAGCCGAGCCATGGCTCAAGCTGCAGTCCAAGTCCAAGAACTAATCCCCAACCGCTTGGATGTTGTCCTAGGTGCACCCGACGCCCTTGCACGCCCTGGGTGCGTCGCGACAGCCAACGTCTTTAACGCATGGTGAATTGCTGCAACGCGCCGAGGACATCGTGCATTGTCTTTTGAGACATGTCCGACCATTGGCTGGCTCGATGTCGAACGATGCAGAGCTTGAACTGTTCCAACGCATCGGCTACGTCCGGCGGCAAATCGGGCAGGCTCGCAAAGGGGTTCCCCATATCGCTTTCGTTATCCGCATCCGACCAAGCGACATCTTCGCTTTGAACGCCGACGCCTGCCTCGCTGTCAGAACCAAGGTCTTCCTCGCCAAAATCGGGACCTTCTGCGAGCGGTCCTGAAGCGCTGATCTTATCGTCAGCCTCCCGGTCTGATTCAACCTCGGGCTCTTCGACCAACTGATCGTAATCTCCGTCCACTTCCGACGTGATCAACTCTTCATCTTTGGGCGCGTGCTTGGGATCGGAACCGGCTGTCTCCCATCGCATCTTGCGCATCTGAGAAACGCTCCATTCGCTTCGAACCGCTCCTTCCAGCCAAAGCTCCGCATCATCCCAATCCAATGCGGCTAGAAAGTGGCTCCAATACAAGCCACTGTAAGAGCCTTGCGCGGCCCCGAAACGCTCGTGAACGCGACGCAATCGCCCGACATGCTGACTCGTAACACCACCAACCTGCTTGCTCCAAGTCTCATCGCTATAGGAACTAGTTGGTGCACCGGAGACGACCAAGGCCTCTCGCCATTCCGCGATGATGCGTCCCTTCTCCCAGTTCGTTTGGCTGACCAATTTGTTCCATTGGCCAACGAACGGAGCAGTTACCGCTTGGGATTGTTCATCGAGAACTGGCGACTCCGCATGGGAATCCTCTGCCGTCGAGGACTCGAGACCGATATCAACAGCATCGACGACCGTTACCGCGACGTTCAAGCCGCTTTCGTGCTTCGCGTCAACAAGCTGCGACTCGTTTTCATCATGAATTGGCGACGTAATCATGTAGACCGTATTTGAGAGATGGGGATTCGAACTGCTTCGCTCGAGCGAGCATTGCGACCCGTGAAGGTACCCCATCTGATGAGCTTGCCAACAATCGAAATCACGCCTCGCAACAAGAAACATCGCAAACCGCGCGGAACGTGATACTTAGGAAAAGTATTCCGAACTCAATCGCTCGCAAATCGAGGGTTGCGGACTGTGTAAAAGATGTCGAATACTCCGACAGGAGCGACTAGCGAAAGTACGCAGACTGCGTGTTTCTCGGGGATCATCATCGTCGGGGCTGTGACTGTGAATGACAATCGAGGCGACTTTCTCAATAACGAAGGAAGCCCTGGTTCCATGTCCATCCTCACACCGAAATCTGAGAGCCCGGATCAAGTTCGTCGATGCTTGCCCAAAACCATGAATGTGGCTAGCTCGGCTTACCGAGACACTCCTTGCGTGCAAGTCGCGGGAAATACCGAGTATCAGATCGCGGCGCGAAGTCGCCCTACGGGTGGAGTTGCCCTGAGTCTCTGCGTTGGCTCGGCCCGATTCACGAGCCAAAGTATTGACCAGAACGCTTGGGTGTCGCACCTCTCCGGTCGAGGTGGAGAAGTCTCAACACTGGACGATTAGCAACTGTGTTTGGATGCCTTTGTTTTGAATGGATTCCGACTCTTTCCTGAAACTTCGATGGGATCGGGAAGGTTGCTTCTGAACGGGAAATCGGCAGTCTAGTGCGGTCCGCGAAGGGTGCGATTGTGCGCCATCACTGCATTGAGCTGGGCGAGGATCTGCGAATGAGGGATCACCACGGCGGGTACTGATTTTTCAAGTCGCTGCACCTGAGGATAGACTCGGTTGTTTTGCAGGACTCGATCGACTTCTTCTTCGAGCATGAGCAACCAAGCCGGTACGTCTAACCCAACACCCGTCGGCTCGCGCATCATCAAGTGCGCTTCTTTAACGAGCAAATCGAACGCGCGGCTTTCTTCGTTGTCACTGGCACGCAGTTGCCGGATGGCGGGTCGTATCAACGCGCGCATCCGATCGATCGTCATCGGCTTTACAAACCGTTCGTTCAATCGATCTGCGACAGTCGGCATTTTCATCGCAAAGGCTTCTTGCAGCTTTTGGAGCCGTTCCAAATACTGATCCGACTCGGGGGCAACCCGTTCCGCAAGCGCCCTGCGCCACTGTTGAGCCGAACTTTGACAGCCAGCGTGCACGAGAACTTCGTGCGCCCAAAACACCGGTTTTAGGTTCCAACAAACCCGGTCGTAGCGAACGCGTAGTCTCAGAAAATCCAGAAGCATGTAGAGCATTTCACCGCGATCGGATTGCGTCGTGGTGCTGTTGTAGTCTTTGTATTCTGCATAGTGATCGATGATCGCTTCGAATACGACCGACAGCCATCTCTGGGCTTCCTCGATGTTGATTTCCCCCGACTCCAACGCATCGAGGAGCGGAGCCAGCTCTTCACTGTCGCGATTCTCCAGGGCATGCCCCAGGTACTGCCCGACCCCTTGATGGAGAATGGCACGAACGTTGGAAAGTTTCAAAAAGCCTTGGGTGAACAGTCCCTTACCGTACTTTTGGATGAAGGTGCAGAGCTGTTTCCAAGACCCAGAGCCGTCGATGGTCTCGAGCACACTCAATCGCAAGGTCCGAGAGTGGGATAGCCAACTGCTCAGCAGGATTTCCGTAAGCTGCTCGAGCAAGGGTACTAAGAGTTCTTGATCGGGTTCCGGAGGATTCGTATCCACCAACGCATCGAGCTCGAGCGATTCCAGTTTTGTTTTTTTTCCGGTCGAACCTTTTCCTGCCCTTTTTTCACGGACGACGTTGGTTTTCGGATCTGATTGCCAATGGTACGCGTTTCGGACCAAGCATCGTACCATCGACTTGAACGCGATCTGGAACAAGTCATCGAATTCGGTCACGGCACCATGACCGACCGGATTGCTATGTTCCATGTGCCGTGCCGTGTCGACCAATCGGCAAGCCTGGTAGAAGAGACCTTGTCGCGGAAGCCACGTCAGCAAGTGGCTCAAGGCGCGACGGCGTACGCGGGCAATCAAAATCTCACGAGGATCCCCACCCCGGGCCAGCGAAACATACAGCAACTTCTGATCACGGAGGACAGAAATGAAGTCCGGGAATACATCCTCCACCCGGCTTCGCCTGCCCGCCATCAAATTGCCAAACAGCTCGACCGTCAGCAATTCATCGCGTGGTGCATTGCCGAGCAGCGAGGCAATACTCTCTTTATTGTCGGTTAATGCGAGAACCGCTCCGATCAACAACCGACTGGCATCGGCGGTCTCTACTGCCGTCGCCAGAATCCTCTCCATCAAAGACTCTTTGACTACGCGTTTGCGATCGTAACGCGCCATCGAATCCGTGTCGGTACCTCCTCGAGCGATGGAGTACGACTGGACTTCATCCAGCAATCGGATCAATCCGTCCCGATTTGCCAGGCAATGCTCGCTCCACCTTTGCAAGGCCTGGACGATCTGCGCTTTGGTTTTGCAATCTTCGTCTCGCTGCGACTGAAGCGTTTGCAGGGATTGGGATACGAGCTTCCACATCTGAGCTAACGCAACAAGAAAAGTGAGATGCTCTCCCAATCGCTTCGACTCTGCGATCAGCTCCTCGGAGGTTCCTTCGTCCTGCTCAAATATGGGGCCTTCGACACCATCGTCCGTGCTGTCTTCGTACGTAACCCCTTCGTAAGCGGCACCGTAGAGGGAAGGCGTTGTATCGTCGTCCGATTCTTCGTCCTCTCGTCCGGCTGCTAATAAATCCTGGTCCTTCTTGGGCCGCTTCTTGTTGGTCTTTTCAGCCAATCGAAAATCGGGAACGCCCCAGTACGACTCGCCGTTGGCTTCTAAGTAATCGAAGAACTTTTCGATCGTCGGCCATTTGGATTCATCGAATGTTTCGACTTGGGGAGCATCTATCGCTGCTTCGGAGTGCTGCGACTCCATGAGCTGCTCCAGCCATGTTCGCGCAAGATCGGAGTAGGACGTATTTCCGCTTTGAAGACCGACCCTGCTTGCTTGGCTGAGCCAATGCACCAGCAAGGCCATGGCTCCAATAAAGTCCTTGCGATCCAACAAGGCTTCGATGACCAATGCATAGGCTTTCGGGCTATCGAATAGTTCCGCGTGGGGTGCCCAAAAACGAATATCCCCTGCACTCGCGCCTCCTTGGTGCCAGAGACGCAATGCTCGCGACACCAACTGCGAACTCTCAAGCGCATCCTGCGGATCTGTCGCCGACACATCGCCAACTTGATGAGCCGCATATTTGCGCCACCAATTCGCAATGGTGCGGAATCGCTGCTCGGTACGCGTGCACATCTCCTGCTCATCCGTCGCGGAACCCTCGCGCCACAACCGGGACATGAAACCGAAGAGCTGCTCCATGATTTGGACCAGCTCCTCAACCCGTTCGTCCGATACAGTCGAATCGGTCCCGACAAACCGGGGGAAGTTCCCGGAAAAGCCGAGGATATTCCAAGGATCCACCAACGCCCCGCATTGGATTCCACGTTCGATCCAATCGAAAATCTGGTCCGGAATCTCCGCTGCATTTTGAAACTCGCCCCGCCGCAGCAACTGGTTTCCTATCGTCAACAGACAATCGATTCGACACAAGATGCGAGCCGATGGGACCTGAACATCATCCGACTCCTCTTTGGCTGCGTTCGCACTCCCCATCCGCGCAAAGATGCGGGCTAGCTGGACATGCTCCAGCTGCGATGCCCTCAATCTGGCCAAATTCGTGTTGAGCTGCTGACGCGCTCCTCCCAACGGTTGACGGCGAATGGCCGCTTCGGCTCGGAGTCGTTCCAAATGAGGGCCAGTGACCGATTCTAAAAATTCGGTGTAGAAATGATCGCGGTAATTCGCGATGTGACCGAGCAGCTGAATCAGCGTCGTGCTAGAGGAAAACGCGTTGGCGCTCCCTCCGGAAATTCCCGAAGCCATAAGCATCGTGCCGGCCAAAACGGCGGCCGCCTCGGTCAGCAGCTGGTCGCGAGGCAACTCTTTTTCCTGCATCACCCTGGCCAACAGAGCATCCACGGTGACTTGCTGAAGCACAAATCGTCGGTAATTGGCGTCCCCATCCATGAGATGTGGATCCCACTGACCAAAATAGTAATTCGGCCGCTTGTTGACCGGATGGTCGAAGTCATAGGCACGCGGATCCAACGCCAATTCGTCGAGATGATCGGGATCGAATTGTGCATCGCGAAGTATCTGTGGCGACGTTTTCTTTAAGATCGCTAATGCGCGCGAAATGATTTCGTAGTACGGCCCGAAGGCGACTCCCACATCCCGAATATAAAGTGGAATCGGTCTCAACCATTCGTGCGGATAGGGTTCCAAGCGACGGCCTTCCAAGACCGCGACCGGCCGATAGCCGACGTAATCGTTCAATGCATCGATCGCGCCGGAAACAATCCGATCGATATCGGCCCAGGGAGCTCCCTGCTGCAAAACCGCTTCGATGGCACGGCCCAAAAACAACCCGTTGAACAACCCTTCGGGCTCTTGGTGGAACAGCAAATCGCTGTGGAAATCCAAATACTCTGGGAGCAAGTGCAGCCAGACAATTTGCAGCACTTGGTTCGCTTGATCGCTCTCGCGAAAAATCTCTTTCTCGGTTCGCAAAGCAACCAAACGGTCCTGCAGCCACTGCTGGATCGTCATCCAAGGTGGTAGCCCCGTGAACGGCTTGAACTGCTCCGGTGCCCCTGCGACCGCCAAGCTATAAAGACGATTGAGCGCGGCGAGCGATTTGGGGTCGGATTTGCCGGAAGAAAAATTTAAGTATCCAAGGACATGGACCAGGTCCTCGTCCCGTCGATCCACGTTTCCTGTGTTCGTCACCCGTAACTCCCTCACCAAGCGTGCCAAGACATCGCTAATGGTAAGTTCCTACTCCGAATCGCGGAAGCCGCAATAGTCCGCTAGAGGGCGGGCGATCGGGAGATTTCCCACCCGTAATCGAACGAGGGGGACCTTCGCCACGCCCATTCCGCCGCGAGGGATGCAGCGGGGATCAGAAAATTCACCGGCTACTGAGATCTCGGCGGTGCTTCTGGATGGGATGAACTCGGTGGGTCGGACGTGACGGTCGCTTTTGGATGGGTTTTATTCCAGAATTTGACCCCAGCGCGGATCTCGCGAAGATGCACCCAGTGTCCATGCGTTTTGCTGGTGCTGGAGACCATGGTCTCCGGAGAAATCTCTCCCTTTTCAATGCGATGCAGAAAATCGGACTCGGCGATGGGGCCTATTTTTTTACTTCCTAAGAATCCCTTCTTCATAAAGAACCAGTCGGCTGACATTTCCTGACTCCCCCTGGGTAGGACCTAAAACGGCGGCGGGTGATAGCGGACGTCAATACTTGCTAACCCTCCATCCTAGGCATCGGGGTGGATAAAGCTGCATTCTGGTGAACAAATTTTGAGTCGGTCTGCACTAGGAGACGCACACGACGATTGGGAACCGGACCGAGGACGCGCGAGACATGGGATCACAAGAGCCGATGCGGCATAGGTTCCGAAAATTCCTTGCGCGGGTGCGGGCAAAATTTGCAGGGAACCTTTAGATTGAGGCGTTCCAGTAGGTCCCCCGCTCCATGCCGCATCCTAGCTTCTGTCTACTCCACACTTCGATCCCAATTTGCGCCGCAGGATCGCGTGCGGTTCTTGAAGAGCTTGTACGCAATCCCGCGTACGCCGTTGTGTCGAAATGGGTCGATCGGTTCGATCCGAAACATCGCTCCGCCAGCCACTTGAACTGAGTCGGAGTGAGCGAATGAAAAGGGTCACGGCCGACCAGGACACGGGTGAGTAGCGATCCGCCCTGTAACGATCCGCCCAGTGTCGTGGAGAGGGGGGATAGGACCGGAACCGTAGGGATAGATGGTTCCGTATGGAGAGACACGGACTGGTCCAATGATGAGAGCCATTCCTTAGGCCAAGGGTTCCTTTTAATACGAGTGGATGATGAACGTGACACATCGAAATCGCACGTTGTCTGTGGAGAAATTTGAGTATCGCCAATTGATGGCGAGCGATTTGGCCTTCGGTGTTGCCGAGGCTTTGGAGCCTGCTCCCTTGGACGTGAACCGCAGCGGGGCCATCGAATATCTCGATGCGTTGATGGTTGCGAATCAGCTTCAGCAAGCGACGCGGTATCGCGAGCCTCTGGACGTCAATCGGGACGGCGCTTTCAACGGTCGTGATTTCGAAAGCGTCGTCGCCTTCCTGAACGCTCAGAGCGGCTTTTCCGGGTCGATGGAAGGGGAGAGCGAGTCGTCGCTGGCTATGGCCAAACAGGGAAAGGGGGGTGGCCCGAAGCCCCCGTATACGTATTGGCGTGTGGGGACTACGGCGGATGATACCTCGGCGCTCCCTTCGAGCGGCCTCGGTTTGATGGGAGGGAGCACCGACGTAGACGCTTTGTTCCAGTGGCTGGGAGGGAGAGCCAATAGCGGTTCAAGTGGAGGGGACATCTTGGTTCTTCGAGCAACAGGAACCGAGGCTTATAACTCGTATATCCAGAACTTGGTTCCAACGGCGAACTCCGTTGCCACCTTGTTGATTCCCAATTTGGCGGCCGCCAATTCTCCGGAGGTAAAGTCCATTATCGATCAGGCCGAAGCGATTTTCATTGCGGGAGGCGATCAAGCGGACTACGTGAACTTCTGGAATGAAACCCCCGTGGAAGATGCCATCTACTCGGCATTGGGGCGCAATGTCCCCATTGCAGGGACCCGCGCGGGCTTGGCAGTTCTCGGCGATATTGACTTTACGGCTTTGACAGGAAAATCGATTACCTCCAACGAAGCGTTGCTCAATCCCTACGACAAAAGGATCACGTTGGATACACCATCTGCAAACGGGTTTTTATCCATCCACGACTCATCTCTGTCTGGCGTGCCTTCGATCCTTAGATTGCTGGAGAGCACGATCACCGATTCTCACTTTCGGGGGCGAGATCGGATGGGACGCTTGCTCACGTTTATGGCCAGGATGGATGCCGATAATTTGGTGACCGCCGATTCCGTCCGAGGTTTAGGGGTAAATGAGGAGACCGCACTATTAGTGGAGCCAGATGGCAACGCCAAGGTGGTAGGGAATCTACTCAGTGAGACGTCGCTCGAAACTCGTTCGGTCTATGTGCTTCAAAAGGAGACGTCTCCGTCGACTGCCCTACTATCCGGTCCATTGCTCTATGAAGATGTGATGGTGTTTCGAGCCTATTCCGATGGGGAGCATGGGGCTTCGTTCCATCTGGAGAATCTTGAGCCGATCGAAGGATCGATCGATTCATTCACTGAAACGTACTATGTTTCCGCTACGGGTGAGCTGAGCGGAAAGAAGACCGTGAGGTTGTTGAGTACCTCCGCGGGGGGATCTACGGCGATGGTACCACTCTCGCGTAATGCGAAGCCTTACGAGCTTCCTCAGCGAATGACCAGTGAGGGCGCTCGGGTGGGGATAGCATTGAGCTTGGCGGTCAGCTGGATTGCTTGAGCGGAGGGCGGGGCTGAGCAAGGGGACCCAGGAGTTTCGGCTCACCGAGGATGTTGGACCGATCGTTAAGACGACCGGCCTTTGGAGGGCGGGTTTTAGTGGTTGAAGAGGAATTCGCGGGAGCTCAATAGACTCCAGAGAATGTCTTCCACGACGATACGTTTCTCATCCCCGGCGGCGGTTTGCAGTTCCTCGCGAAAGGCCTTGGTTTCTGATTCCGTGGGGAGGCGCGACAAACAACGGATGTAGGCGGCTTCGACGAGTTTGTCGGGATCTTCGGAGTGCGACTTGAGCAACTGATCGACAATGCTACCGGATGCTGCCAGCTTGTTGTTGACGGTATCGCCATTGTTGAGATTGAGTACTTGAATGATGCTTGGCTCATCGCTTCGTTCGCATTCGCAGGTGATGCGTCTTTGATTCCTGCCGAACGTCTTCAGAAAATCGCTATCGACGCTGGAGTCGAACAACTGAATCGCCTTCGTCCCTTTCGCATAAAACTTGGTGGCACGCTTGTCTCCTCCTAAGAAGGCAACTTTGTCGAAGGTCGTCGGGACAGCCGTGACATCGACGATCGCATCATGAATGACTTCGGCCATAAGCCGGCGTGGATAATAGTGAGAGAAGTACTTGCGATCGGCTTGGTTTAACTCCGTTGTGACACTGCTCCGTTGATACGTTTGCGAATTGAGAATGCTTCGCATGAGTTGCTTCAAATCGTATTTCGATGCCACGAGCTCTTCGCACAGGTGGTCCATCAACGCGGGATTGCTCGCCGGATTGCTGGCCCGCATATCATCGACCGGATTCACGATGCCGATCCCGAAGTAAGCTGCCCAAACGCGGTTTACGATGGATCGAGTGAAGTAAGGGTTCTGCGGGGAGGTAAGCCAATCTGCCAACGCGATACGACGGTCGTCCGGAGAGTGGATGTCTAAAGGTTCACCATCCAAAGGAGCGGGCGGCTGCGGCTTACCCCGAAGAGGCTGAATCAAATCACCGCGATCGAGTACGAGCAGGGTACGCTGGGCGTCGCCATCGCGAACCTCCCCTCCCCAGCCCTTCGCTCGGACGCGCGCAAACATATTGGCCATGGCGTAATACTGGTCATTCGTCCACTTTTCAAGCGGGTGATTATGGCACTTAGCACAGCCGATCGAGAGTCCCATGAACGCTTGGCATATGTTCTCGGTCATGCTTTCGGGGTCTTGATTGATGGCGTAAAAATTCGTCGCTCCGTTCTC
Organism: Pirellula sp. SH-Sr6A; assembly: GCF_001610875.1. Taxonomy (NCBI): domain Bacteria; kingdom Pseudomonadati; phylum Planctomycetota; class Planctomycetia; order Pirellulales; family Pirellulaceae; genus Pirellula; species Pirellula sp. SH-Sr6A. Next base: position 2,267,062 of record NZ_CP011272.1, on the reverse strand, counting down.
GAGCGCTTCGCCTCGCGCTGTGACGATCTCGCGTGCGAACTGATCCCACGGGGTATTGCGTTCGACATGCCCTCGAATCCATTGGTAATACGCTTTGATCCCATCGGCTCGCAGTAGGTTGCTATTGAGAGTCAAAAGATCGCTCCAACGGTAGGTCCAGTAGTCAACAAACGCGGGGCTTGCGAGCAATTGCTCGATCCATTTCGCACGCTTATCGGGGGCGCTATCCGCCAGAAACGCGCGCACTTGCTCCTCGGTAGGAAGGGTACCGGTCGCGTCCAGTGACGAGCGTCGAAGGAATTCGCTATCGCTGCACAAGGGTGACGCGTCGATTCCCAACGAAGCCAACTGGGCACGAACAAGCTGGTCGATCGGGGATTCCGATGCGTCAGCGATTGAGGCAGGAGCCTGGGTTAGGGGAGGGGCAAAAGGAACTCGAATGCGCGCCGAAGCGATCTTGCTGGAGAACCAAACCGCTACGGCACCTTCCCCGGGTCCGAGCACTTGGATCTGGCCATGTTCATCGACGGTCGCTATGGATTCGTCGGTCGAAGTGAACTTGGCCCATCGCGTTACATCGTCGATTCGGCCGTTGTTGTAATGCGCTCGTACCGTCAAGTTATGGGTTTGCTGAACGGCCAAAGTCGATTGTTCGGGTAAGACCTCGATTCGGACCAAAGAAGGAGCGCTGGCATCTGGCCCTTTTGCACCATGTGCAATCCATTTGGCAAGGATGCGATAGTCCTCGGAATCGGAGGGGAGTCGCACTCCACCTTTGTGTTCGATGTACCCGCTCGGTTTAGCCAGAAGGAGCGATGCTTCGGGTTGCAAGAGATCGATTCGGCGTCCCCGATCTTGGCGGGTGATGTTCAAGTGGTCGGTGACGGGATCGTACCCCCGCAGGGACAAACGGAATCCCCCTTTGCCGGCCAATGCACCGTGACATGCTCCCATATTGCATCCATACCTGGCGAGAATCGGTTGGACATGGTTCTCAAACTCGATGCGTGATTCGGGGGCGATCGTCGGAGGAGGCGGTTGAGACGATCGATCGGATGCCAGGGCTGACATCGCAATCCCTACGCTGAAGAAAAATCCCATCGCCCCAAGGATTGAGAATCGCTTAGGGTGCAGAAGACCGAACGCGGAGCTTGGGTGTTTCATGGCGGCAAGGAGAGGTTGCGGTAGGACTTTTCATGGACGGGGAGGTGTCGAGGGCCAACACCTTCGTCTATTCTAGTCGATGACGTCTCGGCTGTACCACTGTAGGCTGTCGTTCCTTCCCAATTCCTCTGCTCCCTCCCAGGTGACTCTCGCCATGCGCATTGGTTCCTATCTTTTAGCACTCCTTGGTTTCGTCTTGGTCGAGTGGACTCCAGTTGGGATCGGCCAAGAAGCGCCCTACGACCAGCCCCCTGAAATCACTCCGCCCCTCTATCGTGTTCGCTACGAAAAGAGTGAGATCGAGGGGGGACTCCAATTCGCCTCCAATTTCACCCTGTGGATTCCCGAAGGGGTGAAGCGTTTGCGAGGTGTCGTGGTGCATCAGCACGGATGTGGCGAAGGCTCTTGCAAATCGGGGCAAACCGGGGCGATGGACCTTCATTGGCAAGCCTTGGCAAAGAAACATGATTGCGCTCTGTTGAGCCCTGTTTACGAGCAACCAGAATCAGCGGACTGCAAACTCTGGTGCGACCCCCGCAACGGTTCCGATGCCGCCTTTCAAAAAGCGTTAATAGATCTCGGTGCCTTGACCGGCCATCCCGAACTCGGCTCGATACCTTGGGCACTCTGGGGGCACAGCGGAGGAGGACATTGGGCCGGGGGTATGTCCATTCTCCATCCCGATCGCGTTGTGGCAGCTTGGTTGCGTTCGGGGGTCCCTCCGATTCGCCCCGAAGGAGACAAGCCTGCTTCCTGGGAGCTACACGATGAGGTCAAAGCCGTGCCCATCATGTGCAATCTGGGCACGAAAGAAGGTGTCACCGATAAAGAAGGTCGATTCGCTCGGGTGTGGGGAGGCGTGGAATCATTCTTTGTGGCGTTGCGAGGGCGGGGGGGATTGGCCAGCCTGTCGATCGACCCGAAAACCAGCCACGAGTGCGGCAATCAACGGTATCTCGCGATCGCATGGCTGGACGCTTGCGTGGAGAATCGACTTCCTCGTGAAGCGGGAGCTCCCTTGCGGCCGATGCCAATCGATGCAGCTTGGGTGGCCCTCTTCGATCCATTGAACCCTACTCGCGTAGAGGCAATGCCTGCAGCGAGCTTTCAAGGGGAACTCAAAACCTCGAACTGGCTTCCCAACGAAGCGGTCGCCAGCCGATGGATGCAGTACATGGTCGACACATCGATCGAAGACAAGTCTCCGCCACCCACTCCGAGAAACGTGAAGGTAACCGGCAACCAAATCGAATGGGAATGCGATGCTGATTTGGAGAGTGGGCTAACTCAATTTGTGATCATCCGGGACGGGAAAGCTATCGCGCGCGTGCCCGAGATGCCGAACAACCCCTTTGGCCGTCCCCTCTTTCAAGGCAACTCGTACAGCGATACTCCGGTGCAGCCACTGGCAATGATGCGTTATGTGGACGCGTCAGCACTCTTGGGAGAGGAATATTACTATCAAGTGGTCGCGATCAATACCGCTGGGTTGCGGTCGCCGCGCAGCGAGGTAGCCAAGTGATGCGAAATGGCTGCAGTGGAAAAGCGTTTCACCCGTTCCTTTCGGCGTTTTTCGCATGGTCCATGTTGGCCATGCACTGTTGGGGTGAGACCGGCGATCGTCTGAACGTACTGATGATTTTGGTCGACGATCTCAAGCCCATTTTGGGATGTTATGGCGATCCGTTTGCCAAAACACCGAATATCGATCGACTTGCCGCCCGCGGGATGATCTTCGAGCGGGCTTATTGCAATCAAGCGGTTTGTGCTCCGTCCCGGTTTACGCTTATGCTCGGATCCCATTCGACGTCAACGGGATTGTATGGATTGGGAAGCAGGCTGCGGGAGCGATTGCCTGACGCGGTGACGCTACCGCAATTTTTTGCTTCACACGGTTACCATGTGGAGGGGCTCGGGAAAGTCTTTCACGTAGGGCATGGCAATGAAGGGGATCCAGACTCGTTTCCCCACGGATTGACGAAAGACAAAGTGATTGAGTACCTCGATCCTGCTAGTACCGATGGTGGGCGATTGACGCGAGAAGAAGCCCTCTTTACCAACCAATCGCTCGACCGAATTCCGTCGCTACCCCGCGGCGCGGCCTGGGAGTCCCCGGATGTGCCCGATGATGCCTACGCCGATGGTCGAATCGCAAAGGGTGTGGTGCAGAAACTACAGGAAGCCGATGACCGTCGCAAAAAAACGGGGACACCTTTTTTCTTGATCGCAGGCTTCGTTCGACCTCATTTACCATTCTCTGCACCGAAAAAGTATTGGGATTTGTACGACCCCGATTCCCTACCCATTGCGACAGATCATCTTGAACCAAAAGATGCACCGAAAGTTGCTGGAAAACGCGGTGGTGAGATCGCTGCCTACGAGCCGGTTCCGACGGGACCGGTTGCGCCCTTTCCTGAGGAATTGCAACGGAGTTTGGTGCATGGATACTACGCCAGCACGAGCTACATGGATGCACAGCTAGGACGGGTGATGGAGGAATTCGATCGATTGGAGCTCGGGCAGAATACGATCGTCGTATTCTGGAGCGATCATGGATTCCACTTAGGAGACCATGGTATCTGGACCAAACACACCAATTACGAGCAAGCTAACCGCATTCCGATGTTGATTTGCGGTCCCTCGATTGCACCCGGGGGGACCACGGGGCAATTAGCTCAGAGCGTGGATTTGTATCCAACGTTGGCGGAATTGGCTGGGTTGCCTCGTCCCGCAGGACCGCAGTCGATCGATGGATTGAGCTTGGTGCCCGTCCTTCGAGATCCTTCCACGAGGATCCGCGATCATGCGTACCATGTTTTTCCCAAAGACAAGTTGGGACGTGCGATTCGAACCGAACGGTATCGATTGGTCGAATGGCGAGGCCATCGAGGGGGCGCCGTCGAACTGGAGCTTTACGATTATCAAGACGATCCGGCCGAGTCGCGAAACGTAGCACACGAAAGGCCGGAAGTCGCGAGAGAGCTTCAACGTATCCTGGACCAGTACCCGCCAGCCATCCGCGCCGGCGAGCCTGCTAGACGGCATCAACCTGCGGCACGATAGCGTAGAGTTGCCATCGTTTTTCGAAAGAGAAACGACTATACCGATTGCAGTTTGGCCCGGACCCGTTCGGAGTCTTCGTAGTATTCGGTATGCTGGAGCAGCGAAGCGGCAGGGCGATCGACGACGATGGTAACGTTGGGATGAAGCTGCAACGCGCTGGCTGGCAGTCCCGATGAAACGGCGCCTTCGACACACCCGGCAACCGCTTTGGCTTTGTTGGCTCCGGTCGCTAAAAGAAGAATCGAACGAGCCTCGAGAATCGTCGCGATCCCCATGGTGATCGCGGCAATAGGGACTTCATCGATCGAGGCGAAGTAACGCGCATTGTCGCTTCGGGTTTGACGCGTCAAGGTTTTGAGCCGGGTGCGAGATGCGAGGGAAGAACCGACTTCGTTGAACCCGATGTGGCCATCGGTGCCGATCCCCAGGACTTGAAGGTCGATACCGCCCGCATGGCTGATTTTCGTTTCGTATGCTTTGGCGCTCGCAGGAAGGTCGCAATTCCAAGTTTGTGGAACCGAGGTGTTCTCGGTGCGGATATCGATGTGTCGGAACAGCGACTCCTTCATGTAGTAGTGATAGCTTTGATCGTGTTCAGGAGGGAGACCGACATATTCATCGAGATTGAATGAGAAAACGTCGGCGAACGATAGAATCCCGTCGCGATAGCGTTGGACCAATTCGTTGTAGAGTCCGAGAGGCGTTCCGCCTGTCGCCAATCCGAGCACAGGCGGCTTTCTGGTTTCGCGAGCGCGATCGATCGCCCCAGCAACTTGATCCGCAGCAAACCGGGACACCGCTTCCGTCGAATCAAGAATAACAACACGCACGTTGAAGAAGCCTTACGAGAGAGAGGTGGGATTGGGAAACGAGAAAGCCTCCGCACGGGGAGGCTTTCCATTCGAAGAACCAAGTTGGGGGGCTGTGTTACTTCGTCTTGAGGCCTTCGACCATTTTCACAAAGGCTGGTTTGGTCGACTCGATCAAATCCTTCGCGCCCGTCGCCTTGACGTAGACTCGAGTTCCACTTTTCAGCTCGATGATCGCGCCCAACATGCGATGGTTCTCAAGCTTCTTCATGGGTCCGGGGGCAAAGGGACCACCACCCATCGATTCCTTGTAGGTGCCTGTGATGTCGACCATATGGACAACGGTCGAGCCAATATCTTTCTTCTCCATTTTGATGTCGTCTTTTTTGGCGCCATCGAACTGTCCGACCCAACGATCGATATTGTTTTGCACCGAGCCTCCGGAGATCGAGAAGGTGATCCGTGCGAAGGCATCGCCGGTGGCGGGCACGCGGAACTCGTGCTGAATCACCGTGCTCTTCGGGGGCATTTGCTTCCACGTGTCGGGGGTAACCAGCGTGAGAGCATCCTCGGCGAAGGTCAAAGTTGCGGACGCGGTTTTGGCATCACCCCCTTTTTCCTGGCCGAAAGTCGTGGCGGAAGCGGTGAAGCAGGACAAAGCGAGCAGGGCGGTGTTCAAGATTCTTCGCATAGCAAACGAATTCTCCAGCGAGGGAAGGGTGGGATCGGCTGATCGATGCAGCCATGCCGTTGACGCGACGAGCCGTAATCGGGTGGGAGTGACTCCTCCAATTCGGGACAGCTCGGTTACACTATACGCGGAGAGGCGGAACGAACAAACACCCAAAACCCATAAACGCGAATCCCAAGGTTTTTTCCCATGCAGAGCGACTACCGATCGCAAACTATCGACCCGCCACTGCTCGACGACCTTGCGCAGTTGGTTCGTTTGGCGATACGCGAAGATCTAGATCGGATCGCTGACTTGACCACCATGGCGTTGGTACCTGAAGGCGTGCACGGGGCTGCCGTGATTCAAGCGAGGAGTAGCGGAGTCGCGGCTGGCGTCGATTTGATCGAAGCGATGATCCAAGAAATGGACTGTTCGATCGGGTTGGAAACGTTTGTGGGAGATGGTGAGGTCTTCGCAGCGGGGCAAGCCCTCGCGGAGCTTTCGGGCGAGGCCCGAGATCTTTTAACTTGCGAGCGAACGATCTTGAACTTTTTGGGACGGATGTGTGGCATCGCCACATTGACTTCGCAGTACGTCGCTCTGGTGCAAGGGACGCACGCGAAAGTTTACGACACTAGGAAAACGACACCGGGTTGGAGACGTTTGGAAAAGTACTCCGTGCGGTGCGGAGGGGGACGCAATCACCGCTTGGGGCTCTTTGATGGTGTGTTGATCAAGGACAATCATTTGGCTTGCAGGGCAGCATCCGATGGAACGCTGCTCGATCCGGGGGCTGCAGTCCGTGCGGCCAAGGAATACCTCGCAAGCGGTGCATTCAAATTCGATTCGATGCCGATGATCGAAATCGAGATCGATAGCGTCTCGCAATTGGAATCGGCATTGAATGCCTCCCCGGATATTGTTCTTCTCGACAATATGGATGTGGAAACGCTGGAGCGTTGCGTTGCCCTGCGCGATGCAGTCCATCCGGCCGTGCAACTGGAGGCGTCCGGCGGAGTCAATCTCAAGACGATTGCGGGGATCGCCCGAACCGGAGTGGATCGGATCAGCGTCGGAGCATTGACCCACTCGGCGATCAATCTTGACTTAGGTCTGGATTGGAAGCTTGGAATTTCCACCTAGTTCGTCTACGGACGGCTGGCGACTCGTTGGGTCTTAAGAACGTAGAACTTCGGATCGTCGATGATCCAATCGGTGGACCAATCTCGTCCGTTGTCGCTGTTGACCACATTGTAAAAGAACGACCGGACTTCTTCACAGCGGTAGCCGTAGGGCATAGCGGTGGCCAAGTAATCGTCGCGAGTCAATTCCTCGGTCCCTGGTTTCGCGAAATAGTGGACCAAACCGTCTGGGGTAAAGGATATACCCAACGTCCACCATCCCATGGTTTCTAGCTCTGGACCGAGGAAATCACCCCCGCTGCGATCCGCTCGAATTCGGAAGTAGGCATAGGGGACGTTTTGGTTTCCCACTTTTTTCACACCCCGGAGGATGAAGAGTCCAGGCCAATAGATCTCTTCCTTCTGCTCCTTGGACGCAAACATAAACTGCTTCTTCGATTCGGTGATCGTTGTTTCCACCGCAGCCCGGAATGCAAAGTGAGGACCGTTTCGGCGTTCCCAATCCTCCATCGGTGGAAGATAAACGCGGGTTGTCATGCTCGGAGATTGGGACACCGGCACGGTACCACCCAAACGATATTGCACGTTGCAAATGAAATCGTCCTGGTGCATTTTGTGGCTTGGACGGTTCGGAATACCCGTTTGCAAGGACTTGAGCAAAAGAGCACCCTCGCTCCCCGGCAGACCACCCTCGGGGGTGGCGACCCTCTTCACAATATCGGGGTGGCCACGTTTGGCACCTTCGTACCAGCGGCCGTTGGTCGATTTCCCAAGGGGCGGGCGTTGATTTTCGTCGATGTCCTCGGTGCTTTTGGGATTGTTGGGGACGAAGGACCAGGACTCGTCTTCAAAATCGTCTCCCACCTGCGTCATGTGCACCCCGGTACCCGGCACGACGATATGGGTCGCCATCTGCCCCAGCGACGCCTTTGGAAAGGCAAAAAGAAGGGAAAGAGTGGCCCAAGCTAGGTAGTTTTGCAATGAATAACGCATGGGATCGACCGACATTAAGCGGGAACGGACAGAAATCTGGTTATGTTTCTAGTCGTATCGGCCGGTAAGGTCGGAACAATCGGCGTTTTCGTTTGAGCTACCAAACTGAACGCAGATTGCGTAAGTTAACATCAGAAAAAACTGGACTCCCCCCGGCGTTCCCGGTGAGCCCTTACGATTTTTTGGCAGGAATGAATTTGTCTCCGCAATCCCCTGAGCCCAATCCCTCCAGCGAAACCCCTACCAAGGCGTCGCCCGTTCCTTCGACCCCGAGCCGCGCGGTCAGCCGGCTAGGTGAATCGGCGAAAATCACAGCGATCCTTGCCATCATGGCGTTTGCCTTTTGGATGGTGAAGAAGAAACTCTCTTCGGGTGGGGTTACCTGGGATAAAGTATCTGAATCCATCGGGACTCTTCCCTGGTACCACTTTGCGATCGCTTTGGCGTTAACGGTCCTGAACTACATCGTCCTGACCGGATACGACTGGATCGCGGTCCGACATCTTCGGAAAAAACTCCCCATTTCCAAGATCATGGCGGGTGCCGTCGTGGGGTACGCCTGTGGCAATGTGCTCGGTTGGTTACTTGGCGGGAATGCGGTCCGATACCGCATGTATTCCACTTGGGGATTCTCCCTGTTGGAAATCATCGCCTTCGTCTCGATCCTATCGATCACCTTCTGGCTCGGACTCTTTTTGCTGGCCGGTGTCGCCTTCGTCGCGCTTCCTATTCATTTGCCCGAAGATGTTATGGAGAAGCTGGTGCTCGAGCCCCGGACGTGGGGATATGTATTCCTCTCCTGCGTTCTAGGCTATCTCATGTCCTGCCTCTTTATTCGCAAGCCTATCCGATTTCGGGACTTCGAAGTGGCGCTTCCCCCTTTCAAGCTCTCGGTCATGCAGCTGCTGGTTTCTGCGGGAGATTTCCTGCTGGCTACGACCGTTCTCTATAGTTTGATGCCCCCCGACGTCATCGGAAGCGGCCCAGACCAAATCAATTTCTCCACCGTATTAATCGCTTACATCTCCGCGCAGATTGCAGCCGTCATCACGCACGTTCCTGGCGGCTACGGCATCCTCGAAATGATCTTGCTGAGCTTCCTACCCGGCAGTTGGGAAAGCCAAGTCTTTTCGGCCGTCATTCTCTTCCGAGTCATTTACTACTTGCTGCCGGCGCTCGTGGCGGGAGCGTTGTTCTTGTACAACGAATATCGATCAGGGCGACGTCCTCAGGGCACGATCCATGGCGAATGAGCCAATCGCGCCGGCGATCGATAGCTGGCAGGAGTCGATGAAGCGGGCGATCCGAACGCCGAACGAACTTCTCCAAACCCTGCACATCAACCCTTCCGAACTCGATTGGTCTCACGTGGGGCAATCAGAATTTCCCCTCTTTGCCCCCCTTGAATTCGTCGCACGCATGGAGCGGGGCAATCCTCGCGATCCTCTGTTTCTTCAGGTCTGGCCAGCGCGCGAAGAATCCCAAACCGCTGACCACTTTCGCGCCGATCCCGTTGGAGATCTGGCGGTTGAGAAGGCACCCGGGCTACTGCACAAGTACCAAGGGAGGGTGCTGATGATTGCCAGCGGGGCCTGCGCGATTCACTGTCGCTACTGTTTCCGTCGCCATTATCCCTACGAGACTGCCCCCAAATCGATGCAGCATTGGGAGGAGTCGTTTTTGGCGATCGAGAGGGACAGCTCGATACGTGAAGTGATCCTTTCCGGAGGGGATCCCCTAAGCTTGGTCGATGCGACCTTGACGCGCTGGATCGATCGCATCGAAGCAATCCCCCATGTGCACCGGCTTCGTCTGCACACCCGATTGCCAGTCGTCATTCCAAGCCGCGTGACAACGGGCTTGGTCGAGCGTCTCGCTCGTTCCCGATTGGCCCATTGGGTGGTCCTGCATATCAATCACGCCAACGAAATCGACGACGCAGTTGCGGCTGCGATCGCACGGTTGCGAAACGCGGGTTCCACAGTCCTCAATCAGGCCGTATTGTTGCGAGGTGTGAACGACGACCCTGATTCATTGACCAAACTATTCGAACGCTTGATCGATCTTCGAGTAGGACCGTATTACTTGCACCAGCTCGATCGCGTCCAAGGAGCCGCTCATTGGGAAGTCCCCGAAACTGTCGGACGCGAGCTGTTACAGGAAGTACGAAAACGCTTGCCCGGCTACGCAGTTCCCCTTTATGTTCGCGAAATCGCCGGTGAAGAAAACAAAACACCGCTTTGATTCTGGCTGATGATTTCGCGGTCACTGCGATGGGGAACTGCGATGGGCAATGGAATGGTAGGAAAGCGAATCACATGCGTTCGACGGTTTCGATACCGAGCACTTCAAGCCCTTTCTTGAGAACTCTTCCGGTCAATTCAGTCAGCTTGAGACGCGAACGAATCAACTCTGGGCTCTCCGCCTTCAACACCGGGCATTGATCAAAGAAGCTGCTGAATAGTTTCGCGAGCTCATAGAGATAATCGGTGACGACGCTCGGCAAATAGTCGTGGGTCGACTGAACAAGCGTGTCTTCGAAACGAAGGATTTGCATCGCGAGAGCTCGTTCAGCTGGCTGTGCGATTTGGATGGCCGCTGCAGGCCAGTCTGTGATTTGAAATTCTTCTCCCGATGCGCGGCGGAGGATGCTTCGCGTTCTCGCATAGGAATATTGAATGTACGCTGCCGTGTTCCCTTCGAGCTGCACCATCTTGTCCATATCGAATACGTAATCGCTGGTTCGGTTATGGCTCAAATCGGCGTACTTGATCGCCCCGATTCCTACCTTGTTAGCGATATCCCGCTTTTCTTCGTCGGTGAGTTCCATCCCAAACGATTTGATCCTATTGGGATTGCAAACGACTTCCCACGCTCTCGCGATGGCCTCATCCAACATCGATTCCAATCCAATGTTTTCACCCGACCGCGTTTTGAAAGGCTTGCCGTCCTGCCCCATGACCGTCCCGAAGCTGACATGCTTGAACGTGGTGTGGGTTAGACCAAGCTTCTGGAGGACCGCGAAGAGCTTTTGGAAATGTTCGCTCTGCCGGTGGTCCACAACGTATAGGCACGCATCGGGTTCGAATTCTCTTTCCCGAAACAGGGCGGTCGCTAGGTCGGTCGTGGAATAGAGATAGGCCCCATCCTGCTTTTGCACGATCATTGGCGCGTCGAAACCGTCGAGGAATACGCAGATGGCCCCTTCGCTCGGTGCTGCCAGGTCCTTTGCCATCAACTCTTCGATCACCGCCGGCAACATGTCGTGGTAAAAGCTCTCTCCCAACTCGTGATCGAACTGAACGTTCAACCGCTCGTAGATCCCGTGAATTTCCTCTTTGCAATGAGGCAAAAACGCTTCCCAGAGTCCGAGATTCTCCTGGTCCCCATGATGTAGTTTCGACGTTTCTTTTAGGACTCGCGACTCCAGTTGAGGGTGAGCATCGCATCGTTCGAGAAAGAGCGTGTCCGACTGCGCGCTGGCGATTGCCTGTTTCGCGGACTCCAGCTCCGCTACGGATTCCTTGGCTGCGTTGCTGGCCGACTTGAGCTCCTTCTGAAGCTTCTTGTCGTTCGGTGCAGCGGCTTGCTTTTCGGTAACCGACTGCAACTTCTCCGCGGCGAGAACCGTGTTGCGTTCCAAGGTGGGGAGGTTGGTCACGAGCGATTGGTATCCGATGATCCGTTGCACGACGCGGTAAAGTCGTCCCAACTCCGCGACAGGTGCTTTCTGAAAAGCCTCCTCATCGCGGAAGTGTTTGTAACCATAGATGATCATCCCAAACTGCGTGCCCCAATCTCCGAGATGGTTGTCGGTGATGACATGATGCCCAAGGAATCGAAGGATTTTTGCGATCGAATCTCCGATCACGGTGGAGCGAATATGTCCGACGTGCATCGGTTTGGCGACGTTGGGGGAGGAGTAGTCGACGACCACAGTCTTCGGCTCGCGCGCACCCTCCACGCCTATCTTTTCCGATTGATAGGCCATTTCCAATGCGCTTTCGAGAAACGCATGCGAGAGACGCAGGTTCACATACCCACCTCCTGCGATTCCAACCTCACTGCATAGATCCTCGACGCGCAAACCCTTCACAATGTCTTCGGCAATTTCGAGTGGCGGCTTGCCAACGATTTTTTGCAATGGCATCGCCACGTTGGCTTGATAGTCGGCGAGCGAGGCATCGCGAGAGGCGACGATGCGTTCCAAGGAAGCCTGCAAGGCGGCAGTCTCGGGAAGCCATAGGCTTAGGATCGGTTCAAACTTGGCTCGTATCGTGTGAAGCAGTTGCATGAAGACTGGGCCCGCAAAGAGGACTAGCTGAAGAAAGGAAGCGGTGCGACCGGAGATCGCTACTCGTCGCTGTTGAAGATCTCGTCGCGCGAGTGAAGTTGGTAGAAGAGTGCACGCTTTTGTTCGGGAAGCGAGTAGTCGAAACCCAAGTTGCGCAGGAAAGCGTCGGAGGAACTGATCGCCATCACCTCGAGAATTCCTTTTTCGCGAGCAAGCTCGACGCAGGCTTTCACGAGAGAGCTGCCAATGCCGTGACCGTGGTATCCATCGGCGACGGCTAAGCATTGAATCTCTCCAAGCTTTCGCGAATAGATCTCCACCGCAGAGAAACCGATGATCCGCTTCCGAGCCGGTTCCCCTTCGGTCACTTCGGCGACGAATCCAGTCCCCATCAACAGGAGGATCTCGGCTCGTGTTCGGTGGAGGAGTTTCTTCTGTTCGACGAACGGCTCCAAGAGCTGCATAATGGCATCTTGATCGTCAAACTTGGCCCGGCGAATCGACAAATTCAATACATCTCTCTTACCCGATTCCTTGTCCGACTCTCCTGCTTTGACAGGGTTCAAGGGATCCGGCAGAGGTTGGTCGCCTGGAAGAAAAGGTGGTAGCTCAGTCAAAGTGTCTACTCGCGCTCTGTTATCCGTATAATAAAAGCTCATCCTACCCCGATTCCCCCTCCCCTTCAACGCGAACTCTGTCTTCTGCTGGTTGGAAGTTTCGGTCTATCTCGCGGCACACCCTACCCTCCTGCACAACACGAATCCATGAAACAAACTATCTCTTTCTCGTTGATCCTGGGCTGGTTATGTCTCGCGATGAGTCTCCGAGCCGACGCCCAGTTCCGGGCCGGAGCAACCGCGAAGAATATCGATCCAAAGCAATTTCCCGTTTGGGTCAATGGCGGAATTGCGGGCTACCAGGCCGACAGCGTCCGGGAATCTCTCTATTCGCGGACGCTTGTTCTCGAGGATGGGAAGACGGCCATTGCCATCGCGATCGTCGACAATTGCATTTTGCCCCATGAAGTAACCGATCGGGCCAAGGTCTTGGCGCATCAAGCGACCGGCATTCCTCCCGAACGGATCTTGATTGCCGCTACCCATACCCACTCGGCAGTAGCGGTCGCGGGCACGCACGGCTGCCCCATCCAAGAGGACTACGCTGCGGCGCTTCCGAATTGGATCGCGGAAGGTATTCAGGAAGCGCAATCCCGTCTGGTACCCGCCCGAATCGGGTTCGGATCGACAACGGCGGATCGCTATATCTATTGCCGCGATTGGCTGATGAAGCCAGGCGCGGCCAATAGTACCCTTTTCACCGGTCGCAATGTGGACTGGGTTTCTATGAATCCAGGCCACGAAAACGAGAAAAAACGGGCTCCGGTCGGTTCGATCGATCGTCATATTCCTATTCTCAGTGTCCAAGACCAAGACGGAAACCATCTCGCCTTGCTCGCCAGTTTTGGAACCCACTACGCCGGTGCTAAGGCCCTCTCGTCCGATTACTTCGGATTTGTTTGTAACCGCTTAGCAAGAGAATTGCGCAGCGATGCACCCGAGCGTTTTGTCGGATTGATGGCAAACGGAACCAGTGGAAACGCGAACTGCATCGACTTTAGCAAACCACGCGAGCCCTTTACCTTCACCGATGTCGGTACCTACGTCAGCGACTTGATCCTCGAAGCGGTTCAAGAGATTGAGTACCGTTCTGATGTTACGATCGATAGCGAATTCGCAAGCTTCGATGTTGCCGTACGGATGCCCAGTGCTGAAGAAGTATCGCAGGCCAAGAATTGGATTGCGTCGCACTTGCAGGATCGATTGCCCAAAACGATGGACGAGAACTACGCACGTGAAACCGTTCTGCTTAGCGAGCTCCCCGCAACCCGTGTGATGAATGTTCAAGCGCTGAGGGTAGGGGATATGGTTATTGCCGCAAATCCGTGCGAATCCTACGGAGAAACCGGATTGAAAATCCGCCAAGCTAGCCCGTTTGCACACACGATGAACATCGGTCTGGCGAACGGCCACTGTGGCTATATCCCTCCACCAGAAATGTTTCAGCTCGGTAGCTATACCACTTGGCGAGCCCGAACCAGTTGTTTGGAAGAGTTTGCGGAGCCGAAGATGGTGGACGCAATCCAGCGATTGGTGAACCAATTGCACGGACGAGTTCGAAAGGTAGCCCTTCAACAACGCTCATCGGAGGGAAAAATGGTCACGCTGGAGGAGCAACCAAAGCCTCCGGTTGCACCGGAGATGTCGATCGGATTCATGCAGACGGATGGGAATCAGAAGGTGGATTTGATTGCGTCTGAACCGATGGTTTTCGATCCCATCGCGATGCAGTTCGATGGGCAAGGCAAACTTTGGGTTGTCGAGATGGGGGACTATCCTCACCCTTCGCCAGCGGGGCATTCCCGCGTGGTGATCTTGAGCGATTCGAACAGCGATGGGGTCATGGACACGCGGTCGGTATTCCAAGATGGCTTGCGATTTGCAACCGGTGTTCAGCCTTGGGCCAATGGAGCCTTCGTTACCGTCGAAGGGAAGCTGCTCTTTTTGAGCGACGACAACCACGATGGTCGGGCCGATTCGCAGTCGATTTGGCTCGAAGGGTTTACGGCGGGAAATCCACAGTTGCGTGCCAATCACCCCACGATCACGCCCGATGGATGGCTTACCATTGCAAGCGGTCTTCGACTTGGAAAAGTCCAGACGGGAAAGGATTACCCCTTTGCGAAGCAGTCGGTGGATGCGACCGGAGGTGACATTCGGTTTCATCTCGTAACCGGGAAGCTGGAAGCGATTGCAGGTCCGACGCAATATGGCATAGCATTCGATCTCGCCGGTCGCAGATATGGTTGTTCAAATCGACAACCCTGCTTTGTGGTGCAGGTGGAAAAGGTGCAATCGAGCGAAAGCCCTCTTTCCGGTTTTGCTCCTGCTATTCGAAACGTTCTAGCCGCCGAAGCCGAGTCGCAGGTGCATCCTCTCGTTCAGGCTTGGACCACTTCGAATTTGCATGCAGGGCAGTTCACGGCCGCGTGCGGCGTGACGCTGGTAGAGGGGGAATGGATGGGACGAGGATCAGGAATCCACATTCTCGCTTGCGAACCAACCGGTAGCCTAGTGCAGTGTCGCAGCTTGTCCAGGAGACCGGATGGTCACCTGGAAGCTCGAAAGGATGGGCGTGAAGATCGAGAGTTTCTCGCCAGCCGGGATCCCTGGTTCCGTCCCGTCGATTTGGTACGAGGTCCTGGGCAATCGCTCTACGTCGTGGATATGTATCGAGCGGTCATCGAACATCCGGAATGGGTACCGGACGAGCTCAAGCATCGGCCGGATGAGCGGGACGGCGATGGGATGGGTCGCATTTATCGTATTCGTGAACAAAAAGATGCGCCAGAGTCTCCAGTCGCGGTCGGGTCGGATCAGAATCTCGTGGATCTTCTTGCCCATGCGGATCGATGGGTTCAGCGGCAAGCCGTGTTGCGAATCTTGGAACAAATCCATTCCTCGAAGATCAGTGAAACAGATTTAGATGGGCTTCGCCGGGTTACGAGAGTCGAGCCGAGAACGGGAGAACAGAACGCCGCCGCGCGCGAGAGGGTGTCCATTGCAGCCCAGCTCCTCTTCGCAGCCCAATCGTTTCGGCCAGCGGATGCCATCGCCCTTTTTAGGAGCCATGACAGCGAACTCCAAGTTTTAGGAGCGAGGCTCGTGGCGGAGGTCGCGCGGAATACTTCGGAGGAATCCAAACGGGACTGGATGGCACCGGAGTTGATAGAGTGCTTGCGCGAGGGATTGCATGCGGAACAGCGAGAGTGGAGTCAGCTGTCGGCATGGTCCCTCGCTTGGATCGGTTTGGATCGATTGTCGCTGGAAACGCAGGAGTCCATCGATAGGGGGGCGATAGCCAAACTGATCGCATCACCGGAAGACCGTCTTCTTTGGATGGGGACATCGAAGCTTTTAGAAAAGGAGGGGTTCGCCTTCCTATTGCAGTATTTGAAGACTCTGCAGAACGCCGGTCCCACCGAGGCCGAAGGTGTCTCTCCGACCGAGTTGGAGGCAATCGAGCGATTGGCGAAGCGCATGGCGAGCCAAACTCCAGCCGGTTGGCTTGGCGAGTTGAACGCGCTTTGGCACTCCGATGCGAAGCCGCGATCGGCGCGAACCGAGGGGGTGGCGTTGGCAATTCTTTCTGGACAATTGACCGGTGGTTGGAAGGGGATGGGGCTACGAGAGGATGCCATCGCCTCGATCGAGCAGGTCGCTCGGGACTCCAAAACATTGCAGCATCGAATCCTGGCGATCCGCTGCCTCGGGGGGCTCGACGGTGTTTCGCGACTTCGAAAGGAACAGCTTTATGTCTCGTGTTTGGAGAGCGAATGGGAGGGGGTGGTGTTGGAAGGAATTCGAGGCCTGAGTCGACTGTCGAGCCCCGTTCTCACAACGTGGGTTGCCGATCGGGTTAGCAGCGTTTCTCCGAGTCTTCGCAATGAACTGGTTTCGATTGCCCTGCGAGATGCAGCGTATAGCGAGTCGTTGGTCCAAGCGTTGGAGTCGAAGCGATTATCTCCCCGACTGCTAAGTCCGTCTCAGCTGGCAAGCTTGCAAAAGCTGCCTGCCGCCGAATTACGAGAACGCGCGGCGGCAGTCATGGCTACTCTTTCCAATGAATCGCGGGAAAAAGTCATCGCGCGCTATCGTTTGGCCCAATCGGAGAAGAAGGGGGAGTCGGATTTTGCGACAGGGCAAGCCTTGTTTGGTAAGCACTGCGCGTCGTGCCATCGCATCGACGGAGTTGGCGTTGCCATTGGCCCTGATATCTCCGATTCCCGCATTCAGAGCTATGAAAAGCTTTTGACGGCCGTTCTGGATCCCAATCAAACCATCGATGCCAATTATTTCCGCTATCTCGCGAGGACCGAGGACGGGGAAGTGGTTGAAGGGATTCTCAAAGAGGCCAACGCGCAAAGCGTGGTGCTAGAGCAACAGAATGGAGTGCGCCGAACCCTCAGTCGCGACGAATTGGAGGAGTTCAAGAGCTCGGGGCAGTCCATGATGCCAGAGGGTTTCGAAGCCTTGATCACGCCGACGGAGATGGGTGAGTTGCTTTGGTATATCAAGAACTGGCGCTACCAACGGGACGGCATCCCAGCATCGGCCATTTTGCCCGGTCGAGAGTAGACATTTGAGGCTTGGGGGCCAGAACCTCGGTGCGTAGAATGGAGACACACTAGATCGCCACACTGGATCGGTAATCGCAAATGACTACATCGAAAAACCGCGGCAAGGAGAGCACGAGCAAAAGCGATGACTCCGAGCAATGCGCGAAGTATCTCAAAGCCCTAGCGGATCCCGCTAGGATACGCATTCTCAAAGCGCTGCAGGGATCCCCTCTCACCGGAACCGATCTTTCGAATTTGCTAGATATCGAAATCCCAAACGTGTCGCACCATCTGCGGGTTCTTTACCACGCTGGGATCGTCCACACGCGAAGAGAGGGGCGATTTATCTATTACGAAATCAATCGTGAGGTTCTGGCGAGCCGCACGGTTGCCCAGACGCTGGACTTCGGTTGCTGCACGCTCCGCATGTCCGGCGAGGAGTGAGATGCCAAGTCGGTAGGCTTTGAATGCGACCGATCAATCCGATTCGGACGAGTCCGGCTTAGGCTTCTTTTGACTTGTAGGTGTGTCGCTCGTTGGCAGCTCGACAAACTTTTCTGGGATTTCAACCTTCTTATCTTCCGAGCATCCCAAAGCAGGGATCACGGATAGTACGAAGACAGCCAGCAGTGGGAATCGAATCGACGGAGTGCTTTTCATATTTGCAAAGTTGAAAGAGGGAATGCAATCGACAGGAGAGTAACCGCGACCATTCAGAGATCGCGGTTACAGAAGTCAAACGGGAAGGCTATGAATCCGCAGGCTTAGAATTCATTGCTGATAACTTCACCATCGGAGATCCCGTTGAGGCGAAGCCAGGTCGTGCCGTCGATATTGTTACTGATGCCTCGAACCGATCCGTCACCAAGTGTGAAGTTGGTTAAGCCGGTGTGATTGCTGGAAAACTCATACCAGTTGTCTTCTCCGAGAAGCCAGGTATTGGATGACGGGAGAGGGATGGCGGAGATCCATAGCACGGTCGATTGTTCAACCGGGCCCGTGACGTTACCGCCGCGGGTCTCACCAAACGCGATGACATTGCTCAGGCCGTCCGTAACGCTTCCGAATTTCGTTTCGGTGCGGTTGCGAAACAGACCTTGCCAACGTCCCCCTTCCACATCGGGACGACCTTGCGCTCCGGCGTAATTGGTTCGCCCGAGGGCCGCTACCTGCCATCCACCCGAAGCGCGCCCGATGAAGGCTTGCGCTGTAACGCCTGTCCCCGTTGCCGACGAAGCGCGAACGTGAAGTCGGGTATAGACCGCTGAGGGAGTTTTCGAGTCGGACGGGCACATGAAGCTGGGGATCTTGTACTGGGCGATATTCCCGGGATTGGTAGCTCCTGCCCATAGGGAAGCGGTGGTCGAAGCCCAACGCAGATCCTCGCCGGATTGCGCCAATCGATCGATTCGGAGCAAGGCGCTTGGGAACTGCTGGTAGATGTTGTTCAGTTCCATAAATGGAAGAAGGAACGGTAGGGTTCCGTAGAACTGTTGATTGCCTGCTGCTCCGGCGTCGATGTACGGATCGACACGCGATGGCCCCAATGCTCCCGCCGGCAACTTTTTGTAGCCGCTCTCGAAGTTGTGGATGGCCAACCCAATTTGTTTCAAGTTGTTTTGGCAACTCATACGACGAGCCGCCTCTCGCGCTGCTTGAACTGCAGGAAGCAGCAAACCGACCAAAATACCGATAATAGCGATAACGACCAACAATTCCACCAAAGTGAAACCGCATCGCGATGGTCGCGAAGTACGATTGCGCATACCCAACTCCAAAATAGATAAAGAGATGAAAAAATCACCGGCAGCGACTGGGGGAGAGGCCCAAAAGCGTGACTGCTGCTAAGTCTTCAGAATCGACTCCTCGGAATCGACTCCGTTGAGTGTAAGAAAGATTCCGAAGATTGGAATCTACTTCGAGAGGCATCGCCTCTTCTTGGGAAAGGCAAACCACGGATTCGCCCTACCCAAGACGAGGGTCCATCGTGCGCATCAAAGCAGAACACTCCGTCAAGCCTCCCTCACTTGGTGATTGCAATGGTTTGACTGCGATTGCAAAATTCAATCAGTGGCAATTAAGATGCCATTGCGAGTTTCCTCGCCCGGTGGGACGCGAGGGGATATCGGACCAGCAAGATCGAGATGGAGAGAAATCGAACAGCGAAAAAAAGTTTTCAATTTTTTTGCTTTTCCGTTCGAAGTCGACCGCGGTTACTACGGTTAGGCCCAGAGGGAGCGCACTTGGTATTAGATGCTCAGGTCCATTTCTGCCTTTCTTCGAACCTTCCAAGGCCGTATCTTATCTGTAACCCCAAGCTAGTCGGTGATTTCCAGTTCTTGTTAGGACGGAACCCATCCGGCTGGCTCTCGATCTGAATCAGAATCACTTATGCCAGTCGGCGTTCCAAATGAGTAGCGATTTTAAAATTGAGTTGGCCCCTCGGGTGCATCGTCTCCCTCCTTATTTATTTGGCCGGATCAACAATTTGCTCTACCAGAAGCGGCGCGCCGGTCAGGATTTGATCGATTTGGGGATGGGAAATCCTTCCGATCCACCGGACCCTTCGGTGATTGCCAAGCTATCCGAAGCAGCGAAGGACACGACCAATCACGGCTATTCGAAGAGCAATGGGATTCTGAACCTCCGTCGAGAAGTGACGAGCAAATATCTTCGCAAGTATGGCGTTCGGTTGGATCCTGAGACCGAAACCATTGTTTGTTTGGGATCCAAAGAGGGATTTTCTCACATGCTTCTCGCCCTCATCGGCGCTGGAGACACCGCGATCATTCCAGCGCCTTATTTCCCCGTGCATATGTACGGCGTTGTGCTCGCATCGGGCAATGTCGTCGCGCTGGATGTCTCCAACACCGAGAGGTATCTCTCGAACATCGCCTACACGTGCGAGCATTTTTATCCCCGACCCAAATTGCTCATCATCAACTATCCCCACAATCCCTCGACGGTAACGGTCGAACCGGAGTTCTTTGTCGATGTGGTGAAGCTGGCGAAGAAGTATGGCTTGATGGTGATCAGCGACTTCGCTTATGCCGATGTGGCGTACGACGATTACACCCCCCCCTCTTTCTTATCCGCGCCGGGAGCCAAAGACGTCGGCGTGGAATTTACGACGATGAGCAAGGGGTACAACATGGCCGGCTGGCGCGTTGGCTTCTGCTCGGGGAATGCAGACATGGTCAAGGCGTTGGCCACGATCAAGGGCTACTACGACTACGGAATGTTTCAAGCGATTCAAATCGCCGCCATTGTTGCTCTGCGCGATACAGAGGCGACAGTGGAAAAGCAATCCAAGATTTACCAAGGGCGCAGGGATGTATTGGTGGAGGGATTGCGCCGCATCGGTTGGGAGGTTTCGACTCCCAAAGCAGGTATGTTCGCTTGGGCAAAGATCCCCGAACCATGGGCGTCCCGCATGAACTCCATCGACTTCGCCATGCATTTGCTGGAGCATGGTAATGTGGCGGTCAGCCCGGGGGGTGGATTCGGTCCGCTGGGAGAAGGTTATTTGCGAATGGCACTCGTGGAGAACGAAGCCCGGCTTCGGCAGGCCGTTCGACAGATCGGTGCTTGTTTAGAACGAACCACTGCACCGGAGTTGGTCGGAGTGTAGTCGGCGGGCGCCCAGTTGTTTGGGGCGGGCACCCAGTTGAATTGGGCGGGCGCCGGGAGTAAGTGGCGGGCACCAGGGAAGAGGTGAGACGATGCGAAGGTTGGTTGCTGCACTTAGTTGCCTCATATACGCAGGTATCGCCTTGGAGTCCTCCCCAGAGACTTGGGCGGAGGCGTTAGAGGAAAAGCGGGCGCGTCCGGCGGTTGTTGTGGTCTGCCCCAACGCTTGGCAGCCAGCTCTCGAGAAATGGGCTGCATATCGAAGTCAGGATTACCGCCTCACCATCCTCGACAGCCACCGTGATCCCTCCGCATTACGCCAGAGGATCATTGAGAAAGCTGGGGAGGCCGGCTCGCTGGAAGCCGTCGTACTGTGCGGCGATGTATTTCAAGACATCACGACCGACGCCAAATTGCCACCGATTCGCGAGACGATTGTCCCGACCTTCGTGCTGCCGACGACCGTGAAATTGGGGGAGGGGCAAACCCCAACCCTTGCGAGCGATAATCCCTTTTCGGACTTGGACGGAGACGGCAGCCCTGACGTTGCCGTCGGACGCGTACCGGCGAAGTCCGCTGAAGATTTGAAACGGATGCTCGATCGTGTCATTCATTACGAACATTCCAGCGATTTCAGCGAATGGCGAGATCGCGTGCACGTCACGGCAGGGGTGGGTGGATTCGGCTTGTTCGCCGACAAAGCCATCGAGACCGTCGCTCGGCGTTATCTGTCGGAAGGAATCCCGGATCGATTTCGATTGCAGATGACCTACGCCAGCCTGCACAGCCCCTATTGTCCCGATCCGCGTTCGCTCAAGCAAACGTTTCTGGGCAAGCTCAATCGGGGTGGGTTGTTCTGGGTTTACATCGGTCATGGTTGGATCGATTCGCTGGACGACTTCCACTACGACAATAGCGAAGAGTGCATTTGCAGCCGGGAAGATACCGAACTATTCGATGCACCTGTGGGGCCACCTGTCGCGGTATTGCTAGCCTGCTACACCGGGGCATTCGATGCAAAGGTTGATTGTTTTGCCGAACGTTTGTTGCATCAGCCGAACGGCCCAATCGCCATTGTCGCGGGCTCACGCGTCACCATGCCTTATGGGCTAAGTCAGTTTGCGGGAGAAATGATGGATACCTGCTTTGTGCAAAACGAGTCCCGATTGGGACGCGTTGTGTTGCAGGCCAAGAAATCGATTTGGACTGACGAGAAAGAATCGGAAAAGAGAAGTGAACCGGCATCGGTTTCCAGCAGCAAGTTGAAGTCGAAGTACCAATCCGCGATCGAAGCGATGGCGACGGCGCTCAGTCCCGTCGGCCATGACTTGGTCGCAGAGCGGAGAGAGCACGTGCGATTGATGAATTTGCTCGGTGACCCACTACTGGTTATTCGCCATCCCCAACCTTTGAAAATCGAAGCGAGGGACACGATCGAAGCGGGCGAACCGCTGGACGCCGAGATCGAGGCGCCGTGGAGTGGAACCATGGAGGTCGAATTGCTGCTCCATCGCGATCGCTTGCCCAGCACGTTAGAATCCATCCAAGCCAACGAGCAGGCCGAAGCCCGTTACCAACGAATGCAACAGAATTACGACCGAGCAAATCATCTCGTCCTCGCCCATCAGCGTTTGGATGTCGAAGCAGGAACGCGTCATGTCCTGTTTGAAACCAAGGAAGATTTTCGCGGACAATATGTTCTCCGAGCGCGCATGCAAGGGGAAGAGGACTGGGCGATTGGGACCAAACGCGTTCAGTTTCAACGCAAGAAGAAAGCGAATTGAATCGGATGTCGTGGACACGTATCGAGGACATCCAAGCTCCCCAACTGGAGCCTTACCGGCACCTTCGCACGACGAATCTAACCCGATTTAGCGGGCGCTTCATTGCTGAAAGCAAACCGCTTGTAGCGCGACTGTTGGCGAGCCAGCTGCAGGTCGAGTCAGTGCTCTTGGACGAAGCATTCGTCGAGGAGGCTCAGGGCTGGATCCCAGCCGACCAGTCCGTTTGGGTCGTACCCAGCGCGATGATTAGCGAGCTTATCGGATTTCATTTTCATCGTGGTTATTTAGCCTGCGGGCTGCGTCCTGCGATGGGAACGATGGACGATCTGCTGCAAAAGCAGGCCTGGGGGGGGGCGACATCCCAGCGAGACCGCTGGACCGGTGTCCTATTGGTTGGCGTGCAAGACCCCGAGAATTTAGGGTCTATCCTGAGAACTTGTTCCGCTTTTGGGATCCAGGATATTGTGCTAGGGCCGCAATGCGTCGATCCTTTTGCCCGGCGAGTGCTGCGCGTTTCCATGGGAAATGCGTTCAAACTTCGCTTTTTCGAGGTCGACGATGTTCACCACGCATTGCGGGCCTTCGAGCAAAAGGGGATCGAATCGATCGCCGCTTGCTTGGCGGACGACAGCGAGGAACTGTGCGAATTTGCGAGGCACGGGCATTCCGTAGTGCTCTTTGGAAACGAAGCCCACGGGTTGCCCGACGACATTTTGACTGGGTGCAGTCGACGTCTCAAGATTGAGATGGGTTTGGCCACAGATTCCCTCAACGTGAGTGTCGCCGCCGGAATTATCCTTCATAATCTTTGCCGTATCTGCTAGGTCTCTCATCTTTGGGGACTAGGTGGGCACCGCCTGTTCTGATTATTATTAAGAAAGCCTGTTCCAGCCTTCCTTCCCCTATCCGTCATCCAACTTGTCTCAACGTTCCCCTTCTGCCCACACCACCGCTTGGCAGTCTGCCTTTTCCGTTGCGAGTGCAACGCATGTCGGGATGCGCCGGCGAAACAATCAGGACCATCACGGTGTCTTTCTGGCAGGAGATGAGTCTGCTTGGAAGAAGTTCGGGCACTTGCTCATCGTCGCAGACGGCATGGGGGCGCACGCGGCAGGTGAATTGGCCAGTCAATTGTCGGTCGAGCTGATACCCCATCATTATCGAAAGCTCGTTCGAGGTCTTCACGCAGATGCCTTGCACCAAGCCTTGACGGAGACCAATGCGGAGATCTTTCGGCGCGGTCAGGCAAATCCTGAATTCCGCAGCATGGGAACGACGACTTGTGCGCTGGCGATCGTGCCAGAAGGTGCGTTGATCGCGCACGTTGGAGATTCGCGAGTCTACCGCCTTCGAGGGGCCCAACTCGAGCAGCTCACCTTTGACCACTCGCTGGTTTGGGAAATGAGAGCTTCGGGAGAACTCTCCGAGGAAGCGATTCGCAACAGCACGATCCCAAAGAATGTCATCACGCGTTCGTTGGGTCCGAACGCAAACGTAATGGTCGATATCGAAGGGCCGTTTCCCTTGCGTCTGGGAGACAAGTTCCTGCTCTGTAGCGATGGGCTGAGCGGGCAGTTGAGCGATGAAGAGATCGGGGTTCTATTGCAAGTCCTCGATCGAGATACGGCGGTTCAAGCGATGGTGGATATCGCCAACCTGCGCGGTGGTCCCGACAACATTACGGTGGTCGTGGGAGAAGTGACTTCCGATGCGATCGTCGACACAAAAACGCCTTCAGGAACGAGTGCCGCGCGCACGTCATCCCACTACCCGTTACCGTTTGGAATCGCTGCGGCTGTCGCGATTCTCCTGTCCATTGTCTTGTTGGCATTGCAGCAATTCCCGATCGCACTCCTCGCCTTGGCCGCCGCCGCCGTCGCCTTCGCGTCTGGTTGGTACAAGTACCAATCGACTTCGACACCGAGCGAGCGACCTGCAAACGGATTTGGCAAATCTCCTTACCGCCGCATCGCATGCAAACCGGATCGCGCATTCACGGAAAACCTCGCGCAAGTCGTTTCGGAATTGGAGGCGTGGTTTGACGAGAACCATTGGTCGACGGCTTCTCAGGAACTCAGCACCGCTCGCGAACAAGCGAAACGGGCGCAAAAAGAAAGCCGCTACGCCGACTCCATTCGGAGTTTTGTTCAAGTCATCATGATTATGATGCGGGAAGCACGCGTCCACCAAAGCGAATCACCCGACGATTCCGAGACGATCGATTACTGATCGACAGGACTGGTACGTATCGCCCCAAGGTCTGCCCGTTCTCATGGAGTTTCGATCTTCGCCCCGGCGGAGCGACGCGATACCGAGCGAAGATCCTTCAGCACAGTACATTCGAGTACCGTCCGAACCAACCGGGGCAGTATCACGAATCGGGCCAGTATTGCGCTACTTTCTTTTTGAGAAATTCAGCGCTTCGTGCGAGCTGCTCGATTCCGTCGACTCCATCTTCGATACTGATCCAGCTGTCGAATCCCACGCGTTTTAGTTCGGTGAAGATCTGATCGTAATCATTGAGTCCTTTTCCAATTTCACCATGCCTCAGTCGCTTCGCATAGCCCGCAGCGCCCGATTCTTCTCGTCGTAGATCCTCCAACGTTCCTTCGATGAGGTAACGATCGCTGGCGTGCATCGTGACCACGCGATGGGATACGCGTTTCAGTAGTTCGATCGGGTCATCACCCGCGATGTAGGCGTTGCTCGGGTCATAGTTCACACCGAAGTTTGGATGATCGACGGCATCGACCAAAGCGCAAAAGACATCCATCTTTTGTGCGAACTCGGGATACTCCCAAAAATCGTCCTTGTAATGGTTCTCGAGAATGAGCGTCACGCCTTGGTCTTGGGCGTAGGGCAAACATTCATAGATGCAGTCCGCCGCCAGCTTGACTCCTTCCTGAGTCGTGAGTTCCGGTCGGCGTTGTCCGCTGAGAACACGGCAGTATTGGCCACCCAAAGCGGCAGTCATGTCGATCCAGTACCGTTGCTTTTCGAGTTCGTGGCTCCGGAAGGAAGCATCAGGGTGGGTGAAGTCGGGCGAACAACACATCATCGGGATTTGCAGTCCCATCGACTCCACTTGCATGCGAATCGATGGCCAATTGCTAGGATCCTGCATTTCCAAAAAGCCCGCGTAGAATTCCACACCGTCGACGCCCAAGCCGCTGGCCAATTGGAACCATTCGGCCAGTTTCATCGTTCCATCCTTACACAGCGCGTGCATGTAAGCTTTGGGGAAAGCAGCAATCTTTGGCATTCTCGATCTTTCGTGAGAGGGCAATATCCAGAGCGCGATGGCTAATCAAGCCAACTCGTCACTTCGTAAGCGATGGTCTCGTGTTCGATTTCATCGTGAGCATCTAAAAGGTCGCTGACGGCGGCAATGGCAGCCCACCAACGATCTTGCGAAAGCATCTGGTAGAGTTTAGCAACAATTGTTTCGATTCGGCGAAGGCACTCCCGATCCGAGGGGCAACCGGGACGGCACAGCGCCCATGCTTGCTTCCAGTCGTGTGCCCATTCGGGTATCAGACCGGGATGAAACGGCTCCGATCGAATAATCATCTCGGCGACGGGACCCGCGAGAGCGACTGAGATTTGATCGATTCGATTCGAATCACGAGGCCATCGGATATCCACCAAACCGTGGAATCCGTCCTCTTCCGGTTCGACCGAGGCCCGCTCCACCCAAGCTCCGCTCACTACAGCCATGACACAATGACCGGCTTCGTGATACAGCGTTCGTTCTCTTTCCGTCTCTTCATCCATGGTTTTTTGATTCATGATCCTTTTTGGTTTATACTTGCGATCTGCAAATCCCACCCTTCGGTTCACTCTTCCTCTCCAGAACAGGACTTGATCGTGAAGCAATCCTCTCGTCGTCAATTCGTCAAATCGACAGCCATGGCCGGCGTTGCCATCGCTGCTTCCTCCACGGTTCGCTCATCGCACGGCATGTCCAACGAGGAGGTGAGGCTCGGATTCATCGGGTGCGGTGGACGCGCTGGCGAGCATATGGGGACCTTCTCCAAAATTCAAGGTGCGAAGATCGCCGCCGTCTGCGATCCCGATCAGGCCAAAATTGACAACGCACAAAAGTCCTTCAGCCCTAGCGCCAAAGGGTATGTCGATCTGCGAAAGCTGCTCGACGATAAGGAAATCGATGCAGTGGTCATCGCTGCTTGCAACCACTGGCACTGCCTCGCTGCTATTTGGGCCATGCAGGCTGGGAAAGATGTCTACGTTGAAAAACCGCTGTCCCACAGCCAGTGGGAAGGGGAGCAAACGATTCTCGCGGCACGCAAATACAACCGAGTTTGCCAAGTGGGAACACAGCAACGTTCCGATCCCATGCAGGCAGAGATCAAGAAGTTCCTTCACGAAGAAATGGCGCTTGGAAAGATCCTCTCAGCCCGCGTCAATCGCTACGGAGTGCGGGCTTCGATCGGCAAGCGTTCCACACCGCTGACAGTCGATCCCAAAGTCGATTACAACCTCTGGCTCGGACCCGCTCAAGATCGACCCATGTTTCGAGAGAAGTTCCACTACGATTGGCACTGGGATTTCAACACCGGTTCGGGTGAAATGGGGAACTGGGGCGTTCACGTTTTGGATGATCTGCGCAACAATATCTTCCGCGATTCCGTCGCTCTCCCCAAACGAATTTTCGGTGGTGGTGGACGCGTCGTTTGGAACGATGCTGGCGAAACTCCGAACGTTCACTTTGTCTACTTCGATACCGGTAGCATCCCCGTCGTGATCGGCCTGTCGAATCTACCTGCGGCCCCAGGAAACACGAAGTCTCCGAAAGTACCTGGACCTGGAAGCGGTTACATCGCCTACTGCGAAGGAGGGCGCTTTGAAGGACAACGCGGATCGGCCTCAGCATTTGATAAGGAAGGAAAACTCATCAAGAAGTTTTCTGGCAACAGTGGCAATAAACTGCATCAAGAGAACTTCTTGAACGCCGTTCGGGCACGCGATCCGAAGATGCTCAATACGGATGTTCAGGTTGGCCATGACTCGACCGGTTGGTGCAACCTTGCCAATATCGCTTTCCAAACGGGAAAGACCTTTAGCAAGGCGGACACGAAAGCGGTCCAAGTCCCCGAGTGGAATGCGCTCGTCGAAGAAATGGAGTCGCATCTTAAAGCCCACTCGTTGGACATTGAAAAAGCGGATCTGAAGCTGAGTCAGATGCTGACCGTCGATCCGAAGACCCAGCGATTCGTCGGCGAAGGATCCGAGGCCGCCAATCGATTCATGAAACGCGAATACCGCGCTCCTTTTGTGGTGCCCGAACAAGTCTAATCGGGATCGGTACGATCACTTCAAACCAATAGGAAACGAGCCTCCTGGTCTGATAGACCAGGAGGCTCGTCTGTTGATTCTCCACCGTCGGACTAGGAGAGTAAACCGATTACTTGGCAGCGTAATGCTCGACCACAAAAGGATTCACCACTACATTCGGCTCGATGGCAACCGGGGCCGTAACGACATCGGCCGCTTTCTTGTCCGCCGAGACTTCGACTTTAGGCGGCTGTGGATGAGGGACGTGGTGATTCCATACGGTTCTTGGGTTGACCAGATGACCTTCCATAGGAACGGCGTGGTAGGAGGAGTCGGATCTCAAAAGAGGCCACGAAGCAAAGGGGCTTTCGCCGTAGGGCCGGGCGTACCTTTGCCCGTAATAGACGGGAGGGAAAACCGAAAAGTAAGGGGGAGCCGGCAACCGATTGCGGAAGCTGTTCTGGATTCCCAACGAATAGCCAAATTGAAATTCGAAGGGACCCTGTCCGAAGCAAAGGCTCGAACTCCCACCGACCGACAACAGGGAAACAAAGACCAAGACCAATTTCTTAATCATAGCGCACGCTCCTTGGAAATAGTTCTATTCCAGCGTAATTGGCCGCTTCGGTGATTCAAGATGTTTCGTGGTTATACTTTGATAACCCATTTGCGCCGGTCCATTTCGAGGGCAATCATCCCGTAAATGCCTAGCCAGGCGAGGCTGTAGAGCAGGGAACTCAACCTGGGGTCGAGCCCTTCTCCGACGAACAGATTTTGATACAGCCAGGGCAATGGCGTTGTCCACTTCGGCGCCCCATCCTCCGACTCGATTTGCCATCGGATAAGCCCGAGACCCCTAGGAATTAGACCGCTCAGCACAAACAGGAACAAAGGGTTTTTTCCAAAGGCTTCAAAGAAGTAAAACGGATAGGAAAGGACGCGTGCGATACCATTCCCCAATCTAGCCCCCACGATGCTCCCGTTCGATTTGGAAATCTCTCCCCAATAGATCAAGAGGCAGAGTGCAAAAAGGGCGAGTCCGCTGGTGTGAAGGACGAAAGTCGACGTCCAAATCTTTTTGTTCAATGGAAATTCAAGTTGCCAGACGGAAGCGATGAACAGCCAATGGACGCCGACTAGTAGCAATTTCCCTAGGAGCGATTCGTCCTTGGAAGAACGCAGGAGCGTGACACCGGTCCACCACCCCAAAAACACTTGGGCTACGGCTGGTAACGTGCTCAACAATCCCTCAGGATCGAAGGGAACCCCTTCCCCTCGGTAGAGATGAGAGGGGCCCAGGAGAGCCCGATCCACATGGGTCCCCACAAAACCCTCCAAGCTGTACGGGTCAGGAGGAGCACCTAATGCACGGCAAAGAATCCAGTATCCGAACAGCAACAGAGCCGTGAGGATGCTGATGCGGTAGGTCTCGCCGTTGCGAGCGAAAAACCGGACGGCGATGGCCGCGATTCCATAAGCCAACGCGATGCGTTGAAGCACCCCGAGGATGCGAAGGTTGGAGAGGGATTTCCATTCCAGCTGTTGATCCGGAGTCCACGCAACGAAGGGAAAGGCGTTGAGGAAAAGACCAATCGCAAAGAGGAGCAATGTGCGTCGAAGAATCTGAACGTAAACAACGGAGTCGGTCAAAGCCTGCTGACGTCTCCAAACCCATGCCAACGCGATGCCTACCGCAAAAAGAAAAAATGGGAAGACCCAATCGGTGGGAGTACAACCATGCCATTTCGCATGTTGCAGCGGTGGGAACATGGCCGACCAGGGACCCGGGTTGTTCGCAAGGATCATTCCAGCAACCGTTGCACCCCGAAAGACATCGAGCGAACGATAACGCTCGGGCTTCACAGGTGCATCTAGTTGTACAGAAGTCATCGCGATTCACGCCAATATTGGTACGGCTCCATCCATGTTTCGTGCTGGATCGTTTACGGATTGGTAGCAACCGGCAGTTTGTAGCATGCAGCCTGCTGGCTATTTCGAACGTAGACGCGGTCTCCCACCACGACGGGATGGTTCCATGTTTTCGATTCGATGGCAGGAACTCTTGCAACTTCCTCCAGTTTTTCTCGTGAGGCTTTCAGCAAAACCAAGTCTCCAGATTCGGCGGCGACCAGTAGATGACCGGTATCGGCAAGCAATAATACTTGCCCGGCGCCATACCTTCCCTTTTTCCAAAGTCGTTTCCCTGTATCCATCGACACCGCTCCGAATATGGTGGCATCGAATCCGTACAGAGTTCCTTCGTAAGCGACCATGTCGTTGAAATCGGGCTTCAAGTCGCGTGAAGTCCATTGGGGCTCGACTTTCCATGTTCCTTCTTCACGGGAGATATTCAGTCTGCGTATCCCATTTCCCATACTGGCGGCTACGAAAACAGAATTCCCCTCCACCACCGTTTGAACTGCGCGATAGGTGTCGATCTTCCATTCGTGATTCCAAATCGTTGCCCCAGAGGTGGGATCCAGAAACTGCAAACCTTCGTTCGTTGCCATCAGAATACCGGCTGTTCCGTCGAAGGTAGCCATCTGAGGAGAACTGTAGCTGTGATCACCAGAAGCAACCTGCCAGCGAATACCGCCGTCCGCTTGGCCGTAAGCAAATACACCCTTGTCACCTGGGCCTCCTGCATGGACCACGACGACATCGTTTACGATCAGCGGGGAACTGGAGAATCCCCAGGGTGGTTGTTTGCGACTCGCATCCTGCATCAACTCGCGCCGCCAAACTTCTTTGCCATCGGACGCCTTCAAACAAACCACCATTCCATCGGCCCCTACGGCATAGATCCGCTGAGCGTGATAGGTGGGGGTCGCGCGAGGGCCGATTCCGCCCATCTCCTCTGCGAAGCGACCGGGGGTGGAATAGGCCCACACCGTGTTACCGGTGTCCGCATTCAAGCAGACGACCGCTTCCTGGTCTCCTACTTGTTCTTGTGTAAAGAGATGGTTTTCCGCCACCGCAAAAGAAGACCAACCCGGTCCTATCGCCCGTTTCCAAACCAACTCAGGTGGATTCGTCTCCCAATCCTCGATGAGTTTGACCCCGGAAACACTTCCATCTCGGTGGGGGCCTCGAAACTCTGGCCAAGGAACGTTTGGATTCGATGGATCCGCTGCGAAAGGGCTATTCGATGCTTCTCCTCGGGATTGCAGGTAGTCTTGTTCCGCAGGGATCGACCATCGAGGTCGAAACTCGACGGTGAACTCACCTGTTACACCTTCAGAACGAAATGCGTTCCAAACACCAAAGCCCAGCAGAGCGCCTAATAATCCCAGCCAAACTCGGACCCTCGGATAATGGGATGCCACGACCAAGGGTATGGCGAATGCCGCCATGCCGACAGGAATGATCCAAAGGAACATGCTGATACCACGCATGGACGGATCGAGGGTCAAACTGGTCATCGCGATGATGGCAGCCAATCCTCCGATGCCAATTCCCTTCTCTCGCCAACTTGCACCGCTGAAAAACAGCCACCAAATGGCGAGGGCAAGGCTCAGCGCGGCCGGTCCCATGAAACCGAGCATCAGCAGGGGTAAACTGGCCCCCTCAATCCAAACCGGCACGAATCGGACGAGTACGGCCAATACGATGAGCACGACCGCCGGCCATCCTCGCAGACTCCTAATTGGCTGAGGGGAAACCGCGTCACTTCGGTCAATGCCAACCGAAGTGTTGGAGTCTGCATTCATAAATCACATCCTGAAGAAGAGTTGCCTCGGTCAAACCGACGGAAGTGGCTCCGAAGCGTCGCCAAATTGTTCAGGATGGAGATCGAACTTGTCAAGAACGGATAGGAACAATCGGCACATTTGGCGATTTGGGGCGTCCCGATAATCCAATACCTTGCCCGTTTCTAAGCGACCGCCCCCCTTTCCGAGCATAACGACCGGAAGTTGGCTGGCATCATGCCCTCCATTCATCATGCTGGAGCAGAACAAAAGCATGGAATTGTCCAGCAGCGTACCGTCCCCCTCTTGGATCGTCTGCATCCGCGTCGCAATGTACGCGAGCTGTTCGACGAAAAACTGATTGACCTTCAGCCAATCCTCCGTGTCCGAATGGGAAAGCAGGTGATGGATCATGTAGTCGACCCCCAAGTGGGGGAAGCGAAGGGAGGAGTGATCGTTGTTCAGCTTCAACGTCGTCACTCTGGTCGTATCGGTTTGGAAACCCAAAAGCAGGATGTCGCACATCAATCGCATGTGCTCGCTAATGTCCTGTGGGATTCCATCGGCGGGACGCTCGCGGTCCGGCTTCTCCATCGTCGGACGCCAGCCTTGCAGCTCTCCTCGTTTTCCAGCTTGCGCGATCCGATCTTCGACATCGCGGACCGAATCCAAATACTCGTCCAATTTTCGCCGATCCGATTGGCTTACATGACGGCGTAAATCGGCGGCATCCCCAAGAACAGCATCGAGCACACTTTGATCCTGCTGGTGAACTTCCTCTTTAAAGAGCCGGTCAAACGCCAATGCGGGATAGATCTCTAACGGAGTCGGCGTGGTCGGCGAGGACCATGAAATGTGCGAGCTATAGAGCATCGAATAGTTCTTGTGAACCGAAGGATTCGACTTTTCACAGCCCAGCACCAAGCTCGGTACTTTTGTGTTACGTCCATACGTCTGTGCGATCCATTGATCGACGCTGGTCCCGGAACGAATCTCTCCTCCCGATGCCAGCGGTGCACCCGAAAGGAGATTGCCGGTTTGCGACGAGTGGATGTTTCCTTTCAAGGCCTCTTGATTGTATAGCCCTCGAATAAACAACATCTGATCGCGGAGGGGCTCAAGCGATTTCAGGACGCGCCCTACTTTCATCGACGCTCCATCTCCCTCTGCCCACCACTCTTTGCTATGAAATCCATTGCCTGCGAAAAGGGCAGCAAAGCGAACGGGAGGTTTCGAATTCGAAGCCGTCGCCGCCGTGGCTTGTCCCCATACCGGAATGGACTCCATCCAAGGCAACGCCATCGACACGCCAATTCCACGAAGAATGGTTCGACGATCCCATCGGCGCTGTGTGTTCCAACTGCATGTCATGGCTTTACCTCTTCCTCTGACCGAATTTCACGAAACTGCCGGCTCATCACAATCGCTTCGACAGCATCCCCGATTCCGTAGCTAGATTCGGTTGTAGCTCTTTGTGCAAGCGACTCCAAAAAAAGTTTGTCTGACAACATTACCTCGCGACCCAACGCATACCCCAACAGTTTGCGATGAAACTGCAATAAGAACTCGTTATTCCTCGTCCGAACCAAATAGTCTCTCAGTTCGGTAACACCTGACACAACCGTACCATCGGGCAACGCCGTTTTGGTGTCCACCAAATGACCTGCCTTGTCGGAAGTGCGATATCGTCCTATCGCATCGTAAGACTCCAGTGCGAACCCGAATGGGTCGATACGACGATGGCAGTTGCTGCACCCAGGTGCACTCACATGTAATTCTGTTAGTTGACGTTCGCTCAAATTCTCAGGTACCGAGTCGGGCAACTGCGGGACATTCTTCGGTGGCTTGGGAAGGGGTTCACCCAACAAGACTTCGCTCACCCAAGTTCCTCGCAGAATCGGACTCGTCCTCGATGCTCCAGACAACTTTGACAGCAGCGCTCCCAAAGTCAGCAACCCACCGCGATTCCACTGCGAGGCATTACCCAATCGGGTCACCGGTGAGCTGGTTCGAACAAGGCCTCCGTCCTTTTGTTCGGTTTCGGAATTCGAAGCAGGAACCAAATCGATCGGAATGCCGTAGTAGCCGGCCAAATCACGATCGACGAACATGTAATCTGCGGTCAAAAGCTCGAGGGGCGGTCGGTTTTCCATCAGTAGATGCTCGAACAGTCGATTGGCTTCCGCCTGCAGATTTCCCCGGATGCTAAGGAATTCAGGAAACTCCTTTTCACTCTTTTCGTCGAGCTCAGCGACATTTGCAATTTGAAGCCATTGACCGAAAAAGGAAGTTGCCATGCGAGAGGATCTGGGATCCTCCAGCATGCGACGAACCTGTTGACGAAGGATTGGCTCCCGAAGCAATGAGCCATCTGCCGCCAACCCAAGTAACGTTTCGTCCGGTGCGGAGGACCAGAGGAAATAACTCAAGCGTGTCGCCAATTCCTCGGCTCGAAGGGGCTCCGATTGCGACTTGGCAGGAACCTCTAGCCGATAAAGAAATTCGGGTGCGACCAAGATGCGGGTCACCACCCCGCGAATGGAAGCATCGTGCAATAGTCCTTGCTCGCGAAATGTGCGATACAACCCTCGTAACCTTTCGGTTTCTTCGGCCCGCAACGCGCGACGAAATGCCTTCGCAGCAAATTCCAACACGCCGTTCAATTGTTTCTCTTCAGCGCGCACCAATTCCTCTCGAAACTGAGCTGCTCTCTTGAGAATCGGTTCTCGCAGCGGCTCGAACGCAGAGGGGTCGGCGTCTTGGGTAGCATATTGCCATAACTGCTCGAACACATCGACGCTCCGAAGTGCATCCTGGCTAACAAAATGCAGCTCCGTCCACAGTCGTTCTAATTCCTCGCGTTCCGAATCCGTGAGCATGAGCTCCTTGAGGAATCGATCTTCCCGATGGTAAAGAGTAAGCGTCACGACTTCGTCGACCGGAACGATTTGCGGATAGCAAAGTGCAATGGGGAACGTGTTGCGAAAGTCTTCGAATGCTGTGCGAAATACTCTTTCTTTCGATCCTTCTGGGTGAACCAACACCGGTTCATGAATCAAGCTTGATCGGTCGCGTTGGCGATCGAATGCGGAGGCATCGGATCGATTCTGAACAAGAATCTGCACCGATCCGTCGCGCCCCCTGTGAGGGTCCAGAGTTGCTTCCGCTGCGAACTCCCACTCCTCTCGAAAAAAGGCTGGAATGGGTATCTTCACCCAGGTCTCATCCGCGAGCGAAAGACCTTCGCGGGTCAAAGCCATTTCGCCCGCTGAAGACTCGAGCAGGATGGGTGAGGATTTGGTTTCTGGGTCCGAGTCACGCCCCCATTGGACCGACGTCGAGAAGAGCTTTAGCAGTTGCTGGTCGGCCGGGGAAATCGGCTCGGACGGAGCCTCCGACTTGAGAAGCTGTTGCAGTTTTGAAGCGATTTGCGACCTTGCAGAAGTGTCCGCGCTGAGAAACCATTGACTCAGCAGGCTCCCCGGAGGTACCAGTCGGGAACTCCACTTTTGAACCGGAGCGTGGAAGAATTGCCACTTCGTATCACTGTGATCCGCTAAAGGGTTGGATTCGGTCAGCTTCGCATGGAGCGACTCGGATAGGTTCCACCGCTTTTCACCTTGCTCAATCGTGAAATCGACTCTCGTAAGGTCGCAGGAGTGGTTTCCATCCTTTGGACTGATCCAGAGACGGACCTCGTCCCCTGCGAGAAGGGGCACGTTTGAGAACGGCCCAATAGGGACGGGCTTGCCACCGGCGGAGTTTCCACTTGCTAAACCAATCCGTGCACCGCGGCGCTTGATTTCCAAAAGCCACGCGATCCCGTTCCCGCACTCGGGATGAGCGTGCTGAATCACAGCATCGATCTTCGCCTTACCACTTCGAGACGCGGTCCATCCAGCCCCGATACTGCGCGTCGGTGCCGGGTGCATCGCGATGCTCTTAGGAGTCATAACTCCTGGAATTCTTACCTCCATGTCGGAGGAATTGGCAACAATACTCAATGCGTCTTCTCCGACCCATCCTCCAATAAATGCGTGGCCGGAAAGATTAGAAGCTGACTTGGTAAAAAGGACTTCGTCGCTCCCGTCCCGTTTGCCAGCGTCCGATTGAAATAGTCCGACCAACTCCAGCCATAGCGCTAAG
This sequence comes from Pirellula sp. SH-Sr6A, assembly GCF_001610875.1. Lineage (NCBI taxonomy): Bacteria > Pseudomonadati > Planctomycetota > Planctomycetia > Pirellulales > Pirellulaceae > Pirellula > Pirellula sp. SH-Sr6A. The sequence goes on along the minus strand of NZ_CP011272.1, from coordinate 2,231,204 downwards.
GACGACTCAGAAAGAGACGCTTTTCCTGCTAGGTTTCGGATCTCTTCCTGGGTGACCGCAGTGTCGATTCCCTCTGCGATGGCGAGCGCCTGCTCCACCGATCCTCTCATGGTCGAGGCAAGTTCCTTCCATTCGCTCGCCAAACGAATCGCATCGACGAGAGGGAGGTCCGACTCTCCTGATCGGATAAACCGAGGGGATGCCAGCTGAACATAGTCACCATCTCGACCATCCCCCGCTTCGTGCAGTTCGATCACGAGGGAATCGGTCTGTGCATTCAGCTTGTGCCGGATGGAAAGCCGGTGGGTCAACGGATCGACTGGTTCCTGCCAAGCTTTCGGGCCATTGAGTTTGCCGATATGCCCGACGGCGCTGAATTTCCATAGCTTCTGTTGCCATTGTCCCACCCAATTCGAAACGTCTGCGCTCGACGGCTTTCCCTTCGCAAGAGCCCATTGCGATCGCAGCCCTTTCACCAACGGTGAAGCCAAAGCCATCTCGCCCAACTCCGAACGATGAACCAAATCTCCTCGCGAGTCCGCCATCGTCAGGCCCAATTGCTTTGCTAAAACAGCGAGGTAACGCTCGCTCCCGTTCCCGATCTTCGCGACATCCTGAAGCGATTTCGAACCGGTTGCGAGTGCATTCTCATTCTGAAAAAGCAATTCGAGATAGCGATCGAACGGATTGCGTCCTCCTTGATTCGTTTCAAATTGAACTCCCTGCAAGTTCACCTTCTCGGCACCTCGAGCGTCGGTGTAACGCGCGTAAAGCTGGCGGATCCAGTTCAACCGCTCCGTAGCCCAATCGTTGGACGATGTGCTTTCTGAAAAACCGATTCCGTCGGGCAGCAGGACCGTCCGTTGCGCGATCGACTTGGCTGCGTCGAAGTACTTGTTGAACAATGCTGGGCTCATTACCATCGCGGCCCCAGCATTGGTAAAGCCCTCTCCCGCGACGTTGTCGACCGGAAACTCCTTGGTCGGGTCGAGTGTGGGAACACCTGTAAGATCTCTCAGCGTCCAAGTGTATTCACTATTGCTGAGGCGTCGAAGGATGATGGGGCCGGGGTCATTGGCCTTCTCCTCTGCAACGCGATCCAATACCGATTGACTCCATTTTTGGATCATGACCATTTCCTGCGCCGAAGGCTTCTCGGAGCCTTCGGGGGGCATTTCTTCGAGCTTCAGCACGCGAAGAATCTGCGTGAGCTTTTTCTCGCGATCGATTTCGGGTGTGTCGCCCCAGGCCTCGAAGCTCAAGTTCCCTTCATCGGTCTCATTGGAATGGCACTCGGAGCAATAACGCTGAAAGATGGGAGCGATTTCAGGAGGGAACGCGCTGGCCGACTGCCCGAGGGAATAGGGAGCCCACGCGTTCGAGAAGAGCAGGACGGACAATGCGATGGTAGAAAACCCAACAAACTTCAACATACCGAGGGCCCAGAAGAGGGGGAGGATTGCGAGGCGGGGGGATGGCTGGCGGGAATGGGGAGAGCACTAGCTCAAGGCGTTGCCGAACATTGTACTCGATTTTTGTGCCGGTCGTGCAAATACATAGCACGGAGGACTAATACGCCCGTCGGAGAATTCGTTCCAAGTCCTCTGCAGTCGGACGGCGAGCATTGACCGCCAGGAGCCGCTCGATTTGCAGTGTCTTGGTAACGACCGTGGGAATGTCGGATTCTTGAAGCCCCAAGTCTCGCAATCGCGTGCGAATTTCAATGCGAGTCAACAGTTTTTCTACTGCTGAGATCGCGTCTTCGCTGGAACAATCGGACTGCCCCAGAAGAAGCGACCCGACTTGGGCCAAGGCTTCCGCGCACATCGGTTGATTGAACTCCATCACGTGAGGCAGCAAAAGCCCGTTCCCTTCGCCATGTGAACAATGGGTGATCGCCCCGATGGGGTACTCCAGCGCATGCACCAGCCCCACGCCGCTGTTGGAAAACGCCATCCCGGCGAGCATCGCGGCATAAGCCATGCCGTCTCGAGCTGCTTGATCCCCTGGAACGTCGACAGCTCGCACGAGGAACCTGGCGATCTGACCGATTGCTTCCAAGGCCAGCAATCGCGTAAGCGGATAGCTTCCTTCGTAAGCGTTGCCGGTCCCCTCGAAAGAAGTGAAGGGTTTGTTGGTGAGGGCTTCGATCGCGTGCACCAATGCATCGATGCCACTATGGGCTGTGACGCGCGGAGGGCAAGAGTCGGTCAGCGATGGATCGATGATCGCCATGCAGGGACGCAGGTAAGGGCTCAATGTACTTACCTTGACTCCCGCCTGCTCGTCGGTGAGAACCGCGGAATGTGAAACCTCGCTTCCCGTTCCTGCTGTTGTTGGAATGGCGATGAGGGGAAGAATGGGGCCGGGAATGTTCCCGAATCCGAAGTACTGTCTTAGCGAACCGCCGTGACGTAGCCAAGTCGCCACCATCTTGGCGATGTCCAAATTGCTCCCACCTCCAATCCCGATTACTGCATCCATGTCGGATTTCATCGCAGCTTGGCAAGCCGCTTCGGCGACGGCAACGCTTGGCTCTGGTTTCCCACCCTCGAATAGCTCGATGGAAAACCCGGAATCTCGAAGTTCTTTCAAGGTACTTTGGACAGATCCGATCGACCCAACCACCGAGTCTGTCACCATGAAAAGTCGAGCGAGCCCTAATCGTTTTAAGCAGGCAGGAAGCACCGCCAACGCACCTCGACCAAATCGAACACTGGGGCTGGTACCAAAATGCCAATGAGTGTTCGACATATTTGCTTGTCTCGGTGGATGCGACTGGGTTAGTTGGGTGCCGGAAGATCCCTTCTGGTAAAGACTCTCCAAGCGATAGCATACGCGAGAGTCCCCAAGAGCAATAGTATCGCGATGAATGCGGGAGGCTCCATGCAACTCATCCAATAGTCGAGTCCGATTTTGGACGCGTCCCCGTCGCTCCACAAACTCCATGCCGCCGCCCGGTGGCGATGAATCCTTTGCACGCTCCAATCAGGTTGATATGCCGCGAGGAAACTGAACGGCGTCAAAACATGCGTCGAAGGAGTCGATTTTGAAAGGATAAAAAGCAGGAGTTGTGAGACATAGATACCAATCGTCAGTCCGATCGCACGCCATCGATATTGATCGCGAGCACTTAAGAGAACGCTGATACCGAGGACCATGAACCCTAATGAAAACAAGTTCAATGTGGGAAGGATGTAAAGGAAGGGATCCACGAAATTTCGGAGGGGGACCCACTCCTGCCTCTTCGGGGATAGGGGAATACCTACATCCAGATTCAGAAAGGGGATTCGCATCGATCCTCCCGTGCTGACTGGTGTCGAATTGGTCATAATTCCGAGGTAGATCCCTGCGTACACGAGAATGCACAAAAGGACGAGCCCTAAGATCGTGACGGTCGCATGAGCCGCGAACAGTCGGCTTCGTTCGATCGGCTGAGCCAGTAAGAGTTCCATCGTTCCTCGGTTCAATTCACCACTCACCACATCCGAACCTCGGGAGATCGACCACACGAGGATACAGAGGAGCAAGACTGGTTCATCAAAGGTAAATCCCACCATTCCTTGGTACGTGAGGAACTGTTCAAGCGGAACGGGTGAGAACTTTTCGAACGAGCGGAATTGTTCGAGAATCGATGCAAAGCCGCTCAATTCAAATTGACTGACGGTCCAAATGCGAACCCAGGGAAAGAACAGGAGAACCAGCGCGCACGCGAGCCAAAGTAGTAGCGACTCGTGGATATACTTCTTGACTAGAATGCGAAACATGAAAACCGCTTGAAGTGGCGAAGCGAATATCCAATCATTGCGTGCAACCCATTGCCCTATTCCTCTCAGGCATTATCAGGCTAGCGAGACGCGAGTTCGTCGATCGCCTCGAGGACCGCCGCGTCATGTCCATCAACGCTTACTCGTTTCCAGACCTTCGCTACCTTGCCGTCGCTGTCGATCAGATAGGTGCTGCGCTGGACTCCCATACTCTTCTTTCCGTACATGTTCTTTTCCCGCCAAGCTCCGTAGGCTTCGGCAATGGAATGGTCCGGGTCTGCGAGCAATGGGAAGTTTAAACTGAACTTGTCGCGGAACTTCGCATGCGACTTGTCGTCGTCCGGACTTACCCCCAACACGACGGCACCTCGTTTTTGCAAAGCATCGCTGGCGTCGCGAAAGGCGCATGCTTCCTTGGTGCAGCCAGGGGTGTCATCTTTCGGATAGAAATAAAGAACGACGACCTTCCCCTTGTAATCGCTCAGCTTCACTTTCTTACCCGTATCGGTCACAGCTGTAAAAGTCGGCGCTTTGTTTCCTGCTTCGATCCAGTCGCTCATCGTCTCACTCTTGCGTTCATTCAGTTGAAAGGGATGGGGTGGAACCGGCTGCTTCGGAGACCAAGGCCGAGACGGCTTCTCTCTTCCTCGATTCAGGCTGACGAGAATGTCACCAGCGACCAAAATCGGTCCCCTCGAATATTCCACCGAGTTATACTGTAGCGTCGCGGCAATGGAGTCGGTACGCCAGTTCCCATGAACATCTCCCTTCCGTGCTCCCTTCCAAACCTTGCTTGCACCTCTCCGACTTTGATATCCCGATGAAAACAAGACACTTCTGTTCAACGCTCGAAAGTCATCGCGTTAGATTTGTTTTCACAGCTCTTCTGCTTCTGTTCGGTCTAGTCAGCGGTGGCCGTCATCTTGAGGCCAACGAGGGACGCCCCAATGTTCTTATCCTCTTCGCAGACGATCTAGGATATTCCGACGTGGGGTGCTTTGGAGGAGAAATCGAAACCCCGAACTTGGACCGACTGGCCCGAAACGGATTGCGATACAACCAGTTCTACAATACCGCACGATGCTGGCCTTCTCGCGCGGCACTCTTGACCGGCTACTACGCCCAGCAAGTTCGCCGGGATGCGTTGCCGGGATTGGGAGGAGGAGGTAACGGGGTACGCCCCCCTTGGGCGCGATTGCTGCCGGACTATCTCCAGTCAGCCAACTATCGGTCCTATCACAGCGGTAAGTGGCATATCGATGGCAAAGTGCTGCCGAGCGGTTTCCATCGTTCCCTCAACATGGTCAATCAAGGAAACTTCTTTAGCAACAAAGGGAATACCATCGACGATTCCCCCGTGACGACTCCGTCCGGTCCGGACTATTACTCCACCGATGCAACTGCCGACCACGCCATTGAATGCCTTCGCGATCACGCTTCCCATCACCGCGATGCTCCATTCTTTTCCTACGTCGCCTTCATTTCACCTCACTTCCCACTTCACGCACGTCCGGAAGATATCGCGAGGTACAAAGATCGTTATTTGAAGGGATGGGATAAACTTCGCACGGAGCGATGGGAACGGATGCGCAGTATGGGCATCACCTCCACGACTCTTTCTCCGCTCGAACGGGAAGTGGGACCACCGTATGCTTTCCCCGAAGCGATGAAGAAGCTGGGAGACTCGGAAGTCAATCGCCCGGTTCCTTGGAACGAACTCAACGATTCCCAAAAGTTCTTCCAAGCGACGAAGATGGCGATTCATGCTGCGATGGTCGATCGAATGGATCAAGCGATTGGTCGTATCTTGAAACAGCTCGAAGAAATGGATGCACTCGACAACACGCTGGTGCTTTTTTGTTCCGACAATGGAGCCAGCGCGGAGATCATGGTGCGTGATGGCGGACATGATCCCGCTGCACCCATGGGGAGCGAGAAGTCGTACCTGTCCCTCGGACCAGGCTTCTCGAGCGCCGCGAACACGCCACACCGTCGCCATAAAACATGGGTGCACGAGGGAGGCATCAGTACACCGTTCATCGTGCACTGGCCTAAAGGCATCCAAGCGAAAGGGGAGATTCGCACTACCCCAGGACACTTGATCGATGTGGTTCCCACCGTGCTGGAAATTGCTGGAGTCGAAAAGCCCAAGGAGTGGGAGGGACTCCAACTCCCTGCCGCTCCCGGTGTGAGCCTAGCTCCCTCGTTCCAACGCGACGGTGCCGTTGAGCGATCGTCGCTTTGGTGGCTGCACGAAGGGAATCGAGCTTTGCGGGTCGGGGACTGGAAAATCGTCGCGGAGAAGGATCGTCCCTGGGAGCTATACAACCTTCGCAACGATCGAGCGGAGCAAGACAACTTGGCCGAGTCCGATCCCAAACGCGTTGAGGAGATGGCCGCGGTCTGGCAGGGGCAGACCGATGCTTTTTGTGAATTGGTCAAGCCCTACGCGACCGAACCGGCCCGCCCCCAGGCGCGGAACAAAAATCAACCCATGCCAACGAAATAAGGGTTCTGCCGACACGCCCGAATGGAGGGCGTAGTGGGTAATGACCAAGGCCACTATCGAGGGAAGGCAAGGCCACCATCGAGCGGTGGGAGCGGTTGGGTGTGGTCGCTAGTGGGTGTGGCCGCTAGCCCTCCCAATAGGCGGCGCCAATTGGAGTTGGAGCGCGGCTTGCCTAGGCTGGCGAAGTGGGTTGGTCGACAGGTTGTCGTTTCAGGCCAGCATCTTCCACCGTTGGATGGTCCGGTTTCTTCCAGTCGCTGGGGAAGTTTCGCAAATGAACCTCCTGCTGTGGTATCGAGATTTGGATTCCGAGTTCCGCGAAGCGTTTTCGAATGAGCAGATGCACTTCATGGCGGGTCGGCAGTCTCAAATCCAGGCTCGCCAGGAAGCATCGAACTCGAATCGTTTGCTTGTTCTCGCCAAACTCTTCGATGAACGCTGTCGGCGCTGGTTCCTTGAGGATGTTGGAGTGTTCCAGGCAGATCTCTCGTATCAGCGCGCAGGCAACTTCCGGGTCCGAGTCGTTGGAAATATTGATCATCATCATCATGCGGTTCGTAGAGTCGGTCAAAGTCCAATTGAGCAGTCGACCCGTCACCAAATCTTTGTTTGGGATGATGAGTTCCTGCTGATCAAAGTTCGTGACCGTCGTCGCGCGCATCCGAATTCGAGAGACAGTTCCCGTCGTGTCTCCCAATGTGATGACGTCGCCGACACGGACCGGTTGTTCGAACAGCAAAATCAATCCGGAGACGAAATTGGCAAAGATCTCTTGAAGACCGAAGCCTAAACCGACGCCGAGCGCGGCTACCAGCCATTGAATGCTCGCCCATCGAACCCCGATGCTATTGAACGTCATCAGAATTCCGAGAAAGAGAATCGTATAACGCGAGATGGAGGAAATGGCGTATCGAACTGCGTTCTCGAGCGGGAGGTGTTGCAATAACGCGATCTCCATAAGACCAGGTAGATTGCGAGCCGCGACGACGGTCATGATCCCAGTTGGAATCGCAATGAGAAGGTTTGTCAGCGTGATCGGAATCCGTTCTCCTGCGCTTGCTCCATCTACAGTCCATAGCTGAACCGTGTCGAGCACCCCTACCGCTGGAAGCACCGTCGACCAAATGACGGCTACCGCCCCGAGGGATGCAAAGATCAACGTACTCGTAACCAGGCGAATCGTCTGCTTATTGATCGACGTCAAATCGGCATGGGAATCGAGCAATGGATTTGGCAAAGTAGGGGCGTTGGGATCGCGTCGTCTGGCTTCCTCCAGTCGTTGCTTGGCCTGGGCCACCAGCAGCTCTCGACGGCGGAGTAGCAGCCATCGATAGATGAAACTCGATAACAGTAGGATCCCGACCAATGTGATGAAGGTCGTGTGCAGGTGCATGGCTAGGCGCACCGAAGTGTAATGATACCCCATCAAACTCATGGCCATCAGCGCTAAAGGGCCGCAGGCAAAGATGGGGTACCATAGGTATTTCAAACGATCGATCCATCCTCCAGGGTGATTCTTCAAGAAGTTCGAGAAAACACCGTGTGTTGGATGCAAGCACCGAATCAGGAATAAGAAGCAAAGGAGCATCAAGGCAGCGTAGATGATTCGTCCCAGCGAGTTCTCATACTTGCTTTCTCCGAACTGAGCCAGCACCGCGACAACACAAACGCATGGAACGGCTAGATCGATAAACCATCGGAGATTCTTGCGCAAAATAGATGTTGATTCCTTCGACCACCGGAAATGGTTTTCGGCAAGCCCTCCAGCGCGACAGACTTGCCGAAGTAATTCCAGCGGAAAGAAATACCTGGCCCCAACCATCAAACCCATCCCGATGGCTTCGGCAAAGGCCCGGTTTTCCGCATGGTTCAATCGCCATCCGATGACCAAGTGGATGAGCGCCAGGGGGCTCGCAAGCAACACGCAAGCGAACATGGTCTTCCATGTCGGAATCAATGATGTGCAGTTGGGCCGACTCGCGAGCTCGCCCTCCTTCTTGGTGTCCGTCTTCAATCGCTTGATGTTCAGGATCAGGGCGACGATGAGTGCACCACCGAGCAGGTAGCTCCAAAGATGGTTTTGAAAATCGCTCAGTATGAGAAGTGGTATCTCTCGCCAATTCCCGAACTGGAATAACCATTGCAGAGATGGCCAAACCTCGCGTGCATCGCTGAGCTGAAACGCTTCGCTCGAGCGAATCCATAAGACGTGTTCGTCGATGAACGAACGATACTTCTTCACCTGTTCGATCGTCTGCTGGGTGTTGACTCCCAAATTGAACAGGCTTTCGAAGTAGCTGTTAGCGTCGATACGGAACTCGTCGACGACGCGATGCTCAAAGTTATGTAACAGTCGTGCCTTCTCACGCAAATCGGCAGAGGGAAAGAATTGTGCGGATTCATCGGTGAAGCTCTCAGGCTCGATGACGGCAGCCGATGCTGCCTTCCAGTCATCCAACTCGAGGATCAGTGTTTGCGTGGCAACGAGCTTGTCTTGGTAGTCATGCAGCTTGTCGGTGAGTTCGTTGATATCGGGCAGTTCGCTCCGTTGTTTGCGAAGCATCAACCCGACCATGCTGTTGAAGTTCGTGACATTCTTCGTGCTCTCGTGCGAGATACGCTCGGTCATAATACGGTAACGCTCCGTCCAGAGTTTGAGCTCCGCACGTGCGGCATCGGACTCGAGGCGCATCAAGGCATTTTGTTTCGCAAGCCCGAGCCAAGCGTCGGTTCGCACCACGATCTGCTCGGCCCGCGGTCGCAATTCGCCCGGTGACTGGACGACGATGCTCTCTGCTAGCTTCTTTTGCTTGGCAATCAAACTCTCTCGGCGTTTGTTGAGCTCCTCCGTCACTTCCTTGATTTTGGTCTGGTAGTACTTTTCTTCCGTGGCAAAGATAGCTTTTTGCAATGACAGCAACTCGGTTTCCGCATCGTAGGTTCTTTGTTCCTGCTCGATGCGTCGAGTCCGTTCATTAAGACTCATCAGCCGGGCCCGAAGCAAAAGCAAGTTCGCTTCCCGCAATCGCGGATCCGTACCTTCGACCGGAGGCGCGTTGAGTTCATCGTTGAGCTTAGTGATCGCCGCTTTGGCTTCCGATAAGAGGCGTGGTAACTCTTTTTTCTGGGCGTCGCGACTGACGATGGTCGCGTCCACTTTCGCTCGGCCGTCGACCGCGGTTTGGAGGAGCGACTGCAGTTCCAGTTGATAGCTTTGCAGCCGTTCAATGGGAGCCGAATCGAGGCTGCTTTCTAAATAGACAAAGCGAGGCGAGAAGCTCTCCTTGCGCCTTTTGGCTTCCGCCGTGGCGGTGGGCGCCGCTTCGTAGGCCGCCAGCAGTTCCCGGTAGTACTTTTCATTTTCGTTTCGACTTTTCAGTTCCGCCAACAACGCTTCATAAGCCGTAACGAGGGCCTGCTTGAGATTGGCGTCCAAATCGGTGGCGCTTTGCAATTGCTGCAAATAGGCGGAAACGCTCTCGACGCTGATCGAGGCGATATCCCCCACGGGTGCGACCGGAACGGGGGTAGGGACACTCGGCGGATTGGTTTGGGGGTTGCCCAAACTGCCCGAAGAAGGGTTTCCCGAAATAATCGGAGCAGGGGGCTGCGTCGTCGCGGTCCCTGGATTGGTTGCAGAGCCCCGATTCGGAGCGGCGTTGTTCGGATTCGTCGCCGGGGTGGTCCCAGCAGTCCCTCCGGAGGGGATTAGCTGCAATTGGGCGTCTGCATCCCTGGTAAGGAGCAGGGATATGGGCATTGCCATCAAAAGGAGAAGCAACCAGCAGCGATTGGCCCCATAAAATTGTATGCCCGCCTCCGACGAAATGCCTTGGAGGCATCCTTTTGTTTGCGAGTCATGCCAGTTGGATGGTATTGGTTTGGGTTGGGTTGCCATGCGTCCGTACCTAGGAGATTTCTCCGTGTAGATCAAGCCAGATCGGTGGAGCCGACCCGTTCGATGCACCGCGAGATTGCTAGCGTAGCCTGTTGGGGGCTTTCATGAAAAATCGGAAAAGTCATCGCGACCGTTAAAGTTTACCAGAGGCCGAACCGATAACCCATCTATGCGGCGTTGTGAGTCTCTCGAAATGGGGGATTCGCGACCTGCACGTTAGGGGGGCACCTAACCAAAGTATCGAATTGCGTGCATTCTCGAGTGGAACCGTGGTGGTGACGCGAGCGGAGGGTGCGGAACGAGTGGAGACATTCGGTCAAAGGCAATTCGAGCTTCGAACGACGGGACCTCCTGGCTTATGAAACGCAACCTAACGCGATGGTTTGTTGGCATGCAGATCGTTAGCTTGATGCTAACGGGATGTGCACCTACGCAGCCATTCTTCATCGGCGAACGCGGCGACTTGTCCCATTACATTGACCGCGCCCAGCAGATCGAATATCCCGATCTCCAAAATCAGTCGCTACCCGAGGTCACTCAGTCGCATCCGCCGCTGAGCCTCGACAATCAGAACTTTGATTACAAAGATCTGACTCTCGAAGAGTGCATTTCGATTGCGTTGATGAACACGCAAGTCATTCGTGCATTGCCTGGAACCCAGCGACAAAACGCCGACATCGCTGCCATCATTCTTTCGAGTCCATCCGCCCAGTTAAGCACGGTTTACGATCCGGCTATCGTTGCCAATACGACCAATTCACAACCTCTCGTCATCGATGGTAGCGGAAACCGAGTCCTCGCTCGTGGGGCCGCTCGGGCTAACCAAGTCGGTGGGGTAGAAGACGCATTGAGCGAGTTTGACGCGCAGTACAGCTCGTTCATGTCCTGGGGCACCACTGATCGTGCGAGAAACGTCGGTGCAGGCAATGTGTTCAATCCACAGTTCTTCCAAGGTCGCGACGGTACCGCGCAAATGGCGCTGTCCAAGCGAACGGCGACCGGTGGCGTTGCGACGGTTCGTTCGCAATCCATCTATTCCTACAACAACATCCCGACTCAATCGCAAGGCCTGGGGAACTTCGGTCGAGCTGTGCCCAGCGATTACACGCAAGTTCTCGAAGCACAAGTTCAGCATCCTCTCCTAAGAGGTCGCGGAACTATGGTCAACCGTGTTCCTGTCGTCTTGGCTCGCATCAACGAAGATATCGCAATTGCCGATTACGAAGAACGCATCCGAAACTTGGTTCGCGAAGTCGAATTCGCTTACTGGGATCTCTATGCAGCCTATTGGAACTTCGCAACTGCCAAGAGCGCACGGGACAGTGCCGCCCTCGCGTACAAGATTGCGGCAGCAAAATACAACACCGGAAACGCTGCAAGCCAAATGGCGCAGGCCAGTTTGACCTATCACGAGTTTGAGGCTCAAGTTGCCGCGGCCTTCAGCGGTGGCGGAGTGACGAACCAACCCGGATTGCTCGGTCGAGAACTCAACCTCCGATTGCTGATGGGCTGGGCGGCTACGGACGGCTATCTCATTCGACCGATCGACAAGCCCGCAACTGGAATGGCTCAGTTCGATTGGGATTCGATCCAAGGTGAGATGCTCCAACGAAACGTCGACCTGCGAAAGCAGAAGTGGGTGATCAAGCAAAAGGAATTGGAACTCATTTCGTCCAAGAACCAAATCCTTCCTGACTTGAATCTGAATCTCATCTACCGATGGGTGGGCGTGGGTGGATCGTTGCTCAACAGCAACGGTGGCAATCCTCGATTCCCAGGGGGTGGTGGAAACGCGAGTGCTTGGGAAGAACTGCTCGGCGGCAACTATCAAGAGGGAGTGGTTCGCATGGACTTCACCCCCAACGCCATCGGTGCACGCCGCCAGTTGGCGGACATCACGAAAGTACAGCAAGACCTTGCCCGGGCTCACCGAATCCTGGAAGACAAAGAACTCGCGTCTTCGCACTTGCTGACCAAATACATTCAACAGCTCAAGAGCGTGCACGAGCAAATGACACAACAGTTTCACAGCATCGTCGCCAGCGATAATCTCGTCGACGTCTGGAGAGCCAAATTTGAAATCGGAGATTCGAGCAATCAGGAGTACGTCATCGACCAGTTGTTGCGAGCCCAGCAAAGCCGAGCTCGTGCGGGTCAAGGTTACAACACTTCGGTCGCGGAATACAACAAGATCCTGGTCGAGATCCATCACCTCAAAGGCTCGTTGCTGGAATACAACAACATTATGCTCGAGGAAGGCATGTGGGCAGAGAAAGCCTACTGGGATGCCAGCGAGCGAGCTCGCGAACGAGATGCAGCACGCCACATGAGCCGTGGAGCGAGCCGACCTGCCGTCATCAGCCAAGGGGAGTTCGAGCAGTTCCAAGGGACAGCGAACGATCATGCTCGCGAATCGAAGACTGCTTCCCCGCTGCTCCAAAGCCCAGAATCGGACATGGAAGAGCCCGAACAAATCCCCGCCGTACCGGAACGGCAGGCGGTACCGTCCGACCGGAAAGCGCAGCGAGGCAACTCCCTCCTGCGATCCTAACCCAAACGGGTTCCCCACCTCTCCGTCGTCCCCTCCATAACTCGTTCTCACCTTCCGGAAAATCCAACCCATAGCGACCAAAAGATCTACAAGCGAACAGCGTTAGCTGTGAACGAGTTAGGGGGCAAACCCACTGGGGATGAGTCGTGTCTAAGCGGCCCATCCCCAGTGGCGTTTCGGCACAAATCGCCAGAACAATGAACGGAAGATTAGGTAAGCGGAAACGGTCGTAACGATCAAAAAAATTAAATAGATTTTGCCGCCGGATGTTTCCCTCTCTGCATGACTGAGCTACACTCGGTGGCTGAACGAGCGAGAAAAGGCAAACGATTTGTCTTGTGGATTAGGTGTCTCTATCACTAATCGACGATCGTTCAGCGAGAGTCAGCATCGTAGAAGTCCTCTCTCCTGCGTCTCACCTGCAGGGGAGCTTGTAAATCGTTCATTGGCCGAGTGGCCGCTTTTTCATCTAGGAGATTGCAATGAAGTTTCGCCCAGTGTTTGCACTTGGGCTGGCCGCAATGTTGGGGGCCAGTAATGTTTTCGCAGATTGCGGTTGCAGCAGCACCGCTGCCGTCGTAGCGAGCAGCAGCGCATGCGGCGGTTGTGCAGGTAGCGTTGTCGCTTCGGCGGGCGCATCGGCTTGCGGTTCCCAAGTCACCTACGTTGAGAAGACCGTCATGGTCCCAACCCAGGTGAAGGAAAAGCGAATGGTCACCAAGACCGTTAACAAAATCGAAACCCGCGAAGAGGAAGTAACCGTCGTCAAGATGGTTCCTCGCACCGAGGTCAAGGAAGAAAAATACACCGTCGTGAAGATGGTTCCCAAAACGGAAACCAAGACGGAAGAAGTCACCGTCCACGTTTGCAAGCCTGAGACCAAGACCAAAGAAGTCACCGTTCGAACCCCTGTGACCAAGCAAGTGGAATACACCTACGAGGTGAAAGTTCCCAAGCAAGTGGTCGAAACGGTTCCTTACACCGTTTGCAAGACGGTCTGCGAAGACGTTCAAAAGACGGTTACCGTCAATGTCTGCAAGCCTGTGACCAAGGAAGTGGAATGCACCGTTTTGGTTCCCCACTACACCGAAGAGATCGTTAAGAAGACTTTCAAGGTTCCTCACACCGAAACCAAGACCGGGACCCGCAAGGTCTGCAAGATGGTTCCTGTGACGACCGTGAAGCAAGTCACCAAGGACTGCGGATCGTACCAAACCGTTGTGGAAGAAGTTCCCTGCACACCAGCTTGTGCTCCCGCTCCAGCATGTGGATGCGCACCTGTCGCTTCCCCATGCGGATGCGCAGCGCCTGCTGCACCAGCAACCCGCACCGTTTGCAAGAAGGTTTGGGTGCCAAACGTCGTAACACAAGATGTTACCGTTACCACCATGCAACCGACTTACACCGAAGAAGCCTACACCTACAACGTAACCGTCTGCCACGACGAAGTACGCGATGTGAAGGTCAGGAAGTGCAAGATGGTTCCAGAAGTTCGCAAGCGAACCGTGACCCATATGGTTATGGTTCCCGAAACCCGCACCATCACCGTCAAGCAGCCACGCCAAGTTCAAGAGACCTTGACCCGCCAAGTCTGCAAGACCGTTTGCGAAACCGAAGTTCGCAAGGGAATGAAGAACGTTTGCGAATACGTCGAAGAAAAGAAGACCGTCGAGTACACCGTGAACACCATGGTTCCAGAAACTCGCACTCGAACCTTCAACGTAACCACCTGTGAAAAGGTCACCGAAGAGAAGACTCGCACCGTGAACGTCACCGTTTGCGATCGCGTCGAAGAGAAGCAAAAGCGTACCGTCAACGTTTGCGTTCCATCGACCGTTCAAGAAGAAGTGGAAGTAACCGTTTGCAAGATGGTTCCGACCACCGTCTCGGTTCCAGTCGCATCGTCCTCCGGCTGTGCTGCACCTGCAGCCGGTTGTGGATGTGCAGCTCCTGCTGCAAAGCCAGCTTGCGGATGCAACTAGTTCTCTAGCCTGGGCATCGCCCTGGTGAAGAACAAAAATTCAAAACGGCCCGTTGTCGATTCAACAACGGGCCGTTTTTCTTTTAACGTTGTCGGTTACAATGCAGCCGAGTTCCGTTTCTAACGATTGATCCCACCCCTTGTTTTCTCCAGGATGCCATGTCCTCTGCAAAGCGATTGACCGACCCATTTGGAGCCCGTAGCACCTTCCGAGCCCCGCAAGGCGAAATGGGGATCTATCGACTCAGTCAGCTTGAGAAAGCCGGGATCGCGAATATCTCGCAACTGCCATTCTCCATTCGGATCTTGCTCGAAGCCGTACTGCGGAACTGCGATGGATATCAAGTCTCCGTAGAGGACGTTACCAATCTCGCGAAATGGAATGCGGCGAAGCCGGCCGAACTCGAAATTCCGTTCAAGCCCGCGCGTGTCGTCCTCCAGGACTTCACGGGCGTTCCCGCCGTCGTCGATTTAGCGGCGATGCGCGACGGAATGAGCGCTTTGGGTGGGGATCCCAAGAAGATCAATCCACTGATCCCTGTCGACTTGGTGATCGACCACTCCGTACAAGTCGATTTCTTTGGAACCGCGGACTCTTTGTCTAAAAATGTCGAAGTCGAGTTCGAGCGCAACAAAGAACGCTATGAGTTTCTCCGTTGGGGACAGCAAGCTTTCGATAACTTCCGTGTCGTTCCTCCCAACACAGGTATCGTGCACCAAGTCAACTTGGAATACCTCGCCAAAGCGGTCTTCCAGGGCAAGGATCATTTAGGACCAGTCGCCTTTCCCGATAGCTTGGTCGGAACCGATTCCCACACCACCATGATCAATGGTTTGGGAGTGCTCGGTTGGGGTGTGGGTGGAATCGAAGCCGAAGCCACCATGCTTGGACAACCCCTCTACATGCTGATGCCCGAAGTCGTCGGCATGAAACTGGTCGGGAAGCTTTCGCCCGGCTCGACGGCAACGGACTTGGTTTTGCGAGTTACGGAGATCCTTCGAAAAGAAGGGGTTGTGAACAAGTTCGTCGAGTTCTTTGGCGAAGGGGTTTCGAAGATGACCCTGGCCGATCGCGCGACCATCGCAAACATGGCTCCCGAATACGGGGCCACCATGGGCTTCTTCCCTGTTGATGACGAAACCTTGACCTACCTTCGCAGGACAGGTCGAACCAGGGATGAAATCGAATTGGTCGAGCGCTATTGCAAAGAACAAGGACTGTTCCGCACCGATGGAATGGCAGACCTTCAATACACCAAAGTCTTGACCCTGGATCTGTCCACCGTCGAGCCTTCTGTGGCAGGCCCCAAGCGGCCACAGGACCGCGTACCCCTCAATTCGGTGCAAAGTTCGTTCAGCAAAGGGCTTACGGCCCCGATTGCCGAACGAGGTTTCGGTCTAGCTCCCGAGCAGGTCTCCGCCACCAGCACCATCGAGGGAGCGACTCACGATGCGGATCTCAAGCATGGATCGGTCGTGATCGCCGCTATCACTTCTTGCACCAACACCAGCAATCCGTCGGTCATGCTCGGCGCTGGATTGCTTGCGAAGAAAGCGGTCGCGCGGGGACTTCGCGTGAAAGGCTTCGTGAAAACTAGTTTGGCTCCTGGTTCCCGTGTTGTGACAGACTATTTGGAGAACGCTGGTGTTCTCAAACCCCTCGAGCAACTTGGATTCCATGTGGTTGGATACGGTTGCACTACTTGCATTGGAAATAGTGGTCCGCTGCCTGAACCGGTCGCAAACGCAATCACCTTCGGGAACTTGGTCGCTGCTGCGGTCCTCAGCGGAAATCGCAATTTCGAAGGTCGCGTGAATCCGCACACCCGAGCGAATTATCTCGCGAGTCCCGCTCTGGTCGTCGCCTATGCAATTGCCGGAACGGTCGATATCGACTTCGACAAAGATCCGATCGGTACCGATGCGGATGGCAACCCGGTCTATTTTCGCGAAATTTGGCCAACCCACGAGGAGGTTGATGCTGCGGTCCATCAGTCCGTTCAACCTGAGATGTTTATCCATCAGTATTCCAGTGCATTCACCGCCAATGAAACCTGGAATGCCATTCCGATCACTCCAGGCGAGCGATTCAACTGGAATGCGAAAAGCACGTACATCCAACGGCCCCCATTCCTCGAGGGGATTACGCAGAGCGAAGGTTCCATCCAGCCAATCCTGGGGGCTCGCGTTCTGGCGGTTCTCGGCGATTCGGTAACCACCGACCACATCTCGCCAGCAGGCTCCATCGCCAAGGACGGACCAGCCGGTCGATTCCTTGTTGAGAACGGCGTTACCCCAAGGGACTTCAACAGCTACGGTGCACGCCGTGGTAACGATCGCGTCATGGTGCGAGGGACATTCGCTAATATCCGAATCCGCAATGGATTGACTCCCGGAATCGAAGGTGGCGTCACTCGGTACCTTCCAACCGGCGAGCAGATGAGCATCTACGACGCCTCGATGAAGTACCAGGCTAACAAGACTCCGCTGGTGATTTTGGCGGGGGCGGAATACGGTACGGGATCATCGCGGGACTGGGCCGCAAAGGGGACTCTCCTGCTAGGCATCAAAGCCGTGATTGCAACCAGTTACGAACGCATCCACCGAAGCAATTTGGTTGGGATGGGGGTATTGCCGCTTCAGTTTGTCGAGGGGCAATCCGCCCAGTCGCTCGGCCTGACTGGCGAAGAGACCTTTGACATCCCATCGCTACATGATGGGCTCCAGCCGAGAAGCCGTGTGCAAGTCATCGCGACGGGCGCCGACGGCAGCAAGAAGTTCTTCGAGGCTCTGGTCCGAATCGATACTCCTGTGGAAATTGATTACTACCGAAACGGTGGTATCCTTCCAACGGTCCTGCGAAAATTGGCACAGTCCTAGTCGAGCGAACAATCGATAACGCAAGGAAACGGCATGGGTAAGAACCGGCGGCGAAGAAGCCAAACGCTTGCCAAGCGTCGTACCCGGCCCGGGGCCCCACCCGGCACATTGGTGGTCGATCCCGCAGCGGACTCTACCCATGTGCGGGTGATCGGATTCGGGAACGGTGGCTTTCACGAGTCCGTCCTAACCGATTTGAACAAACTGGATTCGATTCGGAAACAACACCCTACGGTATGGGTGGATGTGACTGGGTTAGGATCCGAGTCCACCCTGAGGACGCTCGCCACGCAACTGGGACTACACCCGTTGGCGATGGAAGACGTGGTGAACGTACATCAACGTGCCAAAGTCGACGAGTTTTCCGATAGCTTGTTCGTCGTCGCGCGAATGATCGACGGAGAGGATGCATTTCAAAGCGAACAACTCTCCTTTTTCGTTCGCCCCGGCCTGCTGTTATCGTTTCAGGAGAGAGCCGGAGATTGTTGGGAACCGATTCGCCAACGTCTTAAATTCCATCGAGGCAAGGTGGCCGAGGCCGCGGCCGATTATCTCCTTTACGCATTGCTCGATGCCGTCATCGATAGCTATTTCCCCGTGATGGAAAAGATCGCCGAACAAGCCGACGGAGTCGAAGAGGCGATTACGATGGATCGCAACGGCTCTCACCTAATGCAAGTCCACGAGTTGCGGGGGCAACTCCTCGCGCTTCGTCGATCGATTCGCCCCCATCGCGAGATGCTGAACGAGTTGGTCCGCGACTCGACATCCTTCATCTCCCATGAAACCCGCGTCCATCTCCGAGATTGCTACGATCACGTCATTCAGCTTATCGACTCGGTCGATACCTATCGAGAACTCACCTCCGACTTAAGAGATTATTACTTATCGACGGTCAGCAATAGCATGAATGAGGTGATGAAGGTTCTGACGATTATCTCGACGATCTTCATCCCGCTTTCGTTCGTTGCAGGTGTTTATGGCATGAATTTCAAAGACAATTCGCCCTGGAACATGCCGGAGCTGAATTGGTACTATGGCTATCCCTTCGCGCTGGGGCTTATGGCCGCGATCGCATCCGGACTCCTCGTTTACTTCCGCATGCGACGATGGTTTTAATAGTTCTCGCTCCACACCAAAAAATGGCGAACTATCTTCGTTCACGGATCGGAACTCGATGATGGGAATCATTCAGTCCCATCGCTTCCAGCATGAGGGGAAGTTTCTCAATCACCGACAATGTTGATACGTGAGGAAGCACCCCACGACGCGTCGCATGCAACCACAACTCTTTGGCTTCCAGTTTTCGTTCGCTCCAAAACAGTCCGTTGAGTCCGCGCAGGAGATAGAGGGAGAGTGTCTCATCATCCATCTCTTTCATTCCCTGTAACATGCGATCCAGATCGCATTGCAAAACTTTGGCCATCGGTAGTTCGCTCGTGTCATAATTCATGGCATCCAAGATCAGCACTGCATACATCTCATCTCCTTCTTTCCCACCGAGATTATCCGAAACCTGTTCGATGTATTTTTCAGAATCTCCAGGTTCACCAAACCATCGCGGAAGCAATGATAGAACTGCAATTCGGTGAGGGTCGGGGCTTTCGTAGGAATCCGACCTTGTGAACGCTCCCTGAAGGGCATCGGACGACGTCGGAGGAAGCCCCAATGCCATGCAGGCATCAAACGCTAAGTAATACGAAACCGAACAGGTCTCGAGAGGCAGAAGGTCTCTTATTTTTTGCACCAACGTGCGCATCGACTGCTGGTAGAAGGCAGCACCCTCTTCGGTGACCGTATTGATCGTGCCTGTCCCTCTGGCCATCCAAGCTCGATCCCGAAGCCGTTGGCATTCCAACATTCGTGGAAGAATCGATTCCGGCATCATCTTCATCCAACGCACTACATACTTGTTGAACCTCTCGCCGGCATCGCCTGGAACCTCCTGTTTGTATTCAAGGCAACTGAAATAGACGGCTCTCAAAAAGCGATCTGCCAGCTTGGTGGGAAAGGAACCTTGTTTGCGAAGTGCGTCCGTCTGGAGATAGTTCCAAATCGAATCCAGTTCGACAAACTTCTGTTCCTCAATTAATTCTTTTGCGAGATCATCGAATTCGCCATAATCCAGTCGGCGCGTTTCGGGTGCCATCATCAAGGAGAATCGGTTTCGCTCTGCATGCAGGATGCGTCGGCCATCCCCTGAGAAAGCTTTGACTTCACCTGACGTGCAAACACGTTGCGGTAGGAATGGGTGCGTCGAAACGAATGTCATCGGCGTCGACATCATCGGGTTGGCTTCGCTCACTTCTTGATTGGTGGGCGTACCGAAGACGACAAAGTCACCCAGTTGTCCTCCCTCGCTGCGGGTAATGGCAAGATGCCGAGGAACAAAAGGGAGAGGTATGTTTATCGCAAAAACCTCGACATCCCGCGGCCGTTTCGCAGGAACGGCTCGCAATGCCCTGGCGTCTGGCTCAGCGTAGATCACCATATCGTCCATCAAGATCCCGGGCATCTCGCTAGCGTCAATCTGGGTCGAAGAACTAAGGCTGAACCGAAGCGTCTTCGAATCGCAATAATAGACATCGACGTCGTTCACAATTTTGATCGCAACGGCATCACCGTTTTTGCTAGGCCAGCAACCAAAACGATTTCGATCCGTCGTCCGTATAGGAGGATTCTGAATCTTTTGCGATGCAATCCGATTGGTATCCAGATCTACGACACAGAGTTCGCCACTCTCACAGAAAAGAAATACTCTATTTCCGTCCGAAGACTGTCCTGACAAAATAAGGGGGCTAATCTGATCAGAGAGAAGTGTGGAATCGGACACTTCCCAGCGAGCATTGTCTGGGGAAATCTGTACTCGAAGGCGTACCAGCTTTCCGTCATCCAATACGAAGAGTTGGGAACAGTCTCGGTTCCAGAACACTCGGCCCGTGCTGGAGCATTCCAAGGCAATCGGCAATGTGACTGGCTTCGCGTCCCCCTCAAACCGGGTTAAGAACCAGCCTGCAGTCGAAGTGGTCCCTTTCGAGTTCGTGAGGAGATAAGCACCGTTGTGGGAAAAAATGGACACATCCGGTGGTGTCGTCCAATCGAAGCTGGATTTCACCCAGTTTTTGTCGCTCCGTTGGACGACGGAGTCGACTTTTTGTTTCCACCTTGGCGGGATTGTCCGAAGAGGTTGCCGTGTTTCCGAAGGTTGCACCTGCGCTGTCAATGCAGCATCCAACTTCGACGCAGCATTGGTTGGCGAATTCCTCTTGGCGATTTGGTTTCGCAAATCGGCTATGTCGTCGGCCATCACGATGGGCGTAGGAATGTAATAAATATCGTCGTCGCTGACGCGGATTCGAATACTATCGGCGTGAATTTCGGGATTGACGATAATCCTAGGATAATCCGAGCTGTAGAGTCGAATCATGCGATCGGTGACCGATGCCGCGTCGAGCTTGCGCTTGGAATAGGAGGTTTCACCATTCTTGCGCAGTGCATCGAGCCGGATCAATTCCTTGACATCGTCCTCCAGCAATCTCTGCACGGAAACACGGAAATATCGGTCGTCTGAGATACGCTTAAAGATTGCATCGTCATCATCCATCGCTTCGAAATGCGCATCGAAGTAATGGCCAGATCGATACTTTACCTGGATCGGCCAGTGGTCGGCGATCTTCTTTTCGATATCCCGATACAACGACAATCGAACTTCAGGTCGGACTGGCTTTACCTCGGTAAGCTCGCTTTCCGATTTTCCCTTCAGCAGTTTTAGTAGCTCCACCTGGAGCAAGAATTCTCCCCGCTCTATCACCGTTAAGTGTTGTGGTAACGAAACGTTCTGATTGTTGATGTCGGTGTATCGCAGTTTGCCAGTACTTTCCAGTACCGCATTTTTTCCGATTACGACATTGCCGTTGAAAACTCCATAGAGCACGTATTCATATCCAAGTGTGGACGGTGTCTTTCGGTATTTTTCTTCCTCTTGGAGTCTCGCTTCGGTGCGACCGATTGCTATTTCCAATGAATCACCTTGCGGTTTTGCAACCATCGCTTCATCGACCATTACCCACTTGTCGTCCTTTTGGATGAGATATCCAAAAGCGAAACGGCGGATGCCTTGTACGGGAAACGCGTAGCTGAATTTTCGCTTGTCACGAGGTTTCTCATAGAGAACCATTTGGATTTCACTTGTCACAGTGCCCGCCCTTTGCGACGGAGCAGAGGCTACCCCTACCAGGAAGGCCCAATCGTCGGGGTGCGTGTGGTATCGACGCACCGCGACCTTTTCGATGTTGCCTCGGCCATTGCTGGCTTCGACCTCAATCGATTCAAGAGGCGTTTTGGATGCGGCAGGCACATCAATAGGCTTTGTATAAGGTGTCGCCCCGCCAGCGGAAATATTCCTGATCAGTCGGCGGTAGGGATTGGGTTTGGGATAATTGGGATCGGGGTGGGTCTCCAAAAATTTACGAATCCGTTTGGTGACGTGCTCACCGAGCTCGTGATACTCGGGATCGATGACTTCTTTGGGAACACTAAAAACCTCCATGCTTTCGTTGTTGCGAAAATGCCAAAGGTTTTCCTGCGTATGGAGTAAAACGCCTTCGAACTGATTGCGAGCTAGCGTAAGACCTTGCAACCTCCATTGATTGCAGAGCTGCATCTGTTTGGCCGGCATATTTCCAATCCAGCGAGCCTCCTCGCTGGTGATCTTGTCGTCTGTCCAATGCTCTAGAACTTGGCGGACGGACCAGTTCTTTTCGACCGATTCTTTGACCATCCGAGAAGTGAGGGTCAGTGCCTGAGGAGTCATCGCCGCGAGGATGGTCTGTCTTTGAATCTGGCCGATTTGGGTATGTAGCTTGGGCTCCAGCCATTTGGTACTTTCCCAATCCACTCGATTGCCCTTCAAAACCGGCATGGACATCAACACCCTTCCTGGTTGCATGACACCATACACCCACTTAGGAAATGGAGAATCGAGCCAACGATCGTTGCGAGGGGAGTTTTTAGCGATGGACTCCGCACTGATTCTAGAAGCCGCGACGAACAGACCATGTGGAACGATGAATTCGATTTCCTCGACCGCAACATTGTTTTGAATCAAGCCTTGCATCGCGTACCCAAGAGGCGTGATTCCGAGCAGTCGAGACGCGAAGGGATAGGGTTCTCCGACGCATTTCCATGCTGGCATGCTATCGCGGCGTTTCCAGCTTTCTTGAAGCGCGCGGAGCTGGTCCGGTTGAAATTCGGATTCAGGGGCTTCAAAGATCCCCTTCATGTACCAGAACCTTATGTGTCCATCCTCGAAATTTAAGAATCCGAGTAAGGCTGGATGCAGCTGCGGCCCCAGATCGAGAGCAACGGGAACCAAATCACGCAATCGTTGCACAAGTTCGCGCCTCTTCTGGATTTGTCCCTCCGCGCGCGCTCGCGATTGCTCTGCAAACCGATCGATCGGAACGCGATCGATCACGCGCTTCCCATCGACAAAGGTAATCAAATCCCCGTCCAGATCTGCATACAAAGCAATGGACCCCCTCAATTCCGTTCCGTCGCTTAGGGTCCATTGCTCGTGCGGTCCGGTCTCTACTTTGGCTGGCAACTGATAGAGTTGGTTGGCGTCATCGGCCCAGTACAACAGCCGAGACTTTCCGATCAATGGGGGGGAGGGGGGCTGTGCCAAACCATTGGGTACGAAACCGGTTAGACAGATCCCAATCGTCAGCAGATAGAAATACAGGCCGGAGCGGTTAGCTATCGGGGGCATGGTATCTCGCAGTGGGGTGAGAGTCAGAAATCGTCTCACTTTACTTCCATTCGCCCAGCCAACCGCCACGATCGCGAGGCGGAGTCCTGACTGGAGCGTGCAAGACGATACCTATCCCCCGAATTCTACGGTAGGTATTCGCTAGTGGCCAACACGCCCTAAGAAAACGGCGATAAAAGTTCGGCCGATCAGTTCCACATCATGTAGCAAGGACCGTCGGGAGCCATATTGAAGATCCAATCGCATCCAATCTCGAAAGCTAATGTTTCTCGATTTGCTGATCTGCCACGTGCAGGTCAGGCCGGGCTTCGTGTCGAGCCTTCGGCGCTGCCAGGATGCGCACTGCATATCTTCCGATATAGGGAGTGGTCGCGGTCCGACGATCGACATGTCTCCCTTGAGCACATTCACCAGTTGTGGCAGCTCGTCTGCTCCCACCTTTCGAAGAATTCTCCCCACCTTCGTGACTCGGGGATCGTTCTTCATTTTGAATGCAGGTCCATCGCGTTCATTCCGTTCGTGGAGTAACGCTTTGAGCTCTTCTGCGTTCACCACCATGGTTCGGAGTTTATAAATGGCGAAGGGGCGTCCGTGCTGCCCGCATCGCATTTGTTTGAAAAACACGGGCCCGCGAGATGTCGCTTTGACCGCGATGCACGCAATAACCAAGACGGGAGATGTCACGATCAATCCGACGACTGCACCCGCGATATCGCATGCTCGCTTCCACTTGGGAAAGGGCTTGGCGACCATTCTTAACAAGGATTCTTTGCAGTGCTCCTTGGGCATTTCCAAACTTTCGGAGGGCTCATCCAAAGCGTGGAGATCCTCGATATCATCCCCGCACTCGGTCGGGTCAGTATCGCTACCTTTGTAACCGACGTAAGTATAAACCTCGGCGTGGATGGGCCAGGATTGATGGCCCGCAAACGATTGGACAGTCTCCAAGACCTTTCGGGCACCCTCTGCATCGGTCATCGGGAGAATGATACCGATTCCGCCGGTACGCAAGAATCCGGCTTCGTCCGAAAGCCTCAATCGTCCGGTGAGAAACGTCTCGAACGAACGGAGTAAAGACTTCGTCGGAGCCGCATTCCACTCCAGAGCGATCATCGAGAAATGGAGAAGATATCGATCGCATCGCTCTCGCTCCTTGGCGAGCCGCAACTCCATCTCCTCAGCCGTCAAAAATGCAGAAGATTTTCGGCTGGACATCAGGGGACGTCGCCAAAAACTTTTTTTCTCCAATCGGACGCCCAACATATAAGTCCAAGCTCTAGACGTACATCCAGTTAAAAATGCAACGGTGGGTGGGACATAGCTTTCGTGCTATGTAGAACGCCGCGGCACCATTTTCGCACGGCTTTCAACTTTTTCGAGCCCTTGGAATGAATTTTCCAGCGATTTCGATCCAGGCCTGCTCGCTCGCTAGGAATAACAGGTTGCGGTGGGGGCGGCCTCCCCATTCGAAATGGGCCAGAACCCATGCGATCCGGCCCGCTAGATAAGGGACTCGGTGTCATGAAAGCCAAATAGTCGCAGCCACAGTCGATCAAGTGCGGCCCCCTCTTCCTCCCCGAGGGCTTCCAGGATAGACGCCCGGTGGTGCCGAAGTACGGCGATCATTCGAAGCTGCTGGTCGACTTGCGATTCCGTAACCGCGGACAGCATTTTCAGTCCTTCCGCAGCCTTTGTCTTCTCCTTTTCCAACCCCTCGGCCTCCAGCTCGTCCCGAATCAGCTCGATTTTCGCGTCGGGATAAAAAGCATCGGCAAGGTTCCGATTCACTGCGGAGAGGTCGCGGTACAGAAGCTCGATGGCGGCCTGGGAGAACTCCTGCGCTAGCTGGTTTTTGCCTTGGAGATGGAGGACCCACGCTTTCGTATCGAGAAAGCCCGAATTTCGTTCGTTCGTCTTTCGCAGTGCGGCATCGATCTCCTTGGAGGCAAGATCCAAATTGACCCTCGCAATCGCCCTCGCGTACGCCAGATCGTTATTTTGAACCGGGGTCCGCTCGGCGATCGACGGGAAGAAATGGCTCATGATGCGGACCGCGGCAGGTGCTTGCCGCTCCTGCAATAAGCGTGACGCGATCCAATCGCTCACGGCAGCCCTCAAGGGCAAACTCTCTATGCGTTCCAGTTGTTCGAACGCATGCGCGATAAATTCCTCAATCTTCTCGTCGGGTAATTCCTTTTGGCCCAACAATAGGTCGAGTCGCAAACGCCAGTAATGAAGATCGGATGCGATCGACGGATCCATTTCGATCGAACGATCCAATGTTCGAGTTGCTGAATCGACCCGCTCAGCGGCCAGCTCGTTTGCCGCATACGCCAGATACCATCGCGGCAACGCATGCTGCCAGTAATAAACCCGCGCGACGGGAAACACGGGAATCAAAATGGCAATCAACAAGATCGCGTTTCGTAAAACGCGAGAAGGCTCATTGCGAAGATTCGGTTCCACTTCCAACGGCTCGCTCCGCATCGCATGGGTCACTTGGCAGGGCTCTGATTTGCGCCCGGCGCTTCCGATTGCTGGTCAGAATGTTGATTCGATGGCTCATCCGGTTTGGCTTCCGCCGGCTTTGCATCTGATGGCTTCGCTTCCGCCGGTTTGGAATCACCCGGAGTGGCGCTGGCGGGTTTCGCTGTCGGTTGCGGCACTTTGCCCGGATTCATGGCGAAATAGACGGAGCCGGCCGCCGCAAGAAGAACGGCGAGGATGATCAGAGTTTTGCCGATAGGTGAGGGAGAGGTGGCTGGGTTCATCATGTCAATTCGAGATGGGGATGAAGGAAGGTTCGCAAGCGACTCCCCACTTGTAACGTTTCCCAACAGGCTTGGGAAGCGATCGGGGGTGCTTTCATGGAGGAACGAAATGTTTCTGAGGCAACCTATGCGGGCGGTTCGAGTTTCCATTCGCCAGCATCTAAGTTTTTCGGGGGCTCTAGCACGGTTTCGGGAGTTGGTTCACGCAGCTCGGATCGTCTGGTGAGAAGATTCATTTCCTCCGCTCGGTAACGCCTAGCCAACGGAAGTTCGCGATGCTCGAGCAGATAGTAGATCGAACCGAGTGCGGCATCATAACGGATCTCCAGGATACGAGCGATGATAGGTTCACGCTCCAACTCAATGCCCTTCACTTCGACTTGGTCTCCGATCCGAAACCCTTCGTCGTTGACCTTGAGCCACAGCGTGGGTTTCACGCGCACCGCCGCATCACCGTATTGCAGTTGATAGTAGGTCCCATCGAATCCGATGCGGTGAAAAACCCTATCGCTGGGAATCCAATGTTCGACGACGGCGACATCATCGGGATGGATCCAATCGGTCCCTTCCGAAGGCCAATTCAAGTAAACACCGCTATCTGGTAGCTCAGGCCAGTCGATCATAAAAACTCCTTGAAATCTTTCTTCGCCGTGTCAGTCGTTAAAAACCTCACGCTCGACGCATCATGTCCATTGTACGAAGATTCCCAGTCAAATTCTTTCAAGCTGATCCGCATCGTCGCGATCATCGGGCACTCTTAAGCAGCTTCGATAATCGGTACTTTGGATCAACTCATCATGAATCCTCCGAAACCTCATTTCCACTTAATCTGTGAAGGTCAGCACCTTGTCACAGATCCAGCGATGGCAGGAAGCCATCGCACGCGAAGTGGAAACGGTGTCAGCCAATGGAGGTTCGAATTAGAAAATGTCGCGACGGGGGAGAAGTTTGAAGCGACAGACAAAGAGGCGGGGTGTCCTCCCGATCGCGCCGCATTGGTCGCCGTGTTGAGGGGCCTCGAAGCCCTGGAGCAACCAAGTCGCGTGACGCTGATGACCGGGAGTCGTTATGTGTTTCGAGGACTTCGTTACGGCCTGACGGAATGGCGCGAAAACAACTTCTCTTGGGAACACTTTGGCTCGGTCCAACCGATCCGAAACGCGGATCTTTGGAAGCGAATCGATCGCACATTGGGGTACCATCAAGTGCAATGCCGCTGGTTGGCCAAGCCGAACGAAGCTCTGGCCAAGGAAGCAGCACCGATAGCCGCGTCAACCGCGCAGTCCTCGGTCTCGGCTACGCATCACGCTGCCGTAACTACGCAGCCCGCTGTCTCAACCGTTCATTCGACTCGAATCTACACCGACCTGGCACAACCCATCGTTGCTACAGTCGCTACGACGGGAACAGTCCACTGCGACAGGTCGCAAACCACCTGTATTCGTTTACCCAAACCGCATGTTTTACCGGCGGCTACCGAAATCACCCACAAGCGAACGCTGCGGGCCATGCTGTTCTTTCCTCTCGCAATCTGCTGGTCTCTGGCAAAAAGATCCATGCGAATCGTTTGGGATTCCATTCTCCGTCTGGACGAAGGAATCGAATCCTACCTTCGCTGCATGCTGCTGCTTGACCCGAAGCCTCGACGCTACCGTTGAACCGTTTCGAGGTTCCTTGCCCATACTCCTTTCACTCGCCATTGGATATAACAATCGGAGAAATCGTGCAAACCCTGATTCCTTTTAATTCCCTCTCCAACATCATCGACGGAAACGCTTCGGACCCCCGCAGCGTTTTAGGACCACACCGAGTGCATGTGGACGGTCGCGATGCATTGGCGGTAAGAGGCTATTTCCCAGGATCTGAGCAAGCGTGGTTGGTGGACCGGTCCAATGAGGCGATCCGGCCGATGAGAAAGATCCACCCCTCGGGCCTTTACGAAGGGCTGATTCCGCAACAAGAAGAACGATCCTCGAACTACCGAATCCGACTCGCGAACCGCAACGGGAATACAATCGAAATGACGGACCCATACTCAGTACCGAGCTATCTCTCTGACTTTGATCGCTATCTATTCAATGCAGGTCAGCATTGGAAAATCTACGAACGACTCGGCTCCCATATCCGAACGGTGGATGGACAAATCGGCGTGAACTTCGCCGTCTGGGCCCCCAACGCCCAAAGCGTCCAAGTCGTCGGGGATTTTAATCACTGGGACGGCCGCTCTCATGCGATGCAAAAGCAAGTCCCGAGCGGCATCTGGGAACTGTTTGTTCCGAATATTGGCGAAGGCCAAAAATACAAGTTCCGCGTTCGCACCGAACACGGAGAAGTCGTCGACAAGACCGATCCGTACGGCGTCGCAGCCGAACTCCCACCGCGCACTGCATCCATCGTATGCTCGCTCGATAAATACGAGTGGAGCGATACCGCTTGGATGGAAAGCCGCCGAAACGAAAATCAACTCGACAAACCGATGTCGGTCTACGAAGTCCACTTGGGTTCGTGGCGCAAATGCGAAAAAGGGATCCATGGTTGGATGAACTATCGTGAAATCGCCCATCAACTGGTGCACTACTGCCAGGAAATGGGATTTACTCACGTCGAGTTGATGCCAATCTCCGAACACCCCTTCACCGGTTCCTGGGGATACCAAACCGTTGGCTACTTTGCAGCGACTAGCCGTTACGGGTCGCCCGAAGACTTTATGTACTTCGTCAATTATTGTCACCGTAACAACATAGGCGTGATCATCGATTGGGTTCCCGCTCACTTCCCCAAGGATGGTCACGGGCTTCGTCGATTCGATGGTTCGGCTCTCTACGAGCACGAAGATCCACGGCAAGGGGAGCATCCCGATTGGGGGACGATGATCTTCAATTTCGGTCGAAACGAAGTGAAGAATTTCTTGATCTCCAATGCGCTCTTCTGGCTCGACAAGTACCATATCGACGGACTTCGCGTCGATGCTGTTGCTTCCATGCTCTATCTCGATTACTCCCGTAAACAAGGGGAGTGGGTGCCGAATCAATACGGCGGTCGAGAGAACCTAGAAGCCATCCAGCTTTTGCGTGAATTCAATGTTCAGTCGCACACTCAGTATCCCGGCGTGCTCACCATCGCCGAGGAATCGACTGCATGGCCCGGAGTCAGTCGCCCCACGGACTCGGGAGGCTTGGGCTTTTCCCTCAAATGGAACATGGGCTGGATGAATGATACGCTGCGATACATGCGGCAAGATCCCGTCCATCGAAAGTTTCATCACAACGAACTGACGTTCAGCTTGATCTATGCCTTCACGGAGAATTTCACACTCCCGTTATCGCACGACGAAGTCGTTCACGGTAAAGGCGCGTTGATCGCGCAAATGGCAGGGGATCTTTGGCAAAAATTTGCAAACCTTCGTTTGCTCTATAGCTATATGTGGACGCACCCAGGCAAGAAATTGCTCTTCATGGGAAGCGAGTTCGCACAATGGCATGAATGGAACTACGACGCAGAGATCCAGTGGGATCTGTTGCAGTGGGACACGCATCGCGGAATGCAAAAGATGGTTGGAGATCTGAACCAACTGATACGTCGAGAACCCGCATTGCACGAATTGGACTTTACCGAAGATGGATTCGAATGGGTCGACTGCATGAACGGTGAAGAAAGCGTGCTTGGATACACACGCAAAGCTAAGGATCCAAACGACTTCGTTTTGGTCGCTTGCAACTTCACTCCGGTTGTCCGTGATTATCGAATGGGTGTTCCCAAAGGTGGATACTATCGCGAAATCTTCAACAGCGACTCCGCGCACTATGCGGGATCGAATGTCGGAAATTACCCGGGTGTCCACGCCGATGCTCACATTCCGCATCACGGTCGTCCTGCTTCGATTCAGCTAAAGATTCCACCCCTCGGTTTGGTGGTCTTCAAGCCGGAGTGAGAACGAACGTCGAGCGATTTCCCCTTCGATCGGAAAGATCGATGAGATACAATCGCGTCACCGCTTTGTGACGCATTTCATCGATCCACAGGATTTCCGGACCGCTCGATCGTGCAAGAACCGAACGAACTAGATCTTTACGATTTCGACTTGCCGCGAGAACTCATCGCTCAAGATCCGCCGGCTCAACGAACCGATTCTCGCATGATGTTGGTGGATCGCGCTTCGGGACGAATCGAACACGCATCCATCCGAGATCTCCCCTCCGTCCTTCGCGCCGGGGATGTGATGGTCGTCAACGATTCCAAGGTCATTCCTGCTCGATTGGTCGGGTATCGCGAGAAGACCGGCGGACGGTGGGAGGGGCTATTTCTGCGAGAAGAAAATGGGGTCGCAGAGCTTCTTTCCAGCACACGAGGTTTCCTAAATCCCGGTGAGTCGATCGTGCTTCGCGATCCAGAGGGGCGAGAAAACCAGCGTCTGGTCCTCGCATCGAGAACCGATCAAGGGAACTTTCTCTTTACCCCCTCCCCCAACCGTCCTTGGCTCGAGTTGCTAGAGGAGTGTGGACGTGTCCCGCTCCCCCCCTATATCCGCGACGGGCAAATGACCTCCGCCGATCGGGAACGTTATCAAACCGTGTACGCGCGCTCCCCCGGATCGGTCGCAGCCCCGACCGCTGGTTTGCATCTGACGCAGGAACTAATCGGCAAAGTGCGAGCGTCGGGTGTGGCGCTGGTCGCCGTCACCCTGCACGTTGGATTGGGAACGTTTCGGCCCATTCAAACGACCCGATTGGCCGACCATAAAATGCACAGTGAATTTGCCCAAATATCCGAACCGGTCGTGAAGCGTCTCCAAAGCGCGCGGGCAGAAGGAGGTCGAATCATCGCAATTGGGACAACCTCGGTACGCACGCTGGAGACCGCTGCCTCCCACGGAAACGGAACCTTGATCCCCTGGAGTGGATCGACAGACATTTTCATCCAACCTGGTCACGCTTTTCGTGGGGTGGATGGTTTGCTGACGAATTTTCACCTCCCCAAAAGCAGCTTGATTGTCCTCGTCAGCACCTTCGCAGGTCGCGAATTGATCCAAGAAGCCTACCGAAAAGCGATCGAAAATCGCTATCGGTTTTATTCCTATGGGGATTGCATGCTGATCCTCTAGTCCTGTTCCTAGAGCCAACTCTCCACCAAGGTGTCCCATGCGTCGCTCTTTTCTTTACCGATGCCTTCTTGGCATGCTATGCGTGAGTCAGCCCATCGCAATGACGCGTGTGTTCTCACTCTGCATTCCCCAACCTCCCGAATTGAAAGACTCCTCCGAAACGCGATCTCTCGATCTCTCGGAGAAGTTAGAACGCATTCGCAGCCAGTTTGAGTTCCCCGGTATGGTTTGCGGCAAACTGACGAAGCAAGGGGGAATGTCGATCGGTGTTTGTGGTATCGCGAAGGAAGGGGATTCAGCCCCTCTCGAGAAGAACAGTTTGTTGCACCTGGGTTCATGCACGAAGAGTATGACGGCTACCTTAGTAGCTATCTATGTCGAACAAGGAAAGCTGCGATGGGATAGCTCGCTCCAATCCCTCTTTCCCGACATCCCAGGCTTTCAAACCACTTCGTGGGGCAACGTGACGCTGGATGATCTTATGGAACATACCGCCGGTCTTCCTGCCAATGCTCCGTGGGGGAATTGGGCGCAGGCGAAGGACCTCGTGAAGGCGAGGCACGAAATCGCTACCTGGGTGACCACCCGTCCATGGGAGGAGAAAAAGCATGGGAAGTTCGAGTACTCCAATCTGGGATATATGTTGTTAGGACATGCCATCGAACAAATCGAAAAGAAGCCTTGGGAAGAAATCGTCCAAGAAAAACTTTTCTCTCCCCTCGGGATAGAATCAGCGGGATTCGGTTCTCCGGTGCAACGAAAAGATTATCCCGTCAGCTGGGGGCATGTTCGAACCGACGATGGCAAGGGATGGGTCCCTGTCGAACAGGATAATCCTGCTGTGCTCGGACCGGCTGGGACAGCGCATGCAACAATGGAAGATTGGTGCAAATATCTGCGAATCCATCTCCAGTCCCCGGACGATGCAAACTTCCCGCTTCCAATCGGAAAGGAGAACTGGAACCGATTGCACCAAAGCCAAAAGGAAACGGAATATGCGGGTGGATGGCACACGGGGAAACGGGACTGGGCAAACGGTCAGATCCTAACCCATAACGGTTCGAATACGATGTGGTACTGCGTCGTATTCTTGGCACCAGACCGCGGGATGGGTGTCTTCGCAGCAGCCAACGTAGGATTGGAAGCCTCGCCCGTGTGCGACCGCGCACTACAACTGGTTCTGCGAGAAGAGGGCCTCCTCGCTAACGAACGCTAAATGGCGGATCGCATTTACGAGTCTATTCGCGTCCAACGCACCATTTCGTCCATGATTTATTTGGACGCTTTCTTGCCTAATAGTTGCTGGTCGAACCAGTTCGTCATCGCTTCGAACATCCGCTTGTTTCCGTCGGCATCGAATCCATGTGCTGCGCCTTGAATGACGAGCAGCTCGACCGGAACCTTTACCTCTTCGAACGCCGTCTTCATTTTCTCGCTGTGCCAAATGGGGACCAATTCGTCCTTGTCTCCGTGAATCAATACCGATGGAGCATCATCAGGACTTACCTGCAGGAGTGGCGAATAATCTGGACCTTTGTCCAAGGAGAATTTGAGGGCCGGGAATCGCTCTCGCAAGGGATTATCCAAAGCCATGTAAGGACGTAAATCCGTAGGAGGAAAGACAGCAGCCACAGCGGCGATGCGAGCCTTTCGACCTGCTTCACGATCCGCATTGCTATTCGATGTCGTTCCTAGTACGAGCGATAGGTGCCCCCCAGCGCTGAATCCAAATACGCCGATCTTGTCGGGATCGATGTTCCATTCCTTCGCGTGGTCGTGAACAAATGCGTGCGCTAGTCGAACGTCTGAAACAATTTCTGGGATGACGTACCGAGGGCTGCTGCCATGTCGAACGGCAATCACTTTGTATCCTCGTTCCAGCAATGGCTGGATAAGCGGCAACATGCGATCGGGAGGATTCCACGTCGATACCCATCCGCCACTCACCATGAACATCAATCCAGCTCCATTAGCGTCCCCTTTCGGTTCGAAGACATCCAGTGTGAGGGCCATGCCGTCTTTGTGACCATAGACCACATCGGCCTTCACCCCCTTAGATGGTTCGTTTGCTGTGTCGTCTGCGGCCAACGAGGGTGCCGGCAGGAACCCAACACAAAAAAGGATTGCCCATCGACGTAGCCTGTTACGCATCTCATTACCCTTGTCCGGAGAGTGTTCAAGTTTGAATACGACCAGTTCGTCATTCTATCAAAACTGGCGTTCAACCTTCTCACCCTCCGTTTTTGCGAGAATACACCCGAGGTGGGTGTCCTAGCTCTTCCTGAGATCTCTTTGCTAAACTACCGTTTTTCACGGCCTCCTGGTTTGCTATCCCATGGCGACGAATTCGCTCGAAAAGTCGACATGCCCCCTTTGTAAAGCGAAAGCAGAGTGGTTCTTCACCAGCCAACGAGCTATCCCGTATTTTCGATGCACGCTCTGCCGAGGGATCTTTGTTCCGTCATCCTGGTGGTTGGATCCTGCAGACGAAAAGGCACACTACCTCACGCACAACAACGATGTGTTCGATCCTCGCTATCGAGCCTTTGTCGCTCCCGTCGTCGAAGCCATTCTTTCAGAACAAACTTCTTGTTCGCTCGGATTGGACTACGGTGCAGGCCCTGGCCCTGTGATCAGTCGCATGCTGGCGGAATCGAATTACCAAACCCACCTTTTCGACCCTTTTTTTCATCCCGATCCATCTCCATTGAGCGAGCGGTACGAGTACATCATTTGCACCGAAGTGATCGAGCACTTCCGTTACCCCTTGGAAGAATTCGCACGCCTCGCAAACTTGCTAAAAACTCGCGGCACATTGTATTGCATGACGGAGCTCTGCCATGACGGAATCGACTTCGCCAAATGGCGCTTTAAAAACGATCCGACACACGTCTTCTACTATGGCATCGTCACCATGCAGTGGATTGCGAACCAATTCGGCTTTTTCCCAGCCGAAATCGATGGCAGAAGAATAATCCTCCGCAAACGATAGGGATCACCGATCCCGTTCCATCTGGTGAAATTTCTTCCAATCGATCAGTTCGATGCCTTGCTCCTCCAACCAAGCTTTGGTGGAGTCGCGAGTGAAAATCTCGCGATCTTGATCGCGTCTGCGACTGCTATCGGTAATCGCTCGCAATTCTTCGTTCTCTCTCCCGCAGTGGATGATCAGTTGGGTCACTCCCTCTGGCAACTCTCGCAATGCGTCGAAGTAAGTTTTCTCTCGCATCTCGGGAATTTCTCCTCCGTAGAATTGGAGCAATGCGTCCAGCAACGGCAATTTGCGAGAGTTGAGTAGTGACACCGAAGATTCGAACTGCGACGCGATGGGCGGATACGCCTTGCGAATCTCAGGTGTCAAGGTTCTGAAGAATAGCACGGGCAAGTTGTATTCGGCGCCCAGTTCGACATACACCTTGACCAAATCATCGCGAGTCACCAACGCACCCATATGTGTATCCAAATGGCTGATCGGAACTCCAAAAGCTTTGGCCCTCTCGATCTGCGCTTTTAGTTCGATCCTGACTTCGTCTGCCTTCACATGTTGAGCGACCTCGGTTGTATTGTCCCAAAGATACCCTTCGGAGTCGGTCAAACTAGCCACTTGGTCTCGAGGGGACACGGGACCCCAACGATAATTCTCCCACTCCGAGGTTAGGGTCAAGTGAATCCCGTAATCGAATTGAGGATTGGCTTTGGCAAAAAACGCGAATTCTTTGAACCATGGGCAAGGCACCATAATACTCGCGGAAGTAACGATTCCCTTTC
Organism: Pirellula sp. SH-Sr6A; assembly: GCF_001610875.1. Taxonomy (NCBI): domain Bacteria; kingdom Pseudomonadati; phylum Planctomycetota; class Planctomycetia; order Pirellulales; family Pirellulaceae; genus Pirellula; species Pirellula sp. SH-Sr6A. The sequence continues at coordinate 2,196,208 of NZ_CP011272.1, read as the reverse complement.
GCAATGCCTCCTGGGTCGCGACATTGACCGAGTGCGACATTCCAGCATCGTCCGTATGAATAATCAAATATTTGCGAGGTGCCGCGGTCACGTTGTCCTCTGCCACAGACATCGAAGGGAGCAGGAGGGCAATTGCAACGAGGGTGGCTAATACCACGGCAATAACGGATCGGTTCATTGTGATGCGGTACACGGTGAAAAAGGTGGTGTTCATGTGGCAGAAGGTCAGGACAATGCCCTAACCACGTTGAGACAAAAGTATACTGTTTCGCAGTGTGCGACGTTATGCCATCGGCCGGCAAAGCCTTAGAGGTGACCTGTTTACGAGTGCTCGGTTACACTCGTAGGTAGAGAAATCGAAGATATCGAGCGATGGAATCCAATGGGATGGCGGAGTCTGTTTCATGAAAGACACTAACATGCAACTGAGGAATCTTGAGTTTGTTTCTCTCGATGACATTGCGAGCGAGGTCTCTCGACTGAGTGCATTGAGGTATCGACGCCGTGGAAATTGGGGGCTGGCTGCGACCTGCGAACATCTGGCCGATTGGATGTCGTTTCCTATGGACGGTTTTCCGAAGATGTCTCTACGCATACAGTGCTTGATTTCATTGCTTCGGGCCTTTCAAGGAAAACGCCTCTTTCGCAAAATCTTGACGGCGAAGGAAATGGCTCGTGGTGCTCCCACTATCCCTGCGACCATTCATGCGGCTTCCGTTGACGATGCTTCAGCTGTCGAAAGGTATCTGCAGTGCATTGAAAGGTTAAAGACCTATCGAGGCACGATTCATCCATCCCCTCTTTTCGGGCCGATGACCTACGACGAGCTCATCGCGCTGCAATGCATCCATGCTGCCCATCATCTCCGATTTTTGGAGCCGGAAGAATCGGCTGATCGAGAGTCCCGCTCAAACTAGCGAGAGCTCGGGGTTGGAGACTCATTGTCCAACCGTCGAAAAGCAGCGGGTAAAAAATCGAGTAGATCGGTCGCTAGGGTGCTTGGTGTTCCGAGCGATTCGTGAGCGAGGTCCGCTGCGAGCCCATGCAGATGCACTCCTAGGATCGCCGCATCCATCGGCTTCATCCCCTGGCACATCATCGCAGTGATCAATCCTGTCAGCGCATCGCCGCTTCCGCCGACTGCCAGACTCGGGTTGCCTGTCCTGCTCTCAAAACAGGAGGTGCCATCGGTGACCCACGTGCGCGATCCTTTCAAAACGACTACTGCACGCAATCGTCGTGCCATTTGCGCCGCGAGGCGTCGGTCGCGTGCGGCATCGATATTCTGATTTCCTGTAAGTCTCGCCCATTCACCCGGATGCGGTGTGAGAACGCGTGGTGCGCATGGTATTGCGCAATCGTCGGCAAATCTCGGGCGATCCGCGGCCAAAGTATTGAGTGCATCGGCATCGAAAAGGGCCGCGTGTGGCCATTCCAACCAACACCTCCAAACCAACGCATCGGACTCGGGCGAACGCCCCAATCCAGGTCCAATTGCTAGTACGCAGTCGCGGTACTTCGGTGCACGTATCTGCTCCCACCACTCCCCCGATTCCTCATTACTACGGAGACCAAGGGTCATGGCACAAGGGATCGCGACCGACAAAACCATTTGGACTTTGTCGGGAACCGCGAGCGTCACGAGACCTGCACCACCTCGCAAGCACGTTTGTCCCGCGATCCATAGCGCTCCAGACATACCGACTGAGCCACCCAGCAATAGCGCGTGGCCATACGTACCCTTGTGAGAATCCATCTGACGGGGAGCAAGCCTCGGGATGGATTGGAGGTTGCGAAGTTCGCTCGCATCCTCCATGGTTAGCGAGGATCCACTGCCGTGCCGTTGAGCATACCGCCTCTTGGCACATAGTGGCACAACGCGATGCCAAGGAAGTAGAGGAATATGAGCGGCAAAGCCATCGCGATCATGCTGGTGACATCCGCGGGCGTCAGGACCATGGCTACGACGGCGATGATGAAGATTGCCATGCGCCACTGCTGCAGGTACGTTTTGACCGACATAATCCCCAATCGCTCTACCACCAACATAACCAGAGGGAGCTGAAAGGAGATACCGAACCCGAGCGGAAGCAAGAGTGCAAACGACATATAGTCATTCAAACGTGGAGATGTCCCGACTCCCATCATGGCGTTGAAGTTCAATAAGAACGATATGACCAACTGAAAGACAACGAAAAAGGCGAACAAGGCGCCGGTCCAAAACAGGCTTAAGCTCGCTGGAAGAAAGTAATAGACGTAGCGTCGTTCATGCGGGTAGAGTCCTGCGGCTACGAACCCCCATACGTGATAGAAAATACCGGGACTCGCGACAATGGCTGCCACGACCAAGGCCGCTTTGAACCAAATCATCATCCCCTCTTGCATGTTGAACGTCTCGGCCTGCGATTTAATCGAGGAGAAAATCCGCAGCGGTACCAGCCGATCGGGAGTTGGCAGTCCTTCGGTATCCGCGGAGGCAAGTGGAAAGCGATCGGCGAGCGATAGGTTTTTCGCTGGTTCCGATTGGAGTGGGGACGCCTTCGGTTCAGTACCGGTATCGGACGCTTTCCCAGAGGCGTCTACGGGTGCGTTTTCCTGTGTGTCTTTCGGTATGTCTTCCGGTGAATTAGTGGCTGGGGGCACCGGCGCCGATTTCAGCAGGGACGAGAGACGATTCTTGTCGACAAAAATGACCTCGGACCGCTTTTGATTCGCCTCCATCCAAGCTTTCAGATTGGGGTCGACCGTTCCCTTTGTTGCGGATTCCATTTCCCGGATGCTTTGCTCGCGATAGAACTGATCGAGAGCTGCTTCCAATGGACGCTGCATATAAGCGACGACACTGGTAGCCATCGGAACGCCAACGCAGAGCCCCCCCATGAGCCAGATGGAGGCTTTGATCAAGGCTTGCCGCAATTCCTCCAAGTGATCGCCGAAGCTCATCGAGCTTTTTTCAAACAGATCGTCAGATTTCTTCAGGGCAAGGGTGCTTTTCAGCATCAATCATCTCTCCGATAACATAGGGGTCCCTCTAGCTTTGTTCGCCCTAGGACTTTTGGCAATCCATGATTTACCCAGATCACCCGCTCCAATTTTCCCCCATTCTTCGTTCTTACCTATGGGGTGGCGAGCGGCTCGCGGCACAACTTGGCAAAAAACCTCCAGAAAATGGGGTTTGGGCCGAGAGCTGGGAGCTGGTGGACCATCGAGAAGCCGAGTCGGTCGTCTGCGAGGGGATTTTTCAAGGTAGGACGCTTCGAAATTTGATCGAGTCCTATTCTCCCGAGATTATGGGTTATGAGGCACCCAGCGATCGGTTTCCGCTGCTCCTTAAGTACTTGGATTGCCAACGGGTTCTCAGTGTCCAAGTTCACCCGGATGATGCCTATGGAGCCAAGATGCCCACTCCCGATCGAGGGAAAACGGAGGCTTGGTATGTAATCGATGCGGAGCCCGGGGCGAAGATCTACGCCGGATTGCGACCCGGGGTCGACCGCGAGCAACTGGCCCATGCGATCCAAGCTGGGACCACCGAATCCTGTCTTCACATTCTGGAACCCAAGCCGGGCGACTGCATTTTTATCCCTGCCGGAACCGTTCATGCTCTCGGAGCGGGGCTGTTGGTCGCTGAGATTCAGCAAGCGAGCGATTGCACTTTCCGACTCTTCGATTGGAATCGGATCGATCAAGACGGGAACCCTCGAGCCCTTCATGTCGAGCAGGCCCTCGATGTGATCGATTTTCAGAAAGGCCCCGCATCCGCAGTGGATCGCGCGTCCTTGACGATCGATTCCGAGGGGTGGCGAACGCTCGTCGACTGCGACAAGTTTCGACTTCGAGAGTCCGTTCGCGAGGATTCCGACGGCGACCTGACAATAGATGAAACAGCGCCTGTGATCTTGACCATTCCGATCGGCTCCGCGAAGCTGATATGGGGAAGCCAGTCGATGGACTTGCCTCGAGCCTCCACCGTCCTGATTCCGTCAGCTTGCCCCCCCTGTTCGCTCCAATTAAGCTCGGGCGCGGTCGCCCTCGCTTGCCATCTGCCCATATCCTGATGGACTATCAACTCACCACCAGCAAAGTTCAAGTTTGGAGGCTTGTTGGTCTATCCTGTTGGCATCGCACGCTCGTGCAACAGCAAGCCGATTTTATTCGTGCTCGACTCGCATCGCTCGGATCACCGTCTCCTCACCTTCGCTGGGAATGGAGCGATTCCACCTCGAATGGTACTCACGATTCCTATAGGCTATCCACCTCGGGAGATTGGGATGTCCTCCTGGTGTCTCGATCCGAGTTCGACCCGTTCGTTCACGAACCTTACTTGGAAAAAAACGGATGGGTCAGAGGTCGCCGTGTGGCGCTGCTTTGGGACTGGACTTGGATGCATACGTCATCGATACCCTGCGCGAGTGAAGCGGGTCTGTCCGGCGCCGTAACGGACCCACCGTCGCTTCGCAGTTGGATCCAGGTTTTGCTAACCCGAGGTGCAACGCGCCTGCAACCCGCCCACCCACTCCTCGCAAATATTGCAATTCCTTCTCTAAAAAGCACCGAAGCGTAAGCCCCTATGTCTCGCACGATCCTCGTTACTGGAGCAGCCGGATTCATCGGCTTTCACACTTGTCTGCAACTTCTCCATGCTGGATTCTCTGTGGTTGGGTTGGACAATCTCAATGACTATTACGATGTGCGTCTGAAAGAGGCGAGACTGAAGGAATTGGAAAAACAACCGGCATTTCGCTTTGTTCGAAGCGCTCTCGAGGATCGATCGGCAATCGAAAAAGTTTTTGCACAAGTCTCATTCCACCGAGTGATCCATTTGGGCGCCCAAGCGGGAGTGCGATATTCACTCACCAATCCGTACAGTTACATCGATTCCAACCTGCAAGGAACGATGACGATTCTGGAAGGCTGTCGACACCACGGCATCGAGCACTTGGTCTACGCCAGTAGTTCGAGCGTCTATGGAAAAAATGTGCGACAGCCATTCTCCGTCGATGACAGCGTGGATCATCCCATCAGTCTTTATGCTGCCACGAAAAAAGCGAATGAATTGATGGCCCACACCTATTCGCATTTGTATCGCTTGCCTACCACAGGACTGCGATTCTTCACGGTGTATGGTCCATGGGGGCGCCCCGATATGGCTCTCTACAAGTTCACCGACGCAATCTTTCAAGGTCGTCCGATCGACGTTTACAATCACGGGAAGATGTGTCGTGATTTCACGTATATCGACGACATCGTTACCGCCATCGTGCGTGTGATGGACTGCATCCCCACACCGGATCCCACATGGTCTCCTGAATCACCAACTCCGGGTAGCAGCGACGCCCCTTACCGTGTTTACAATATCGGAAACCATCAGCCGACCGAACTGCTTCGGTTCATCGAAGTGCTCGAAGATGCCATTGGCAAGAAGGCCGTCATGAACCTTCTTCCGATGCAGCCCGGTGACGTGCCATCGACATTCGCGGATGTGGAGGCATTGCAGCAGGCTGTCGGCTTTGCACCGTCTACGCCCATCGAAGAAGGCATTCGACGCTTCGTAGCATGGTATCGGGAGTACCACCGAGTCTAAGTACATGGACCGAGACTAGGCAGCGTCCTCCAAAAGTCTCGTCGGCGTAGACTCCGTCTTCCATTGATCGATCGCAAATCGAACAATGTCCTCGACGGCCCCAGATTGTTCGTAAACCTCTACCAGTCTCTCGGCATCAGTGAGGCCCATGGCCGCGACGTGCAGTTGCTCGATCAATTCCACCCTATCGTCAGAGAGGTCCAAACAGCCTTCGAGCCACGCCAATGTCTCCAATACATGATTGCGGAGAAGGGTGTGACGCTGATCAATCGGATCGATATAGTTTGCGTCGAGTCCGAATCGACAGGCTTGGAAGCGATTGTACGAATAAACCATGTAGTCTGATTCGTGAAATGCTCTCGGGTCCGCCGCAAATCCTTCACACAGCAGCTGAAGATAGCCAGCCAATAGCGCGGCGCGATCGACATGAAGTGGTGTATCGCAAACGCGCAGTTCGATGGTGCCATACTCCGGCTTAGGGCGAATGTCCCAATAGAAATCTTTCATGCTCTTGATGACACCGTTGTTCAACATCGGCTCATAATGGTCTCTAACAAACCTATCCCAATTCACCACGTACGGAGCTCGACCGCTGAATGGGAATGCGTCGACCGTGTTGAGTCGCGACGAATGAAAACTGGTCGCTTCCCCTTGAAAAAAGGGAGACGAAGCCGCCAACGCGATGAAGTGAGGCACGAATCGATTGAGTGCATGGATCCGCCAGAGGGCTTGATCTCCGCTCTCACATCCGACGTGAATATGCTGGCCAAAAACCGTGAATTGCTTGGCCAAATATCCATAGAGGGAAGATAGCTTTTGAAATCGTTGCTTGTCAAAGATGCGGCGATCTTGCCATTGCTGGAACGGATGCGCGCCCCCGCCGGTCAACCCGACATGAAGCCAGTCTGCAGCATCCACCATCTGATCTTTGACGCTTCTGAGACGCTCTCGCAATTCCGTCCACGAATCAAAGACTCCGACCGACACCTCGATCATGCTCTCGGTCAACTCAGGAGATATGGTCGCAGGGATTGCCTGCGTCTCCAAATAGGCCAGCAACTCGGATGCGGAGGAAGATAGATCGAACGAATGAAGATCGATGATCTGCAATTCCAACTCAACACCGAGGGTGCAGCCTCTTGTTTGTCGAAAAGCAATCGGTGGCTTTCGCATGTCGAGCTCCCTTCTAAACGGATGGTCCAGCGAAGAACGAATTCGCGAGAGTCCACGCTTGGGTTCAACCGTACGTCGAAGGTAAATCGAATGTACGTCGAATGACTGCTAATCAGCCAACTCTCGGACCGGGAACTTAAAGCAATTGTCGTGCCAGTCTCGTGGGGAAGACTTTGTTGCCGCGTGAAAATGGCATCCGCCTGTTCAACTCCATTCACCGTCGTCCACCCAACTGCGGGACGCACTCCCCCGACCACGACACTTCACGTCAGGTTATTGCGATCGCTGCGTCAGTCTGACGTATCTCCTTCCCATTGCTTGAGCTTTCGTTGGAGCGTTCGCACGGAGATTCCAAGTTTCTGGGCAGCGTGGGTGCGATTCCCCATAGAATGCGAAAGGGCGCTTTGAATCGCTTCTCGTTCCAAGTCATTTAAATTGACGGTAGCGGGTGCGATTCGGGTTGGATTGCTGGTCGCGTTGCTGCTGAGGAACTTGGGCAAGTCCTGCATGCCAAGCAGTTCCCTTCCTCCCATCACCAGCATGTTCTCGATGGTATTGCGCAATTGGCGTACATTCCCCGGCCAGTCATAAGAGCGAAGGAAGGCCATCAAGTCGTTCGAGACTTCAGGTGGCTTGCGTACATGTCGCGCGGCGCAATCGCGAATAAAGAAATCGACGAGCGGTTCGATGTCTTCCGGCCTTTCGCGAAGGGGAGGGAGATCGACATTGAGGACATTGAGTCGGTGGTAAAGGTCGGCCCGGTACTGGTTGGACTCGGTCAACTCGGAGATGTTACGACTGGTGGCGGCAATCAATCGCACATCGACCTTCACTTCTTCATTGCTGCCGACCGGTGAGAAGGTAAAGCTCTCCAGGACTCGAAGCAATTTTGGTTGAAGGGAAAGGGGAAAGTCCCCGATCTCGTCCATGAACAGCGTCCCACCCTGGGCTGCTTGAAATCGCCCATGCCTGGATTCGTTCGCACCAGTAAACGCTCCACGTACATAACCAAACAATTCGGCTTCAATCAGAGGCTCTGGCAAAGCAGCGATATTGACTGCGACGTACGAACTCGCCTTTCTCAAGCTCAACTGGTGGATGGCAGCGGCGACCAATTCTTTTCCTGTTCCGCTTTCTCCTGTGATCAGAACGATGCTATCCGACTCTGCAACACGTTTGATCGATTCGAAGACTCGACGCATCGCTGGTGAATTTCCAATCATTTTGCCGAGCACTCCAGCATGCTCATCGTCTGTGATCGATGGTTGCGGACGCATTGGCAAGTATCGGTTGAGCAGGACGAGCAGTTCGTCCGGTTTCAACGGTTTCATCAAGTAATCGATGGCCCCCATCTTCATCGCAGCGACGGCAGTATCCACATCGCCGTATGCGGTCACGACAATGATGGGTGTCGAAGGCCGGCTCTCATGCCAGTATTGAAGCAGATCCAGCCCCGATAGTCGGCCCAGTCGCAGATCGGTGATTACCAAATCGACCGCTTGGGATAGGTGCGCTTTGGCTTCCGCGACACCCGCGGCAGCTAAAACGTTGTAGCCCTCGGTCCGTAAAAGTCGAGTCATGGCTTCGCGTTCGCTAGCCTGATCTTCCACCACTAGGATGGTTTGCTTACTGGACATCGCTGGTTTCCTCATTGCAACGAACGACTGGAAGTGAGATCACAAAATCCATGCCGCCCAAGGCGGTGCTGCGACGGCACTGGATGCTTCCATCGGCCCCTTCCACAATACTATTGACCACCGCTAACCCCATGCCGACTCCGTCATCTCGTGTGGTGTAAAAGGGCTCAAAAATTTGTTCGAACTGGTCCGCCGCAATTCCTGGCCCGCTGTCTTGCACCCGAATGGTTACGCGCGGACCGGCCGCATCGACGAGAATTTCAATCCGCCCCGATTTGCCGATCGCCTCGCGAGCGTTGTTGAGCAGGTTGAGTAGAACCTGACGAAAGAGTCGCGCATCGATCGCAATATGTGTCTCGGGCGATGGGTTCTGATACGAGATCTCGACACCTTCCTTCTCGTGCAACTGTTTTAGAAATTGCAATATCGAATAGATTTCGTCGTGAACATTGCATTCCCCCTTCGCCTGCGTATTCACGCGTGCATACCCCAGTAGTTGGCCGATCAAATCATCGACTCGCTCGACCTCTCGAACGGATTCTTCGATCATCACAGCCGCTTCCTCCGAGGAGATGTGCGCGGTGCCCGCAAAAACCTTTTGCGATGTAAACAAATTCAATCGCACGGCGTTCAGCGGATTCCGCAATTCGTGAGCCATTCCAACAATCAAGCGACTGAGCCCTGCCAATCGCCGTGTCTCGGCTTGATCGAGCGCTTGCTCCATCCTCTTAGCTCGCACCCCCAACCGAAAGAGCAAAATGGAAGACCCTAAAACAATTGCTCCGATAGCTGTGATTACGATCGACCAAACTTGAATCGCTTCACGCTGCCCATCCCACACGCGACGATTGAGCCACGTCAAATCCAATCCTGTGTGATAAGAGCCCATGGTTTGATTTTGATAAATGATTTGGGCACTGATATCCAACGCATCGCCTCGATGCGAGAGGGGGCCGTCCGATATCTGCCGAACCCCTGGTCCATATCCTTCGATTGCTTTCTTCTCCCAGCCTTCCGGCAATCGATCGTGTTTTGGATTCTCGACGTCCAGATAGTCACTATGCGCCAGAATCAATCCTTCGGCGTCCACAATTGCTGCGTAAAGTCGATCCGGCTTCCCCGGAATCGTTCGCCGCCAATGATCGACTAACCATCGAGGCTTTTTCTCGAGCTGATAGGCAGCCATCGATAAGCCTTCCAATAGATCGGACTCGATACGCCCTACGGTCCGCTCCACATGCGACCGGGCTTGATTGATTTCGGCGTCAAAAATGGAATGGCGAATGGACTGAAGATCCCGAGCCAGTCCAAGCAATCCGACCGCCGCAGCCAGAACGATTGCGACAAAAATGGATAGGGCGGGTACCCAAGTAAACGCCCGCGGAGACTGCATCATCCTCGATAAAATCATACTACCTTTTACCTTAAAACTCCGACGTACGCACTGCGAAAATCTGTCGTAGGGCTTGCGAGGAACCACGTTACAGCGAACGGCACCTATAATCGAGACGCTTCGACTTTTCTCAATGATGGCCTTGCCCCCAAACATTCGATCATGATTCTACGACTGCTGACCGCGTGGTTCGCCCTGGCGATCTGCTCTTCTCCCTTCCCTCTATTTTTACCGAATGCTATGGCTCAGAACGGTGAACCCTTCTTCATCGGAGGTTACGGGGAAAGTATCTACGCCAGCCGCCTTCACTCGGACGGATCGATGGATGTACCGATTGCCGTCGGTTCTTTGGCCCGTCCTAACTTCTTTGCTCGGCATCCTCAACAGGAGATTCTTTATGCCGTGGGGAGCGCGGTACCACCCGAACAAGGGGCTCCTGGTGTCGTCGCCGCCTTTCGTTGGGACATCGAGAAACTCCATGACCTTCAACCAGATGCTCTTCGCTTGGTCAATCAGCAACCCATCCCGCTCGATACTGCCTGCCACATTTCCATCGATCCTCGTGCGGAGTTCGCGGTGGTAGCCAACTACGGGAAAGGGAGCATAGTCGTTTATCCCCTTGATTCGTCCGGTGCCGTCGGACCGATGTTGCAGCGCATTGAGCATTCAGGAACAGGAAAGGACCCTTCTCGACAATCCAGCCCCCATGCGCATTGCAGCGTGTGGACCAAAAACGGATCCTATCTTCTCGTTGCCGATCTTGGGATGGACCGAGTCGTGGTCTACGAGCCTGACCGAGCGATGCGCCTTTTCAAGCCTCGTCCCGACCTCGACTTGGTCCTAGCACCAGGAGCCGGTCCGCGGCATCTCACGTTCGATCCAACCGAGCGGATCCTTTATGTCATCAACGAGCTCGACATGACGATCTCCAGTTTTCTTTGGGACGGAAGTCGGCCATCTACACATCTCGAGACCGTGACGACACTCCCCCCGGGAGTATCCGATCCAGGCTATTCCACCGCAGAAATCTTGGTGCATCCGTCAGGGAAATTTCTCTACGGCAGCAATCGTGGGCACAACACCATCGCTTCCTTTCAGATCGATCCGTCGACGGGCAAGCTGGCTTCGACAGGTCACACACCGACCCTGGGTAAAACGCCACGGAACTTTCGCCTCTCGCCGGATGGACAATTCCTCTTGGCGGAAAATCAACAATCCAACGACATCGTTTCTTTTCGAATCGATCCAGAGAAGGGAACGCTTCAGTCGACTCGATTCCGTATCGAAGCCCCCGCGCCGGCATGTATCAAGTTCCTTAAATAGAGTGCACAAATTCATCGATCGCGACTAGACTTTCGTCTTCTCGTTTTCAGTTCCCGTTGCTCACCGATTTGCACTGACCAAAGTCCCATGACACGAAAAGACCATTTCTTCCGCGGCTGTATGCCCGCCTTGATGACTCCCTGCAAATCGGATCGAACTCCAGACTACGATGCCTTGGTTCGCAAGGGACAGGAACTGATCCAAATAGGGATGAAAGCCGTCATTTACTGCGGTTCCATGGGGGATTGGCCCCTTCTGACCGAATCTCAACGCCAAGAAGGTGTGAAACGCTTGGCGGAGGCGGGAGTTCCCGTCGTCGTGGGAACCGGTGCTCAAAATACGAGCCTGGCGGTCGACCACGCAGCTCACGGTCAAAAGGTGGGAGCCAAGGGGTTGATGGTCATTCCCCGCGTTCTGTCTCGCGGCACCTCGCCAGCAGCCCAGTACCAGCACTTCTCGAAGATCCTCGCCGCCGCACCCGACCTTCCTTCGGTGATTTACAACAGCCCCTACTACGGATACCAAACCAAAGCGGACTTGTTCTTTCAATTGCGACAAAAACATAAGAACTTGGTCGGCTTCAAAGAGTTTGGCGGTGCGGCTTCATTGGACTATGCGGCCGAGCATATCACGAGCGGTGATCCCGATCTCTCCCTCATGGTCGGCGTGGATACCCAAGTCGTACACGGGTTCCTCTACTGCGGAGCCGCAGGGGCGATCACCGGTGTGGGGAACGCCATACCACGCGAAGTACTCCGATTGGTCGAGCTTTGTGAACGGGCCGTCCAGGGAGACTCGCAGGCCAAGCAATGGGCTTTCGAACTCAGCGATGCTTTGAAGGTGCTTTCTACCTTCGATGAAGGTCCTGATTTGGTTCTCTATTACAAACGCCTCATGGTCCTGGCAGGGAACCCCGAATACACATTGCAGCTTCAAGAAAGCGACGCGCTCAGCGCAAGCCAACTTGGATTCCTCGACCAACAGTGGCAACAGTTTCGTACGTGGTGGGATCGTTGGCCCGGCCGATCCTAGTAGGCATCGCTCAACCTCGGGTGCTTCTAGTTCAACACCAGTAGGCCTCCGTCATTGCATTCGAAACATACCCTCGATGATCAATACGCACGTGGCCGTAATGAGCAATACTCCCAGCAGCCACGCGAGCGAGACCTTCTGCAACAGCTTGGGGCTCACCTTCAATTGCTTTCCCTCTTCGGGGCTAAAGAGGAGAATGGCAAGCATGAAACCAAACGGCACGAGCGGTAGACTGAGAATGCACAGTGCGATCGCGATGTAGAATGCGGTCGGGTAGTTCTTGTAGCAGGCGGCGAAAGCCGCGACGGCTGCCGTCCAAAGCAAAACTTGCGAAATGCGGAATTGAAACTGCTGGAGAACTGGACGTTGAGGGATGCGGTGGTCTTCGTCTTCTGACATGTTCCGTCATAGGGAGAGATCTAGAGGAGTTTGGTCCCCAGCGGAACTTCTTTGTCGGGTACGCATAACGCAACCTCCCCGTGCGAGTTGTGAAAACCTGTCACGAGGCACTCGGACATATGCGAGCCGATCTGCATCGCGGGTAAGTTCACCACGGCGACAATCAGCTTGCCGATGAGGTCTTCCGGCTTGTAGAGGGAAGTGATTTGAGCACTCGACTTCTTGATGCCAATCTCGTGGCCAAAATCGATACGGATGAGCAAGGCCGGCTTCCGTGCACCTTCGAAGATGGCCGCATCGAGCACACGCCCTACGCGCAACTCCACTTTGAGAAAATCATCCAGGGCAATCCTATCCATCGTTCGATCCACCACCCTCGAGATAAAGTTCCTAGAGCGACTCGGAACTAAGAACGTGTTTTGAAATTGCCTTTCCTACATTTTTGCTAACCGGCGAGACATTAAATCGATCATGGAGATGTAGATCATGGTTTCACTCGTGTCTGCAAGTCGTTCGTAATCTTTGCTTAGGCGTCGCCGTCGATTGATCCACGCGAATGTGCGCTCGACGATCCATCGTTTTGGTAGTACTTGGAAACCTTTTGCGGCTATCGGTCGCAGCACTGTTTGCAACTGAAGTCCTTCCTGCTCTTTCAGTAGCTGTGGAAGGCCACCCTTCCCGTAAGCGCCATCGGCGAACACGATCTTGATTTTTCGATAGAGGCTGCGGATACCCTGCATAACAATCGATCCTCCATCATAGTCCTGGATTTCAGCGCTGTGGACAACGACCATCAAGAGCATCCCCAGTGTATCAACGAGGATATGTCGCTTGCGACCTGTGATCTTCTTTCCGGCGTCGTATCCACGGGTTTCACCACCCTCGGCCGTCCTGATCGATTGGCTGTCGATGATTCCAACCGTAGGTGCTGCTTTTTTGCCTGTCGCTTTTCGAACCTCGCTACGGAGTAGTTCATGGATAGCCAGCCAAACCCCGTCAAGCTTCCACTGGCGAAATACCCCGTAGACTGTATTCCAGTGCGGAAACTCTTTGGGAAGAAATCGCCACTGGCACCCTGTGCGGCAGACATACAGAATGGCATTGATGATTCGCCTCCGATCGATCCGTTTTCGTCCACGCTGATTGGCAGGGGGTAATACTTTTTGAATCAACTGCCATTGCTTGTCGGATAGGCAACTTGGATAATCCATTCCACTCATGATCGCTACGGCTCCTTGTAGTCCGGGAAACTTTTTCGCTTCCTGAGCCGTAGCGATTTTTTCAATTCAAGGCAATTTCAAAACACGTTCTAAGCAGCGAGCTTTCGGTCTTTGGTGAGGATCTCCCCTTTCTCGTTGACTTCTTCGAAGCGAACGGAGACCTGTCGCGAAACCCCGCTTTCCTGCATGGTAACACCATAGATCATGTTGGCTGCCGTCATTGTTTTCTTGCTATGCGTCACGACGATGAACTTGGTAGTCGAGAGAAACTCTCTGAGAACCGTCACAAAACGACCAATATTGGCTTCGTCGAAAGGCGCATCGACTTCATCGAGAATACAAAACGGGCTCGGACGATATTGAAAGAATGCCATGATCAATGCGACTGCTGTGAGAGCTTTTTCGCCACCGCTCAGAAGCGAATTGCTAAGCGTCGTCTTGCCCGGGGGCGTTGCAATGATCTCGATACCGCTATCCGGATCGTTTTCGTTTTCCAGAAGAATGTCGGCGAAGCCACCGCCGAAAGAACGCCGATACAGGTCTTGGAAATTTTTGCGAATCGCTTGCAGCGTCTCGACGAACAAGTGACGAGAATCTTCGTCGATTTTCGTCATAGTCCGCAGCAATCCATTCTTCGCTTCGATCAAGTCGCTTTGGTGACCGGCGAGGCGATCGTACCTCGATTGCAATGCATCGAGCTCTGCGAGCGCCTCCATGTTGACACTCCCGGTCGACGCGATTTCGGATCGGAGCCATGCAATTTCCGATTCCGTTTTCTGTTTGAGTTGTTGCAACTCATGCGTATTGGAGACTGCAGCGATCGATTGGAGTTGTGCAGCCGTTTCTTCAGAAAGACGTTCGTCTTCGGTATGCAGCTCGAGTTCCAGCAAATCCTGAGGCAAGTGGATTTGATATTCTGCGGCGTAGTGCTCGCGAAGCTGTGCAACTTGGGAGTCGATTTGCTGCAAGTTTTGGGTGATCTGTGCTAACTTGTCTTCATTCTTATCCAGTTGACGTCGCATTTGCTCAAACTGGCGTGAAGCTTGTCCGGCCGCATTGTTCTGTTCGTCGATCTTCGCCAGCTGCGCAATGCGCTGGGCTTCTAGGTTGGTGGCGGTCGCTCGCAGTTCGCCCATCGCCTCCAGGCAGCGGGCGGCATGCTGTTTGGATTCTTGGATACGCTGGTCGATTTGCGCGAGGGACAGGCTGGCCTGGCTCACATTCTTTTCTCTCTCCGATGCGTCCAATACGAGTTGATCCAGCGTGAGCTTCAATCCGTCGAGCCTTTGTTCCAATCGAGCCACTTGGATCTTTTGTTCATTCGCTAGCGACTCTTGAAGCTTTAGTTTGGACTGAAGCTCCGTTCTCTTCTCCCTCCATGAGTGCAGACGAACATCGATCTCTTCGCGTGCCAATTCGCTGTGTTGGCATTCTGCATCCGCCTCCTGAGACTGGTTCTCTGCATCGAGAATGCGTTCATCACCGTTTGCGATCTGAGATAGGATCTCGTCGATTCTTTTCAGAAGGTTCGATCGTCGCTCTTGATTGGACTCCGACAGAACTTCGACACGCGAAAGCTCTTGCGAAGCCTCCCTCTCTTGCCCCGCTAATTGCTTCAAGGCTTGTTCTTCGCGAGCCAAGCTTTCTTGAAGGTTTACCATCGCCTGAGTCGCTTGCTCGAGCTCCGATTCGAGATGCAGGATCTCTTCGCGCGCCATCTGCATTTCTGTCCGTCGGGAGATCAATCCTAAGCCCGCTTGCAACGACCCGATCGTAATGCTTCCATCCGAATCGACCAATTGGCATTCCGCGGTCACGAATCGCAATCCGGCTCCGCGAAAGTGGCTGAGTTCCAAGGCGGTCGCCAAAGAATCCACGAACCATGTCGTTCCGAGCAAAGCTCGGATGAGCGGTTCGTACTCGGGAGCATACTGGGTTAGCCGATCAGCTCGCCCGATGATTCCTCGCAGTCCATCGAGCTGTATCTTCTCCCCTGTTCGTCGGTTGGGGAGACGATCCAGTCGGAGCAAGGTCACGCGGCCATCGACGGAGAGGGCGCCTTCATGGATCCAGTCGACAATTTGACCGTTGCTCAAAACGATCGCATCCGCGAGGTGCCCGAGCGCCACGTCGATCAAGGGGGCCAGGTGCATTTCGCTCGAAAGAATATCCGCAACAAGTCCCCGCACCGAATGCCACGGGTTCGACATCATCGAGACGCTAGACTCACCATCTTTCAAGTCGAGGTCTTGGTTCGCACGTGCGAGTCGCAACAATTGTTGTCCACCCCGGCCATCTCCTGCGAATTGGTCTTCCAATTGCGCAAGAACCGACAATCGTTCTCGTACCCCGTGCAATTTGCCTTGCATCGCGGCGAGTTGTTCTTGATTTTCGAACAGCTTCTTCCGCCCTTGTTCGAGCGATTGTTCTGCTTGGGATCGCCCCTCTCTAGCCGTCGCCGCTCGCACCCTGGCCTGTTCTATCTCTTGCGATAGTTGAGTGGATTCCTTTTCTTGACGTTCCCATTCCAATCGTAACTGCGACTCCTGACCTCGCCAGGTTTCGATCGAGTTTTGCAGCTGCTCGATGTGGTACTGAAAACTGACGATTTTGGAACGCAACGTGTGAATGGTCGTTTGCGTCTCGTTATACGTGGCCGTATCGGAGTCGATCGATTGGTTCAACTGCTCGAGCTCGCGGCGAACTTCATCCAGATCCGCTTCACGATTCGAAAGCAGCTGAATTGCGTCTATCTGTTCTTGTTGGATCGACTCGATTTCGCGTTGTCGCGTTTGGGTTTCTTCTACGGACGAGGAAGCTCGCTCTTGCAATGCGATCAAACGTTCTTGAATGAGCGATCGTTCGATCTCCAACTCTTCCGAGCGGGCGATGGCTGTTTTGTATCCGCTTTCCGCTGCGATCGCTTCTTTTTCTGCGTTTAGATACGCATTCTGAAAGGAGACAAGCTCCGACTGCAGTGCATCCAGTAGGTTTTTCTCTCGAGCTGCAGACTCTTCCAGCTCTTTCCATTTCACCAAACATTCTTCTTTGGAGGTGATCGCCTCCGTCCGTTGAATTTCCAGAGCGTTGCGTTGGTGTTCCAGCAGGCGAGACTCGATCCAACCAAGATTCCATCGTTGTGTTGTAAGTTGATGGGTGATTTCTCGATACCGCTGCGCCTTGGTCGCCTGGCTCTTGAGGGTTTGCAATCGCTTTCCAACTTCGTCGACGATGTCCCCCAGCCGAACCAGGTTTTGATCGACGCGTTGCATTCGACGTTCGGCTTCCACCTTTTTGGCTTTGAACCGAGAAATGCCGGCAGCCTCTTCGAAAATTCCGCGTCGATCTTTCGCGGAGGCTTGCAGCAGGCGATCAACCTTCCCCTGTTCGATGAGACTGTAAGCATCGACGCCGACACCAGTGCCCCGAAAGAGATCTTTGACATCTTTCAGCCGACAAGGCTGGCCGTTGATCGCGTACTCCCCTTCGCCGCTGCGAAAAACCCTTCGGCTCACATGCACTTCTTCGGAGTCGTGATGAAAGATGCGAGACGTATTGTCGAGAACAAGCACGACCTCGGCGCTGTTCGCCGGTTTGCGTCCCCCCTCCGCGGAACCTTTAAAGATCACATCCGCCATGTCTGCACCACGGAGCGCTTTGGCGCTCTGGGCACCGAGCACCCACTTTACTGCATCGACGACGTTGGATTTTCCAGATCCGTTCGGACCGACGACTACGGTGATCCCGTCGGGGAACTCGAACCGCGTTTTGTCGGCAAAACTCTTGAAGCCTACCAGTTCGAGGGCTTTGAGCATGAAAGAGTCCGATGGATCCGAATCAAAAAGTGGTGAGGTTTAGGGTGAGGATTAGGTGAGGTTGGGATGGTGCAGCCGTTAGTTCAATGCGTCCCAGTCGATCTCAGGAAGCGCCGTCGATGCATTCGACGAAGTGGAGACCGTAGGGGATACTCCAGTTGGAAGCGCCTCGACGGATTCTATTTCCTGTTCCTTGGCCGAGACATCAAGATCGATTCCAGATTCCGATGACGATCGCTGTGGGGTAACTGCTTCGCCGCGAAACCAATTGGAGACAGTCCACCAGGATTTGGTCTCGTTCTGCCGCGAGCTCGCGTCCACTTCCACGGGCCTTTCTTCTGTAATTTCGGATTCACCATCGCGCTTGTAGATACGACCCGCCATAGGACGTGGATTGAAAGCAACGGGGATGCTGATGCATTTCTTCTCCGACAGTTGCGATATGGTCTGCACAAGGTCGTTATAAGAAGCATTCGCAGCACCGAGTGCACGCAACAACGAGACCGTATCGGCGTCGACAACAGATCGAATGACGTCGGACGATGATTTGCGAGTGACCAGCAGTTGGTTACCAGAGACGGGTGTCA